>CAYTRQ010000030.1:0-23585 GCA_964440025.1 uncultured Polyangiaceae bacterium | reverse complement strand
CTTCGAAACCGCTCGAAACGTGAGTTGCCGAGGCACTAGCGCCGTTGTGCGCTAGAGCGTCGATCAGTTTGCCACAAAGAGCTCTTGAGAAACGCCCCGACCCTCTTGCGATCAGAGAGGAGGCGGGGGGATTTGAGGAGGTACGGTCTCGGCCAAACTAGGACGTTCGAGTTGGCGCTCGTGGTACCCTGCCAACGTTGTGTAGCCTTCGAGGAGGTGGGGCATTCTGAGTCCGATATAGCCGAGGGCGGAAACGCAGGCGATGTCGGCGAGGCTGAAGCGTTGGCGGTAGAGATAAGGTTCTCGCGTGGCTTCTTCCAGTTGATCGAGTGCCGCACGAGCCTTCCCGAGGCGTTTGTCGTTGAGCGCTTGGTCTTGCATCGTAGGAGGGCGCCGTTGATCGGTGACAACGGGAATCACGACGTCGCAAAGGCCGTCGCAGAGGGCTTCCAATCGTCTCACAAGCGCTCGCTCCATGGTGTCCTTGGGAAGAAGACCTGGCTCCGGGTACAGACCTTCCAACGCTCCAGTGATCACGCGAGAATCGTAGAGCGGTTCCGAGTCGATGCGAAGAGTGGGAATTTTATCGAGGGGGTTTCCGGTATCGATCTTTCCGTCCAAAGTGCGAACGTCGATCTCCTTGAAGGGAACGTGTTTTTCCATGAGCATGACACGGACCTTCCGTGAATAAGGGCTCGTCTCGGAATAAAAGAGCTCGATCTGCATATTTGTCTATGTGGCTTTCTTGATTTCTCGACGTGGTTTGCTCGGCGCGGAAGAGGTGGCCCCAATGAGCCTGAATTGCATTCCCGCGCGACGTGCAGCGGCCCCATCTGCATCATCTCGATCTCCGATGACGAGGCACTGCGCTGGAGGAACACCGAGTGCCTGGGCAGCAATGAGGTATCCATCGGGCGCCGGTTTAAGACGGCGCAGTTCGGGGTGTTCTCCATTGGCGACGACCACATCGAACAGGGTGTCGAGCCCCATGGACTCGAGTTTGTCCTTTGCTGGGTAGTCGCTGACCACGCCAAGCTTTCCCCCTGCTGTGCGGAACTCCTGCAGCCCCTCGATGAGCTCGCGGCGCACGAGCCGCCGCAGCCACTTCCCCGGTCGTTTCATCATCCACGTGGTGACTACCTTCCGGAGAGCGGCTTCGTCGAGTCGGTTCGTGGCGGCACGGTACAATTGTTCGTCGAGTGGAGTGGGAGAAAACTCAAGCTCTGGACTGGCCACGAGCTCCTCCCGAAGAGACTCATGAACCCGTCTGAATCGGCGCAAGGTGCTGATGTGCTGCGGCGCGAAAAGCATCAATTCAGCCGCTATCAGCCACTTCATGATCGAGGGCCGGTACAGGGTTCCGTCGAGATCACAGAGGTAGGCTTGGATTTGTGTCATGGGGGACACCGAGTGTCGTCGCAGTGAAGCTTACTCCGAGCACTCGGACGGAAGTCCCTTGCCCTTGAGGGCCTTCTTGATGCCAGGGAGGGCCTGTGCTGGCGTTTCTTCGGCCTCAAGCGCCTTTCCGCAGGCCTTGGAAGCCTTCATGTATTCCGGGCTGCGCTGAGTAAATCCGCGTTTGCCCAAGGCCCGACAGCACTCGGTGAGAGGATTGGCCTCGACCTTTTCTTGTTCTTTGGCTTCCTCTTTGCGTTTTCTTTCTGCGGCGGCTCGAGCGGCGGCAGCCGCCGCCTTTTCTTCGGGTGTCTGAGTGGGAACGGCTTGAGCTGCAGATTGTTCGGCTTTTGCTGTTTCCGCTTCTTGCTCCGTCTTGGCCTCGGCCTCTGTCTTTTCGTCGCACCCGAGGAGACAGACACAGCCGAGGAGGAACCAAGTTCGGTATTTCATGAGCTTTCGTTTCCTTTTTCGAAGAAGATGTCTTTTTGTGGAATCACTGGAGCCCACATGCCGCGGCCCCATCGAAGGACACTTCACCGAAGGCCCCCCATCGAAGAACACCCCACCGAAGAATCGAGTGCGGCTCGAGCGGGTGACTGGGGTTTCCGGTTCGGCACGGATGGAGCTCCAGCGAGTGATGTGAGGCATCTTAAATGAGCCTTGACGAATGTCGAACACTCGGCGGTTGACGGTTTCGCTCTTCGAGGTCGGGCGCGGTCCCGGTTTGTAGTAGGCTCCCAGGCCATGCCCGTGGAAACGCCTCGTGTTTTTGCTGCCCTCGAGTCTCTTGCTCCCCTCCGCCTGGCAGAGAGCTGGGACAATGTGGGACTGATCGTCGATCCGGGAGAAAGGACGTCCTTTTCTACTGCCTTTTTGACGATCGATCTCACGGAATCGACTCTAGCCGAAGCTCGAGCCGCTGCGGCCGACCTTATCATTGCCTATCACCCACCGATATTCGCCGGTCTGAAGAGGGTGCGTCATGCGCACCCCGGTGAGCAACTCATTGTATCGGCCCTGCGCTCAAACATCACCATCTATTCTCCCCATACGGCTCTCGATGCCGCAGCCGGGGGCATGGCAGAGTGGCTCGCAGAGGCATTCGGGAGGGGACCGAGTGTTCCCATTGTCCGAGACGAACTCAGTCCAGAAGTCGGTGCGGGGCGTCTCGTGACTGTCGAAGAACCCCTCGAGTGGAGCGTGGCCCTGGATAAGATCAAGGCCCATTTGGGACTGGATTACTTGCGTGTTTCACGCCCGGAAGGGCTGGAGCGAGTTCAGACGATTGCTGTTTGCCCTGGTGCTGGGGGTGGTTTGTTTCAGCAGGTGAAAGAAGCCGACTTGCTGTTGACTGGGGAAATGCGACATCACGATGTGCTGTCTCGCCGGGCTCGAGGGACGGGCGTCGTCCTCACCGACCATACCAACACCGAACGCGGTTTCTTGCCTCGACTGGCCGAGCGACTTGGGGAAGCGTGTCCAGGACTGATCGTGCTGGTCTCCGAGAGAGATACTGACCCGCTGCTGGTGACCTAAATGACCGAGCACGACTGTCGAGCAGTCCTTGCGGCCCCACTTTTGGGTGCGTCGGTTACGTTTCCTTTTCGTCCGGTTCGAGGCGGGGGCGGCCGAAGATCTTCGATCCCTGTGGCACCGAGCGAACGAGCCAGACGTTGCCGCCGATGACGGAATCGGCGCCGACCACAGTTTCCCCTCCGAGGATGGTGGCGCCGGCGTAAATTGTTACGCGATCCTCGATGGTCGGGTGGCGCTGGACGGGGCCTTCATCGGGCTCCGAGAACTGGCGTCGAGTGCTCAGAGCACCGAGCGTCACGCCTTGGTAGAGCCGGACATCGTTACCCAATCGAGCGGTTTCTCCGATGACGATTCCTGTACCGTGATCGATGAAGAGCCGCTTGCCAATCTGCGCACCGGGATTGATGTCGATTCCCGTGCGGCTGTGAGCATATTCACTGATGATCCGCGGAATCATCGGAACGCCGCCTCGGTAGAGGACGTGAGCAACGCGATGGGCCATGATGGCAACCAGGGTCGGATAGCTAAAGATGACTTCTTCGACGCTTCGAGCTGCGGGGTCACGGTGAAAGGCCGCCATGGCGTCCTCGTTGAGGATGAGTCTGAGCTCGGGGAGCTGTCGGAAGAGGTCGAGGGTTGCTCTGTGAGCGAAATCCGCGTCGCGGTCGTTCATGCGACCTGCCCGGGCTTCGTAGGTTACCGCCCGGTGAATCTGCTCGCAGAGGCGTTCGTAGGCTGGGTAGACGTGCTCACTGATGGAGTAGCGCAGATTCTTCTGACTCAGCGGCCGAAGCGAGTAGTAGCCGAGAAAGATGACCGGAGCGATGTGCTGAAAGGCCTCGATGACGGCGCGCCGATTCGGCATCGCCGCGCTTTCCAGGTTGTTGATGGCGAGACTTGGCTTGTAGCTCTCGGTGATGGCGTCGATGGCGACTTCGAGATCGCCGGTCAGGTCGGTGATGAGGGGCATGGGTTGGGTCCGGGAGGCTACTGTTTCTGTGTGCAATCTTCGCTCGATTCAAGCATTTCGGTGTTCGAAGTGTCTCACTTCTTGTGACGCTCCGGTGATCATTCGCTCAGGTTGGATGACTTGGAATTGGTTGTCTCCGGTAACTGCTTGAGCGCCTCTGCTAAGTCTGGGTGAGTCAGGACGTCGGTTTGGGCTCGGACGACTTGTCGCCGGTCCGCTTCCGTTCCCCAGGTGAGCAAGAATTGGGCGGCGAGGACCAGGGCTTCGATAAAAGCTTCATCTCCGCCTCCGTTTTTGAAGGTGGCAAAGAAGCGTCGGATTTCCGGAAGCTGTTTTTCGCCACCTAGGACGAATAGAGCTTGGAGTATGGCCCGGGACTGCTCGCCTTCAATGCCGGGATTTTCTAGGTAGCGGACAAGGGTCGACGCGGCTCCTGTCACCTTCATGGCGGTGAGCGCTTGGGCCAGGGCAATGACCGGTGGAGGGCGGCGTCCAGCTGAGGGGAGCTCGAGTGTTGATGTGCCTTGGGACCGGTGCGAGCCGTCTCCCCAAGGATCGCCGCTCGTCGTGGGAGCTCCTGCCTTGAGAGCTCGGATCATCGCTTCGGCTCCAGACCGGCGGCGAGCTAGAGACTTTGCGGCACGTTCACTGAGTGTTGTGGACGTGAGTGGGTCTTGCGCGATGGCGAGGAGTGCACGGGTCACGGCAGCGCCTTGGTGTTGTGCGAGATCTTCCACGAGGAGAGCCTGAACCGCCGCCATCGAGGGACCGGTGTTTTCAATGGCGCGTTGAACCTGAATGGGTAGGTTCTTGCGGGGGGGGCCCGTCATGCTGGTTGAGAGGGGACGAACTGCGCAAGCCTTGAGACGGGAGTCGAGGCTCCCGGCTGGTCGTTTCCGTCCGTCGGACCACCGGAGTTGCAATAGCTTGCCGTCTTCCAGGCATACGGTGACTCCTTGGGAGTTCGCTGCGCCACCAAGAAGAGAACGGGGGAAATAGTTGGTCCAGCGGACTCTTTCGGTTTCGGTGTTCAGTCCCACGATGAGATCATAGTATCCGTACACGTAGGTTCGGTGGATGAAGCCCGTGTCCCTCTCGAGGTGGTGCTGCGTTTTCGATTCCTCTTGAACCGAAAAGGAGGGAACCGCCCACAGGGCCACCGGTCTGGCCCGAACGGGCCTTGGTTTGCTTCTGTCCACGGGCCAGCCAGGTTGGCCGGGGAGAGGGCGAGGACGGAGTTGGAGGGAGTTTTTACCATGTGATTCGACGAGTTGCTCATCGAGAGGAAGGGCACCCTGGCCGAGAACCCACGGTGTGCTATCAATGAGTGTCACATGATGCACGGCATCGCGAACGAGTAGCCGGCCGATCGGCTGTCCTGTCGAAAGCTCGAACGCCGAGACATATTGTTGGCCCCAAGGCATCAGTCCCATACCGGCCACGGCCAGGGGTGTTCCGAGGCGTCGCAGAGAAGTTGCCGACGAGACGATCCGGCCGTGAGGGTCGACTACGAGTACTTGGTCTTGACGAGCGTCGTCGGAATCGACGAGGAGCATCACAGAGTACTGACCATCGGAGGCGAATCCTTCGAGGCGTCGTCCCGACACCGGCAAGGTGAAACGAAGGGTGCCGGTTTCGACATCGAGCACGGTCACCGTTCCTGCCCCTGTAAACGCCACGGCATCTCCGGCGAGACTGGGGAGGACGTCGACCGAACCTTCATAGTGCCAGGTTTTGCCCTTGGGGAGTGCACGTCCGCGGAGGCCTCGTCCTGTCACGCCGACCGCCGCTGGGACGTCGCTGCTCGGCTCTACGTTTTGGAGGCGAGCGAAGATGGCCTGAGCCTCCTCGTGCCGAGTCGAGCCGGGTTCCTGGCTGTTCCCTCCGCGGGCGAAGTTGGCCTGCAGGCCTTGTGTCGCACCGCACGCCGCACACGCGGTGAGGACCACGAGCAAAATGGACCACAGCTCACAGCCTTGAAAGGTCGCGCCCGTGCTCCTCCGCTGAGGGGGGCGGTGAACGGCATCCCCTTTTCCACTGGTTGGTTCGCAGCGTCGGCCTCCCCTATCGAACGGATCTCGGGCCCCCTTTGAGGAGAGGGGATGCGTTGGACGACCTGTGGGAAGTCGAGTTCGCCGAGGGCTTCTTTTTGCCAAACCCGTCATGCTTGCCAATCCAAGGTGTAGTCTTTGTGCACTTGGGTCGGCAACATAGGGGCACTGATGGAGCAGCCCCATTCATGAAGTGCCTGCACGCCCTTCCCGAGCTTCCTCCGGTTGGAATCGAGGTGGTAGAAGACCAAACCGAATCGCCCCAGGGGTTTTTATGGACCGTTCATCGCAGCATGCGATTGATTGCCGAAGACGGGACCGTGTCTCGGGCTTTCGATTACTATGAAGCGGACCGTCAGTCCCTCGACGCTGCCGTTGTTGCTGCGCATTTCGTTCGGACCGATGGTGACGAGCTCGAGCCCGAACGGTGGGTGGTTTTGCGAAGTACCATTCGGCCGCCTGTTGCCTTGCGAGCTCCGCATCGCGGTCCGGTTCCGAGGTCGGAGCGGGCCCTGTGGGAAGTGCCGGCCGGGCTGATCGAGCCTTCCGAAGGCTGCCTTGAGGGAATTCGTCGGGCTGCCGCGCGGGAGCTTTTCGAAGAGACGGGGCTCAGCGTGCCGGAGGAAGCGCTCCGAGAGCTGGGACCACCCATCTATCCTTGTCCAGGGGTGATCGCAGAGGCTCAATACCTCTTTTCCGTGGAAGTGACTTTTGGAAAAGCTCGGAGGCCCCCTTCCGATGGTTCGGTGCTCGAGGAGGCGGGACAGGTCGTGGCTGTGCCGCTGCGGGTAGCTCTCGAGGCTGTCCGTCAGGGAATGGTGGCGGACGCGAAGAGCGAGCTCGTGCTTCGGCGTCTTGCGGAGCGGGTTGGTCTTCAACCAGGGAGCGGGTCGTGAGTGGACGTCCTCGCGTGATTGTGGTGGCGAAGCGCTCGGCGCTGACTCGTCTTGAGGACGGCGGGGGGGACGCACGTGCTCGCAGCCTGCTTCATCAGCGGCACGAAAGCGTGAGAAAGTGGCGCCCGGCTCATGAGCAGCACCAACGCACGCTTGAAGCGGTTCTTTCCGAGCTGTCTCGACTTGGGGCCGAACCTCTTCTCCTTTATGGCTCTCACGCTGAATTCGATCCACGGGGAGCGGCTTTGGTGATTACGGTTGGCGGAGACGGGACGCTGCTTGCGGCCTCGCACTCGGTGAGTCACGTCCCCATTTTGGGCGTGAATAGTGCTCCACGCTACAGCGTGGGTTTCTTCTGTGCGGCGAAGCGGAGCAACTTGAGGGAAATGATCGCTGGTGCGTTGGATGGCTCACTGAAGCGTCTCAAGCTGGCCAGGATGGCCGTGCGCGTGAACGGCTACCTCCGCTCGGAGCGCGTTCTGAATGAAGCTCTCTTCTGCCACGCGGAGCCAGCTGCCACCTCGACCTATATTCTCAAGGTGGGGCGCCGAAAGGAGGAGCAAAAGTCGAGCGGCCTTTGGGTCGGGCCTCCGGCGGGCTCGACGGCGGCCATTCGTTCGGCTGGGGGCAAGGTCCTTCCGCTTTCCGCGCGCAATTTGCAGCTAGTCGTCCGTGAGCCGTACATGGGAGATGGGAAGCGCTACAAATTGCTGCGGGAGGTCGTCAGTGAGCGAGCGTCGGTTGCAGCCATCAGCAAGATGCGCAGTGCGCGGATCTTTCTTGATGGCCCCTACCGCGTGCTGTCGGTGCGTCTCGGGGAGGAGGTGCGCTTTGAAGCTAGCAAACAGAGCTTGGAGGTTTTGGGGCTATCCGGTCGAAGGAAGTGAACGTGAGCGAGCTCGGAAAGCATGAGTCATGTGCCGATTGTATGACATGGGCGCCATGGTGATAGGGGGCTCTCGTTTTCCTTGGAGGGATGTAGGGCCTCACTATGGCTTGGCCTGGTGTTTGCAGCGGCCGTCCTCCAGTGAGGAGCGGTCAAAAGCGCAGATTGGCGAGCCAGCGATCGAAACAGGGAGGTCGGCGAAACTGGGCGACAGGCAGGGGGCTTTCGGCTTCGGTGTTGATGCTCCTTGGCTCGGCCGGGCTTGCCGCAGCGTGCTCCGCGTCAGACTATTCGTTAGAGGGCGGCGATGGAGCGGTGCCCGTCCAGCCCGACACTTCGACCGGAGGAGGGACTTCCGTCGGTACTCCGGAGGAACCAGTCGCACCGGAGATGGAATTGGAAGAGAGCTTCCTCGCCCCTGCGGTTTCCGGCCCCTACCTCTTTACCGCGAATCCCGAGACCAACCGTGTTGCTTTGATCGACGCGCGCGACTTCGGTGTCAGGGTGCTCGAAGGGGGAAATGGGCCGACCTATTTGTCGGTGCTCCCTGAAGGAAAGACGGGTGGGGGTGCACTCGTGCACAACGTGCGCAGCCGCGACGCTTCTGTTTTCTTGTTGGACGATCGCAATCAGATCGCCTCGGTCAGGACCGTAGAGGTTCAAGAGGGAGGGAGCGGCTGGGCGGTCGGTGAGCAAGGGGCGTTTGCGGTGAGTTGGTCGCGGTATGAAGACAAGCTTCTGGGGCCGGGCGACGGATATCAAGAGATCACGGTCATGGCCTTCCCTTCCCGTGAGTCAGAGGATATCGTCACGCGTCGACTCAGTGTTGGCTATCGACCCAGCCAGATCATGATCTCGAGCGACGAGACGCGCGCCTTTGCCGTGTCTCAACCCGGGATGAGCGTGATCGATCTGACCGCCGATCAGCCGACCATCGAGCGAGAGATTTTCTTGCCTCCTTCGGGCGAGTCGGCCCGGGACGTTTCGTTCATTCCTAGCGGTCGGCTCGCTTTCGTCCGCCTTCCCGGGCAGTTGGAGATTCTTGCCGTTGATACCGAGCTAGGCACGACCACGAGTATCGATTTGCCCGCGGAGGTGACCGATTTGGACGTGAGCTCGGATGGGAGCACCGCCCTTGCGGTCATGCCCGGAGGCGAGACGGTCGGTTCAGAGCTGGGAGGGCAAGGGGGAGCTGTCCAAGGAGCCGAAAGCCGAGTGGCGATCATGGATACCTCTGAGGTCAAGGAGGATCCCGACTCTTTCCAAGTGGTCGAAGTTCCCGAGTACGTCGGCAGTGCGGTCCTCTCGGCGGATGGACGCCGGGCCATGCTTTTTACCAATGCCATCGAAAGCCCCATCGTGGCCCTCTTGGACGTCGAAAGCGGCGCTGTGCGTACAGTCGACGTCAAGGCACCTGCTCTGGCGGGCTTCATTGCCGAGGACTCGAGCTACGGGGTCATGCTCATGGGGGCCGCGACGGGAGCAGCAGCGGGAGCTTTCGCCCTCATCCCTCTCGGGGATTCCTTGCCCGTGCGTGTTCAGGGAACCAGCACGGAGCCACGCTTCGTCAGTTTTGCCGAGGATCGGGTTCTGGTGACGACTGCCGGCAGTGCGACGACGCCCGCGGAAGCCTTCTTGGGTCGTTTTCCCACGCTTTCGGTGGATCGCTACGAGCTCTCGAACAGACCGCTCTCAACGGGGGTCGTTCCTGAAGCGGGACAGGCATTCGTTTCACAGCAGCACTCGGAAGGTCGAGTGATGTTCATTGATCTTGAATCGGGTCAGCAGCGCACCGTCACTGGTTTCGAGCTTTCTAGCCGAGTGGTAAGTGAATGATGAGAATGTCGACGATCGCAGGACTGGCCTTGAGTGTTTGCGGAGCGCTACAGGGGTGCACGGCAGATCGAGTGCCTGTGGCGTCCGACTTGGGCAGCGGTGGCTATTTTTCGACAGGAGGAAGTTCCTCTGATGCCCCAAGCGGTACGGGCGCGGTTGGCGTCATCGATGGCGGCATTGGAGCTGCTGGGGCGCCCCTCGATCTGCCTGATGAGGTGGAGGAACGTCCGAGCTTTCTAGCTCCCGTCTCGACGGGTAAGTATCTCTGGTCGACGAATCCCGAGAGCGGGCGCGTCGCCTTGATCAACGCGGAGACCCTCGATGTCCGGGTTTTCTCGGCGGGTCTCCAACCAACCTATCTCACGGCGATCCCCGGGCCTGACGAAGCCGCCGCTGTGATCAACGTCGGCAACGCTGATGCCTCACTGTTTGTGGAGGAGGAGACGGCGATCGTCCGACACCGGGTTCCGCTTCATTCAGGGGCCAACTCTTGGGCCGTCTCTGCATCGGGTCGATGGTTGGTGGCCTACAGTGTTCAGCTGCCCGGGCAGGTGCTGCCGAGCACGGAGGGGCTGCAGGAGATCACCGTGATCGATCGAAAGCCGGAGTCACCCACGGCGAGCCGAGTTACCGTCGGATATCGTCCTCAGCAGGTGGTTTTCGATGAGGCGGAGGAGCGACTGCTGGTCGTGGACGAGGAGGGGATATCGATCATTTCACTTTCGAGCGATCCGCAGGTGGAACGATGGGTTCAGCTGGGAAAGGCAGCGGGCCGTGACGTTTCGATCACGCAAGATGGTTTGCACGCCCTGGTGCGTCGGGATGACGAATCCTCGATTCAGGTCGTTCCGCTCGAGCGCCCGGAGGATACGTTTTCCCTGGTTCTTTCGGGGCCTGTGACAGATCTCGATTTGACCGACGGTCGGGCGGTGGGTGTGCTGCGGCAAAGCAGTTCCCTCTTCACGTTTATGGTGGAAGATGTGCTTGCCGATCCGAACGCCGTCGACGAGCTCACCATCGACGGCGAGTTGATCGGTAGCGTCGAGATGGCTGGCGATGGAAGTCGGGCCGTGCTTTTCACGAATGCCGTGCCGAGCGAGCGGATCAGTATCGTCTCGCTGGAGCCAGGGGACGACTACCTCAATCACTGGTCTCTTTCTGTGAGTTTGGAAGTGCAAAGTGTGTCGACGAGTCCTGGAGGAGAAGCTGCCATTGCCTTGTCCCAGGCGACTTCCGAGACCGCGTTCTCGGTGGTTACCTTAACGGAGAAACGTTTTCCTCGGGTGGTGAGCACTTCGGCGCCGGTGCGCCAGTTGGCGCTCAGCGACGACGCAGCAATCGTGACCGCTGGCAACTCCGCGAGCCAAGAGGCGCACTTGGTTTCCTTACCCTCTCTCGCGGTACGGAGCGACGAGTTGGCCTCTCCGCCCCTTGCTGCGGGGATCATGAGTGATCCAGGTCGGGCTTATGTGGCCCAGGAACATCCGGAGGGGCGAGTGACTTTCTTTCATTTGGAGTCGGCGGTGGCGAGGACTCTCACTGGGTATGAACTTTCAGCCGATGTGGTGAACGAATGATGAATGTTGAGGACATGGAGGGTAGAAATGCCCGACGAACATTGATGGGAGGTGCCAAATTTCTTGGCGCGTTCGCGCTCTTTCTGGCTACGGCCTGTGGCGGGCGTCCGGAGAAGTGGGAGGTGTCACTGGGCCCGGCACCCGTGACGGTGGGGCTGAACGGGAGTATCGCCGTGCAGGATGCTGCGTTGGATCGCGTGCTGTTCGTTTCCGCCACGGCAGATGGTGAGCTCCTGACCCAGCCTTATACCGTTGGCAAAGACGTCAGCGCGATCCAGGCCTCGACGGACGGCGAGCAACTGATGGTGCTTTCTCGTGGCGATGTGCCGCGGGTCGATCCGGATGATGAGCCGCCCCAGCTTCTCGTGTTCGATGGAGATGCCGGTATTGGATCCGAGGGTCGGCTCATCAAATCCTTCGAGCTCGATGATCCAATGAGAAAGCTTTCTCTCGATCCGCTTGGAGAGTGGGTTTTAGCCTTTGATGGCGAGGCAACCGTCACCAATCTCAACGAGCTCGTGCTCTGCAACCTCGAGGGCAATGCCCAAGAAGGCACACCGGTCTCCAAGACGATTCGGTCCTTTGGCGGAGCGCCGATAGACGTGACGTTTACTGAAGAGCTTACGGTTCCAGAGGGGCCGCCACGACGTTTTCTAGCAGTGCGAACGGATCGGGACGTTGCACTGATCGATCTCTCCGATCTCGAGGCCGAGGAGGTTACCATTCCGCTTCCCACGGATGAGAGCGATTCACCGCAGACGCCGGCAGAGATCATCTACGATGATGGTGATCCGGCGGATCCGGAGGATGCCCGACTGGCGATTCGCCTGGATCAAAGCTCCGACGTCGTTCTCGTCGAATTGGGAGCACCCAAAGAGGCTGGGAGGGACTTTTCCGTGGTGATGAACATCGTTGATGTGGGAGGAGTTCCTTCTACCATTGACTTCGTGAGAACCGATGGGGGACTTCGCCTGGCTGCCCTAGTGCCGAGTCGTCAGCGGGCCACGTTGGTCAACCCAGAAACGACCCTTGCTGAAGTGGTCGAACTGCCCCGCGCCTACTCCAGCATGCGGCGCGTCACCGCAGACGTTGAGGGGCGGGCCGAGGATGGCGATGTGGCGCTTTTGTGGGGCAGTTCGTCGAGCATCGCTTTCTGGACGCTCGGCACCAGTAGTTCGACGCCGTTTCGCAGCGTCGCTTCGACGGAGCTTTCCTTTGCGGTGACCGAAGTGCTCGACGTGCCGCCCCCCAACCAGCATTTGAAGGTGCTCCGTTCGGACAGCAGCCGCCTTTTGTATTTGCTCGATTTAGAGAAGAGACAGAGCTTTCCGTTTTCCACGAAGTTGGGCACTCCTCAAGTGCGCGTGGCGCCCGACGGAAAACGGATGTGGGTGTATCAACCGGGGAGCGGCGAGTTCTCTTCCGTCCGTCTGTCGGATATGCATCCTCGGCAGCTTACCGTCAGTCCTCGCGTCGGTGAGGTGTTCGACTTGGCGCAGAGGGGCTCCGGACGAGCTGCGGTGGTTCTTCACTACGATGCGGGGCTTGGGGGGACTCTGCTTTCGGCAAGCGATCCCGATCCGACGCAAACGTCTTTTTTTCCGGCTCTTCACCTAAGGGGGCTATGATGCGTTTGAGCTCAGCTCTGAGATGGACTTTCTTGTTGGTGCCTCTGGTTTCCGGTGCTGCTTGGGCGCAGGATGCGGCGGAATCGAAGCAGCCTGCGCCGCCTGCGCCGCCCGAAGAACCAAACGCCGAGGCCAGCGATTCGGGCCAGCCGGAAGCTGATGCGCCTGGTCAATCGGATCAGGGAGGCACAGTTGCGCCGAGCCAACCGGGGCAGGAGGGAGCGGGGGCGCCCGAATCGGCCCAGGAGGACGCAGGTGCTGTCCGTGGTGAATCGCAGGCGGAAGCGGAAGCAAACGCGCCTGGTGAATCGGATCAGGGAGGAGCAGGTTTGCCCGATGAATCGGCCCAGGAACGGGCGCCTGAGGCTTCGGATCACCAGAACACCGGGGCGTCGTTTGGGTCCGACGCGGAGGAAGTGAATCTCCAAGAGCGCGGATCGGCGCAGGGGTTCGATGGGGAAAAGAGGCTCGGTCCTGGGGAAGACAAGCCGGTGGGAGGAAGGGCCGAAGGGAGAACCGTCTCTTCGGGAAACACGCACCTTCGGCTGATCAATGAGGGGCAAACTCCCGAGGAAATGCCCGTGGACTACGGTGCCCAGATCGATCCGGAGAGGGTGCCCTATACCTATCATCAACGGCACCTCGATCTGATGCTGGGAGCTCGGATGACTTGGGTGTCCAGTGCCGGGTTCGACCCGTTTTCCTCAGGTGACGTACTACCCCAGCTCGCGGTGCGTGTTGGTGGCGTCGTCTGGCAAAAGGAAAGGATGAGCTTGGCTATTGCGGTCGATTGGGCCGGGGGTGGTGCCAACGATCGAGCTCGTGGGGAGCCGTCATCCATTGCGATCCATCGGGTGGGGGCGGGGGCCGAAGGAAGGTGGCATGTCCTCAATTCCTTGTTTGGTTATGTGAGGGTGGCTCCAGGTCTTTTGTATTCTCGCGTCTCGCTAGGCTCGGGGGATTCGAGGTTGGTGGGTGACGACTTCGACTTCTCCGCTGATGGCGCTGCCGGGCTTGCCTATCGGTTCGGAGGTTCCCCCGATGGCCGCAAACGCTCGGCACGATTGCACGTCTTCGCCGAGGGCGGGTACAGCCTGGCGACGAAGTCTGATCTCGCCCTCCAGACTGGAGAGGACGGGCCGCCGCGATCGGAGCCCATCGATCTGGGCAGTGTGCGCGCCGGGGGGCCCTTTGTGACGGCGGGCCTGGCCTTGACCTATTGAGAGACTCTCCTTTTCTGGCGGATGAGTCTGGACGGACGAGAAACTGCTGTGGGTCAGCGGCATGCGCGGAAGTGTCCTGCTTAGCCGTAGCTTCGCGGATTGTCAGCGGGGATTGAAGTTGAAGGGATAGCCGATGCTACTTTCCATTCCTTTGGAAGATGGAGGAAACTTCCACGTTTTCATTTCGGCGATCATGCAGTCGGCGAGCTCTTGGGAGTGAATGGTGCTCTCGTCTTCGGAGTATTCGATGGACTTCACGTTTCCCTCGGGACTGAGGACGAAGCGAATCATGATGTCTCCTTGGAGCTCTGGGTTTCTCCTCTGTACGTCATCGTAACAAATCCGCACCCTTTCTCGGCGCTCCTTGACGAAGTCGGCGACGACCTGAGTGGTGCGAGTTTCGCCATCTTCCTCTTCGAGCGCTTCCTTGGACGGATCTTCAGTTCCGTCGTTTCCGCCTGCCTTGCCTTCTTCGGCTGTGGTCCCGGGGGCAGACTGCTCAGGGTCATCGATGTTGGAAGGAGTGGTTGCGCCTTGTTCGACCTGATCTGGATCTTGTCCGGCCTGATCGCTTGTTGGTGTCTCACTCTCGGAGTCGACGGTTTTCGCGGAAGATTGAGAGTGGTTGCAACCGAGGGCAGTGAGGAGGACCAAGTGGGCGTTGAAGAGGTAAAAAGAGCGTAACTGCATGAGGAGTCTTTCCTTTCTTGGGGCATTCATCCGTTCGACTGCGTCAGGCTCCGTCGTTGCTCACCGGGAGGGGTGAGGCGTGTCTCGGAGGAGCCTGTTCCAGCGCTTGGCTCGATGCGTCCGTGCTTCTGGTTGAAAACGTATCTTGGGAGCCCCTCGGGGTGATGAAATCGAGACGGTTCTCGAGGATGGCTGCAATTTTCGTGCGGGAGCTTAGCGTTTTCTCGAGGAGGGAAGAAAGGGCCGAAAAACACCTTGCTGATCTCCGCCACCTTGGCCTGCGCTGGGGGAAGAGGATTCGACTTTTGCACAAGCTCAGTTAGAACCAAACAGACGCTCGTTCTTGCTTGGGTTTGCGCGAACCGCTGGCTGTCCCGGTTGGTCCGAGGTCCTCGTTGTATGGAGCTATTGGATGAAGAAAAGTGAACTTAGCTTGAGTATGATCGGCCTTTTTGCGCTCACCGGTTGCTTGGCCAACGGCATGAATGGTGGCGCTGGGGCCGCCGCAGGGGGTGGTGGGTCTTCAACAGGCGGCACCGTCAGCACCGGTGGTGATGGCAATCCAACGGGGGGCGGGTCGTCGAATTCGGGCGGGGACGGCTCGAGCACTGGAGGCACCCAATCCAGCGGAGGAAGTGGTGCTCGCGGTGGCAACTCGAGCGGTGGCAGTGCAGCAGGAGGCACCGGTGCCGGAGGCACTGGGGGGGGCGGCTCCGGTGGAGGGGCTTCCGGAGGCTCTGGCAGCGGAGGTGATGGCGGAGGGACTGGAGGCGCCTCGACGGGCTTTGCTTGTCCCGACGAGCCTGGAACAGCACCTTCTGGCGATTTAACGGCAACGCAGATCGCTGCCGCCAACCCGACAGACTATGACTTCCATCTGCTGGAAGGCCCGGTTTGGATCGACGGCTCTCTTTACTATTCGGACTTTACGACGTCGGGGGACTTTCCCTCGCAAATCAAGAAGTACACGCCCGGGATGTCGTCCGCCGAGGTGTTCATCGACGACAGCGGGAGTAATGGGCTGGCCGTGAATGCCGAAGGGAACATCGTCGCGGCCACGCACGATAATAAAGAGATTTCTCTGTACAATCTGGAAGATCAGGCTCGCAGCACGATCGTCGGAATGTATGAAGGTCAGCCGTTTAATTCACCGAACGATTTGGTGATTGGGGAAGACGGGTCCATTTACTTCACTGATCCGACTTTCCAGTCGGGGGGCGGGTCGACCATGGCGACTCGCGTGTATCATTGGAACGGGACCGTCCTCAGTGTCGTGGATGACAGCATTTCCAATCCCAATGGGATTGCGCTTTCCCCTGATGGATCGACCCTCTACGTTTCGGGAGGTAGTTCTCTCCGCAGCTATCCCCTCGTTGATGGCGTGCCTGGGAGCGGCACTGACATCGCTAGCATGAATGTGCCGGATGGGATGACGGTTGATTGCCTGGGTAACATCTATGCCGCTGAGCATGAGAACTCGCGCATCCGAGTTTTCGATCCGAGCGGGACGGAAATCGCGACCATTTCTATTGGGCCGGCGGAGGTGAATGGCGGCCAGCAGAATGCCAACGCGACCAATGCCGCCTTTGGGGGCGCAGAGAGGACGACTCTTTACATCACCGGGACCTACGCTCTCTGGGAGATCGATCTGGAAGTCGTCGGCTTTCCCTATTAGAGCGCCAGCACACCAGCTCGAAATCCCCCGTCACCGCTCACCTGGGGGCGGGGGAGGCCGTGATGCCCGAGGCCTCGGGTGCATTTAAATAACTTCGACCGCTGGGGCTTCGGCGAGCAGGTCGCTTCTGCATCCGCCTGCCCGTTCGAACTCTCACACTTCTCGAAATTTGGCCTAGTCGGAGCACTCCTGTTAGCGAAAAGGCATGCGTCCTTCCGTCCCCCCCCTTTCTCTCAGCTGCTCGGGTGGTTCTTTGCGTCATCTGTTGGTCTTCGCTGGAGCGCTACTCGGCAGCACGGGGACGACCGGTTGCATGAGCCATCATAGCCCAGCTTCAAAAGCCACGGACGCGGCGCGAGAGCTCAATGGTGCACTGCGCTGGGGGCGCACTGAAGTCGCCCTGAAGAGGGCTAGCCAAGCCGAGCGGAAGGACTTCATGCAGCGCCACGCCGGCTGGGGGAGCACTCAGCGAATTCTCGATAGCCAACTCACCAGTCTGGAGATGGTCGATCCCACTCATGCTATCGTTCAGGTCGATGTCTCCTGGCGTCTCGAGGACGATACCCATCTGCGCGTGACCCGGCTGGAACAAAAGTGGAGCGATGCCGAGGGGAAGTGGGTCCTCCAGGATGAAAAGCGTATTGAAGGCGCAACTGGGCTTTTCGGCGAAGAAGTCGAACGGGCCGAACCTCGGCCGGACCGGCACTTCCCAACTCGGGTCATTCGGTAGTTCCTAGGCCAGTGTCCCGCTCTCCCTCGCTCAGCCGGACTGTTCGCTCAGCCCGACTGACTGTTTGCTCAGCGCAAGCGATTCGACCTGGAAAGAGCGCAAGCGATTCGACCTGACAAACCGGGGGCCTCCAGAGCTGGGCTCACTTGCCTTTCCGCTCGGCGCGGGCGGCCTCGGCCTTGCGCTTCAACCGCGCCTTCTTTCTATTTTGTGATTGGCGACGACGCATCTTGTTGCTGTGACGGCTATCAAAACGCCCCATAGTGAGAAACTCCTTATCGAATTATCGAAGATCAATTGAGGCGACGCTCGGCGTCCCCTCGAGAAAAAACTGGCGGTCAAGCCACCGAGGAGCCCCCTCCTACCTCGATTTGCGCTAGAACGCATCTCATCACCTCAAAAGGCCTCGCCGCCTCACGCGCCGGCGAGTGAGGCGAGCATCGGCGGAGCCGCTTCTACTGTTCTATTCGACGCGCCCCGTTGTTTGCTGGCAGCGCAGCTCTCCATCCCTGCCTGCGTTAAAAAAGCAACGGAGTCGGGGGGCTGCTAGCGCTCCAACCACAGCGCAGCTCATCGGCACCGCGGGAGCTCAACCACTCTGCACGTCATCCAATGCGCTATCTCGCTCTCGAACTTCGAGACGATAGCGGCTGTTGACTGTCTCTATGTAAAAGACGTCCTTCTGGGCGAGGCGAAGAACACGTTTCACCGCAGTCGTGACGTATTCATGCATCCCATCAGCGAATTCGATGACGATTACCGAACCCTTGCGCGGTGCCCGGACGAGACGTCCAGACACAGCACGCGACGTCCGCCCGAGCTTTCTAAGGACCACCTGCACAAGTCCAGTGTAGCAGTGGCGAAACCGTGATCCACCCCCCAAATGCGAGCTCTGTCGGCCTCGGTAGGATGGAGGAGGGGCCAAACGTTCAGCGATTGGGAGACCACTTTGAAGAATTCCGCATACTTGCTTCGTCATCCCGGTCTCTCCGCCTTCCAGGCTTTCCTTCCCGGGCCCCTGATTCCTCAGGGAGCGCTGACACCGGCTCGACCCTGCGCCGCGAAGTAGGAACGAAGTACCTCGCGAGCCAAGTGCGGCCCTTTGATCCGCCAAGTCGGCGTATTGACCACCAGAGCGGCCAAGGCGATTTCCGGCTCGTCGGCTGGAGCGAAGGCGACGAGCCAGGTGTAGTGACGATTCTCCTTGTGCCGGGTCAGCGTGCCGGTTTTTCCGGCGACCTCGATATCCGGCAAAAACGGCCGCCCTTGTCGATCGTGGAAGATTTTGTGGGCGGAACCGTTGGCCACGGTTTGTTTCATCATTTCTGTCAGCTCCGTGGCGGTCGTTCTTTTCAGAGCTCGACGTACGACGACGGGCTGTTCGGAGGCGGAATAGAGCGTCTCCTTGCCCACAAGGATCTTTCGAACGATACGCGGCTTGAGAGTCACGCCACCGTTGGCCACCGTCTGCGCCAGCGACGCTCCTGCCAGCGGTGACAGCGAGGTGTTCCAGAAGCCCGCCGCGGTTCGAGCGAACTCGAGCGGCTCGTCAGGGATGTCGATCAGAGGAGCCTCATTTTCGGCAACGAACGGAACGGAACTGCCAAATCCGAGCGCACCTCCTACTTCCATCAGATCTTCAGGAACGAGGTGCTTTTGAGCCAGGCGACCGAAAACGACATTCAGACTCCTCCCGAGCGCGATCCCTAATGTGGCGCACCATTTGTCGCGTTCGGGATCTTCCCTGAGCTCGGCAGCTGAAATGCCGCTCCGGCCTCCCCTGTAGCACTGCTCTGTTTCCTGCCCGAGCCCGCCTTTTTCGATCAGGGCAGCACTCGTCACCACCTTGAAGACACTTGCGGCCGGAGCTTCCGCCCGGACATTCACATCGAACTTCTCGCCTTCGCTCACGTGACTGGCATAAGCAATGACTTCTCCCGTGTCGGGCCGAAGCGCGACCAGCCCCGCTTCGGGGACGCGGTACTTCCGCATCACCCTTTCAGCGGCACGTTGGACCACGGGATCCAGTGTTAATTCGGCAGTTCTTCCCCCCGGCAGGGGCGCTGTCACGCGCTGAGGTCGAATATCGAGCCGGAGCAAATCGAGCTCCGCTAGGCTGGCCTCGGCCGGTGGAGCGTTCCTCCCGGCAACCTTGGACAGGGCCGTATCCAGCTCGACATGGCCCTGAATGATCGGCAAAAGTGCCGCAAACAGACCTGCTGCCGCTCCCAAGCCCAGCCATCTGCCAAAACTCATGAGAAAACCCATACGGAAGTTCGCCCCATCTGGACAAAAAACCGGCCTGTGCCACGAAACGTGGGGAGACGACGTTTTGGCAGTTCATCCCCGTCGAAAGACCGTTGAGCGTTGCCCGTTCACCACTTTCGACGGCCCGAGATGCGCTTGAATTTTTACGTTCCCCAATTGTGACCACTCAAGTTGTGACCAATCAAAGCACCCACCGTACTCTCGAATTCGATAGCTCCGATCTAGCCCTCCAGCTTTCCGGGCCTCATTCCTCGCTTCTCCGGGAACTCGCCAAAGAAAGTGGCGCGTCCGTCAACCTACGAGGCAATGCGGTGCACATTGCCGGAGAAGAAACGGATGTCGAGCTGGCCTACCGCTTTCTCGAAGGAGCCGCTCAAATGACTCGTGAGGGCATCGAGGTGAGCGTGGCCGATGTTGCCCACTCCCTCCGAGGGCTGCGCGCCGATCCCCAGAGCTCCCTGTCGCATCTGTTAGGACAAGTGATTTTGACGGGCCCTGGACGGAGGCCCATTGCTCCCAAGACATCCGGCCAAAAGCGCTACGTCGAGTCGATTCGCACCCACGATCTCACGTTTGGAATCGGTCCGGCCGGGACCGGTAAAACCTATCTGGCCATGGCCATGGCGGCTTCGGCAGTACTGCGGCGGCAAGTCAAACGCATCGTGCTGACCCGTCCCGCAGTGGAGGCCGGTGAGCGACTCGGTTTCTTGCCCGGAGATTTGGCGGAAAAGGTCAATCCCTATTTGCGACCTCTCTACGACGCACTCGGGGACATGCTCGACTACGAGAAAGTCCAGCAACTCCGCTCCCGTGGCCAAATCGAGGTCGCTCCGCTCGCCTTCATGCGCGGACGCACCCTCAACGACTGTTTTGTGATCCTCGACGAAGCGCAAAACGCCACATCGGACCAGATGAAGATGTTTCTCACTCGCTTGGGGTACGGTTCCACGGCGGTCGTCACTGGTGACGTCACACAGACCGATTTGCCACGTGGAGCGCGCTGCGGCCTTCGCGAGGCCGAAACGGTGCTGGGGGGCGTCAATGGTGTTGCGATCCACCATTTCACTGACGTCGACGTCGTCCGTCACCCCCTCGTGCAACGGATCGTTTTGGCCTACGATCAATACGAAGAAGAACGGCTTCAAGCGGCCGAAACGCGCCGTCGTCCCGACTTGGAAAGCTCCTCGTCCGCAGAGTCTGTTTCTGGCCCGTCCCCAGAGGTCGCCCACTCCTCCGGGGAAGGAGACAGCGCCGAACCCCCAACCGCTGCTCATCCGCCCAGCGGCTCCGGGCAGGAAAAGGCGTAGTCGGACCTGCAGTGCCCCGGCCGGGCGAGCATTCGCCCACTTAGCATCTTACGGCTTGTCCCCTTTCATGTTAGCTGCCGGGCCATGTCGGAGATTATCGAGGTCAAGGCACGAGAAATTCTGGACTCCCGCGGCAACCCCACCGTCGAGGTCGAAGTCTACACGGATAGCGGCACGGGCCGTGCAGCCGTCCCCAGCGGCGCGTCAACGGGCGAGTACGAAGCGGTCGAGCTTCGTGACGGCGACAAGACGCGTTACCTGGGCAAGGGCGTCCAGAAGGCCGTCGAGAACGTGAACGAAAAACTCGCCCCAGCGGTCATCGGTCTCGATGCCCTCGATCAGCCGGCTGTCGATGCTTGTCTTCTCGACGCGGACGGCACCGCCAACAAAGGCAAAATGGGGGCTAATGCAATCCTTGGCGTTTCAATGGCCGTGGCACGCGCAGCCGCTGATGTCGTCGATATCCCTTTGTGGCGCTACCTGGGCGGGATTCAAGCCCGCGTGCTCCCGACTCCGATGATGAACGTCATCAACGGAGGCAAGCATGCCGATAGTGGCATGGAAATTCAGGAGTTCATGCTCGTCCCGCACGGCTTTTCGGACTTCTCCCAGGCTCTCCGCTGTGGGGCCGAGGTTTTCCATCACCTCAAAAAACTCCTTGCCAAGGATGGCTACACCACGGCCGTGGGAGACGAAGGCGGCTTTGCCCCCAAACTGAACAAGAATGAAGAGGCGCTCGGTAAGATCCTGCAGGCCATCGAGGCCGCAGGTTACAAGCCGGGTGAGCAAGTCTCCTTGGCGCTCGATTGTGCCATCAGCGAGTTCCACAAGGACGGCAAGTACACGTTCGACGGCAAAGAGCTCGATAGCGCCCAGCTGGTCGAAGAGTACGTGAAGATGTGTGCCAACTATCCGGTCTTGAGCATCGAGGATGGCCTGGATGAAAATGACTGGGAAGGTTGGGCGCTTCTCACCGAGAAGCTTGGAAACAAAGTGCAACTCGTTGGCGACGATCTCTTTGTCACCAACATCGAGCGCCTTTCCCGCGGCATCGAGCAAAATGTGGGCAACTCGATCCTCATCAAGCTCAATCAAATCGGAAGCGTCACGGAGACCCTCGACGCCATCAGGTTGGCTCACAAAAATCACTATACGGCGGTGATTTCTCATCGCTCGGGAGAAACCGCAGACACGTTCATTGCCGACTTGGCTGTGGCCACCAACGCGGGCCAGATCAAGACCGGGTCTCTCAGCCGCACGGATCGCATTGCCAAGTACAATCAGCTGCTCCGCATCGCCGATCAACTGGGCAGCAAGCAGGAGTACGCGGGAACCAAGGCGTTCAACCAGCAGCTCTGAGCTTGTCTGCATGAGCGAGCGCGAGGAGTTGCTCGACTGTCCCGCTCGCTCAAGGGCAAGCAAAAAACGACGACGGGCAGAGCTCAGGTTCTCGAAAGGACTTGTGGCCCCTCAGCCAAAGGGGGGCCGAGTCCGGTTGCTGACCCGCGCGCCGCACGGGAGCCCGGGGAGCGATCTGCGGCGCGTCTCTAAGGTGCGTCTCTAAGGCTCCTCGTAGAATAGCGGCTCTCGATTGCGCACGAAGCGCTGGACGAGCTTTCGTGCTTGGGAACTGATTTTGTCGAACTTTGCACCAAAGCCGGGAGGAGAACCGGGAGCGCCGCTCTCCCTCGTCCAGGCGACCACAGCGCTTGCTTCGAACTCGTAGCCTCCCGGGAGCGTGATTTTCAGCCAGAGAGGCGCTCCGATCGCCGGACGCTCATAGGTGGCGATAAAAACCCCTCCATGCTCGACGACATCGTTGCCAGCCAGGCCTTGATAGAAATTGGAGGGGCTGTTCGCAGCGAGATGAGCTTCGAAGTGTCGCGCCCCCGCTGGAGGAATCGTGTCCGGCGCGGGCGCCCGTTTCGAGGAAGGACCGAAAGAGAGGCGGGACTCCATGGTTCGCGCATGGGTCCTGTTGCTGGGTCGCTCTTCCTTGGCCCGGAGTTCACGTTCACTGGGGCGTGCGGGCGCCCGGCTTCCCCGTTCGAGCTTCTGGCCTTTCGGCTCTGGTGCTCCGCGCACAGCCACGGCCTTGTCATGGGCGTAGGATGTCTGCGTGGAGCCCAAGTGGTCGGCCAGGCTTTGAGACGCATGCTGCTGGGACGGCCGTGTGCTTCCGTCAAGTGGGACGTCCCAGTCCGTGGGTGGAGCATTCGACGAAGCAGCCTGCTCCGTGGCTTGTGGGGGAAAGCTTCGCGGGGCGTGGCTTTGCCCCTGCTTCTGAAAATCCTGCCTCTGAAAGTCGTCCTGGCTCGTTGGTCTCGAAGCCAGCTCCTCTGCCAGATTGTGAATGACCCCCAGGCATCTGGCGACATGCTGGAGGGCGAGCTCGAGCGAAGGGCCTGGGGAGGAGCCCTCTTGGAGGGCTGCGAGTGCCGCTCTCAGGTGGCCCCGGGCTGAGGAGGCTTCTTGCGCAGCGTCGTGGCTCTCGGACTCGAGCCGGTACAGAGCGCCCGTTGCTTGGGCAAGGGGAATGGCGACGCGGGCGCTCTCCCCGCCTGCGTCCTCGAGAGAGAGGACGGAAAGGGCGGCGGCTAATTCGTCCCGCGCTGACTTGGCGATCTCGACGGTTTCAGCCATCTCGCGATCCCCCCTGGGACGGAGAGCTCCCCCCTTGGCGGACAAGCGAGGGGACACTCGAGCGGGCAACATTGCGGTGGGGGCCCTGAGGGGAGAGGCCCCTGCTTTCCGGAACCCCAGGTCCCTTCCAATGGATCCAAGTTGCTCGCATCATTTTTCGTTTCTCGCGGGGGAGCATTCGACCTACGCGGCGGTCCTTGACGCTCGCCTCGATTACACCAACCGGCAAGGTCACCGGGCAAGACGGCGTCAAAAACTTGGTCGCTTTTGC
>CAYTRQ010000029.1:12836-23671 GCA_964440025.1 uncultured Polyangiaceae bacterium | reverse complement strand
CGAGACGACGAAACGAAGAACCGCTCCCCTCAACTCTCATGACAGCCACCACTGGATGCTTTTCGGCTTCTTCCAGGGGCTCGGTTTTGCCCTAACGCCAGCACTGGATCCTCTTTCGGGGTGATGCGAAGCGTTCTAGCCTCGCCTGCATGGTGCAGTTCAGTGATGCGCTCAGTCATCTCGAGGCGAGCAAAAGCCCGGCCCCTCAATTCATCGAAGATGTATTCAGTACGATTTTGCACGGCAAATGGTCGGCAACTCAGACGGCCGCATTTGCGGTCGCTCTACGAATGAAAGGAGAAACTCCGGAGATCATCGCCGCAGCAGCTCAGGCCATGCGTGCACAGATGGTTCCCCTGGAGCACGAGCGGACGAAAACTCTCGATACCTGTGGGACCGGAGGCGACGGTTTGGGAAGCCTCAACTTGTCAACCGGTGCGGCCATCATCTCTGCTGCGGCAGGCGCCCGGGTCGCCAAGCACGGCAATCGAGCCGTTTCGAGCAAATCGGGAAGCGCCGACGTTCTCGAGAAACTAGGCGTGCGCATCGATCTGTCGGCGGAAGCAGAAGCCCAAGTTTTCCGGGAGACGGGGATCACCTTTCAGTTCGCGCCGACACACCACCCAGCCATGCGACACGTTGCCCCCGCACGTCGCGAACTTGGAGTACGGACGATTTTCAATTGCTTGGGCCCTCTGGCAAGTCCCGCCAAGGTCACCCATCAACTCCTCGGCGCTTACGATGATTCCCTCAGGCCGATTCTTGCCGGAACCCTCCAAAAGCTCGAGATCAAGCGTGCTTGGGTCGTGCGGGGACAGGACGGGATGGATGAGATGAGCCCATTTGCGACAACCAACGTCACCATCCTTCAAAATGGACGGCTCGAGGAGCGGATTCTCTCCCCGGAGGATTTCGGGCTCCCGTTTTGCCAAGCCGGCGCTACCGAAGGCGGCGATGCGGACCACAACGCCGAGATCCTGCTTCAGGTACTGCGGGGCAAGGAGCACCCATCTCGTGATGCCTTTATCCTCAACGCAGCAGCCGCCATTTGCGTCTTGGACGACACCGCATTGCATGACGCCACCGCCCGAGCCCGAACCGCTGTAGAAAGCGGAGCGGCACTCGCCAAGCTCGAGGAATGGGTCGAGGCGAGCAAGAAACAATGAGAGGACGTCCTCGATGAGCCTTCTGGACGACATCCTGAACCAAAAACGCGCAGAAATCCCTCAATTGCGAAAAAGGACTCTGCCTCAACCACTGCCCCTCATTTCCCCGAAACTGCGCCGAGGGCCGAGCGACCCGCTCCGGCTCATCGCCGAAATCAAACTCCGCTCCCCTTCCGCAGGACTTCTCTCGCGCTCTCTTTCCGTAGCCGAGCGAGCGAGGGCGTATGAGAGCGGAGGAGCGACAATGATTAGCGTTTTATGCGACGAGAAATTCTTCGGCGGTGGCTATCACCATCTCGAAGAGGCCCGGAAAGCCTGTTCGCTCCCGCTCCTGTGCAAGGAATTCGTCATCGACGAAGTTCAACTCGACGCAGCTCGCGCGTATGGCGCTTCCGCCGTCCTCCTCATCGTCCGCTGCCTCTCCGATCGCACTCTGACCCGTCTCATCGAGGGAGCCCAAGAGCGGCAGCTTCTCCCCCTCGTCGAAGTGTTTACGGCAGAAGAAGCGAACCGAGCCCGCGCTTGTGGCGCCTACGCTCTTGGGGTCAACGCCAGAGATCTGGACACGCTGGAGATGGACTCCTCTCGGGCAGAACGCGTCATTCACGGGCTCCCGTCCGAGTTGATTCGAGCCTATTTTTCGGGGGTCAAGGACTCGATGACCGTAGCCCGCGCATCCCGCTCTGGGGTCGACGCGGCGCTGATTGGCGAAGTTCTCATGAAACAGGACGATCCGGAACCGCTGCTCAGGTCCTTTGTCCAGGCAGCGGGCCCATTGCTATCATGAAAGCCCCTCATGCAGCTCGAGAGCCAAATCGATGCATTCGTCGCTCATCTACGAGTTGAGCGAGCGCTGTCCCCCAATACGCTCCTCGCCTATGGCCGCGACCTGTCGGATTTGCGCTCTCGACTCGCGGACTGGGGAATCGACCAGGCCAGTGATATCCAACCGGAACACCTGCACCATTGGCTGGCACAATTGGGGCGCGACGGGCGGAGCGCGCGAACAATGGCCAGGCGGCTCAGTAGCGCCCGCTCCTTTTTGCGATTTTGTGAAGACGAGGGGTTCATCGAAGAAAACCCCAGCCTTCTCGTCTCGCGCCCTCGCCTCGGGCGCTCTCTCCCCAAGAGCTCCAGCGTTCACGACCTGATCCGGCTGCTCGACATGCCCGACCTTCGTCGACTCCGAGGTCTACGCGACCGGGCCCTGCTGAGTCTCACCTATGCATCCGGACTTCGAGTAAGCGAAGTGACCGGACTTTCCGTAGGTGATCTCGATCTCCAGGCAGGAACCGTCACGCCACTGGGAAAAGGTGGAAAAAGGCGAGTGGTTCCGGTGGGCAGCTTGTCTTTGGGACATCTTCAAGAGTATCTCCGAGCTCGCTCGAAGAACCCGCGGCAAAAAAAGGCCACTCATCTCTTTTGCGGACCTTCTGGCGCTCCCCTGACCCGCCAGGCGATCTGGAAAATCGTGCGCAAGTATGGTCAGCAAGCCGGACTGGACACCAACCTCCATCCACATGCTCTCCGCCATTCTTTCGCCACCCATCTGCTAGCCGGCGGAGCAGATCTGCGGAGCGTTCAAGTCCTTTTGGGACACTCTTCCATTGCCACAACCGAAATCTATACACATCTCTCGATTGACCACGTTATCCATGCTCACGAGAGAGCTCACCCGCGAGGCTAGCGGTCGAAAGTGCACCAGAACTCTCCCTTCTTTCACGTCATTGGTCCAAGCACCGAAGAGACCCCTTTGGTCGTCGAGGTACCTCATGCCAGCATTCGCCTCGATCCCGAAAGTCTCGCCTATTGCATCGCCCCAGCGCGGAGCATTGGACGCGACGCCGATCTGTTCGTCGACGAGCTATTTGCTGACGCTCCCGACTGCGGTGCCACCAGCATCGTCGCAAGCGTGAGCCGCTATGTGTGCGATCTCAATCGCGCAGAGACCGAGCTCGATTCTCACACCACTCCCGATGGCGCTTCACCTTCCGCTCCGCATGGCGTGATTTGGAGAAGAACGACAAGCGGGCAACCGGCCCTCGGCGCTCCCTTGCCGGGCACGGAAGTCAAACGCAGAATCGCCGCACTCTACCATCCTTATCATCGGACACTCGACGAGCTCCTGGAGGAGAAACAAAAACGCTTTGGCTACGCGATTCTTCTTTGTGGACATTCAATGCCTTCGTTCGGCCGCCTCGGCGACCGCCGAGCGGACGTGGTCCCCGGCTCCCGAAGCGCTACGACGGCTGCTCGACCCTTTCTCGAGACGATGGAGACCGTGGCGAAGAGCTTCGACTTCGATGTGGCTCACGACAGCCCCTATCGTGGTGGGTACACCACAGGTTACCACGGCCGCCCGGATCAGGCGCGGCACGCAATCCAGATCGAACTGGCCCGCCGACTTTACATGGACGAGCTCCGGCTCACCCGAAAGTCCGTTGATTTCGAACGCACACGCGAGTTCTGCCGCTGTCTCGTGGCCCGCCTCGGCGCCACCTCCCCTTGAATCAGCCGCTGGCGAAAGTCGAATGCGACTCAGCAACGAAGATGGGCCTCCTTTCCGGCACACGTGTCACCGACCAGCCCTCAATCGAGCCAATTTCGTGTTTACGGTTGAACTCGTTGCCGACTAGAGCTAGCTTCCCGCGCCCCATGGCCAAGAGTCAGATTTCAGGCAAGCGCAAAATGCGCGCCCGCAACGTTTCCCACTCGAACATCAAGACGCCTCGGTTTCAGAATGTCAACGTGCAGCGGAGGCGCCTTTGGGCTCCGGAGCTCGGACGCTATGTTTCCGTGAGAGTGGCCACCAGCGAGCTCCGCACGATCGACAAGATCGGTCTCGTTGCCTTTGCCAAACAAAACGGCGTCAAGCTCGCGTAGAACGTCCAAGACATTACCCGTCGGCGAAGCGGGCCCGTCGGCGAAGCGGGCCCGTCGGCGAAACGGGCTCTTTTGTGGGCGCTGTTGGTTCGCGAGTGGGCTTGTTTGCCGCCACGGCGAGCGAGCTGGTTCCCCCTAACGAGAGGAGCAAGCACTGAATGCTTCGCGAGCTCGCGTCGGCACGATGCGGCCTGGCTCATGGGCGGGAGGTCAGTGCAGTGACTTCGCGGCTCGCTGGATCTCGGTAGAGCGCAGCCTCCGGTCTTGGCTCGCTCGAGTCTCCTCCCCCAGCACGAGCCGAGACGAAATGCGCTCCTTGTCGACGTAGCGCAGCTCCGAACGCCACAGGCAGCGGTGTTCGCGGAGCAATACGGGTCACGCCGCGACGTACCGGAACTCCGAGCAGCGGGACAGTGACTTCGAAGTCCCCGAGGCGAGCCTTTCCGGGGAGGATCCGAAAACTCAGCGCCACAAGCATCCCATGTTGATCCGCCGCCACGAGCCCGTGCTCAACCCCTGCCACCGCATCCAGAGTCGAATCGTTTCCGAGCCGTGAGCTCCACTTCGAGCCTGGGCTCGATGACTGCGGCTCCGGTGTAGCCCATGGCGCTGTGAGCTCGCCGGCTTGCTCGAGCAATTCTCTGTCAAGCTCCTGTTTGGGAGCCAGATCCTGAGGCTGAACCATACCTCCTTCGACCGGGCCGAACTGAGCTATCCAAGCCTCACGCACCGGTGGGTGCAGAAAAATCCTCGGCCCCAGTGCCCCCACGAGTTCCAAGATTTCCGCCCGCCTCGCTGCACCGGCCTTTCGCGCAATGGAAATCCCGGAACGAACGCAAGCGGCCAGGCTGACTCCCGAATGGTAACCGCAGCAGACAGACAGAGCCCAGATCGATCCAGGAATGGCAGCGTAGGCGGAGTGCGGAATGCCTTCTTCAGCAACGAACCCTCGCGGTCTTTTACCTTCCCATCCAGGTTGCAAGCAGCGTCCGTCGAAAGCTCGGGCACCAACCCCAACCCCTCCGACCAGCAAAGTCACCGGCCCAAGGAGAACCCCTGGATCTGCCCCTGCGGCCCCAAAAAAACCTGCAAGGGCAGCCTTGAGCGCAGACCCGCCGGAAGTAGCGGTTTCCTGTGCCACCTCCTCCGCGACCGCGTGTGTTGAGCGAGCTCCAGTGCGAGCCACCTCAGCTCTCCTCCTCGAACCAACTTCTGAGCTCCCGTCTGGCCCTTTTGGCTCCATCTCCTTGGATCACCACATAAGCCTGCTCGGCATCCTGAAGGCGATCGGCAAGTGTTTCGAGCGCATGCTGCGTCACTTTTGCCGCGACTCCGAGGGGCAGAAGCCGAGTGTAAACCACCGGGCCTGGAGGAGCCTCCTCTTGAGTGAGATCGCGCACGAGAAGCGTGTCGGTGGCGTGCGACCAACGCACCGCTTCCTCGGAGCTCCAAACGCCGCGCGGCTCCCAACAGACCTGTGTTTCTCCGATACGAAGAGCATCAGCCAGAGCTCGAAGGGGCTTTTTGCGCTTGATACTAGGAGAAAACCGAGGCCCGGTGGGAATCACCACGAACTGAGCCCCACTTGCCCGCACTGCCTCCTGGGTCCGCGCCACGTCCGGATGGGCGGGCCCCACCTGAGCTACCTCCGGATGAAGACGCAAGCTCAAGATCAGATCCGGGCGCTCTTGCCGATACTTCGCCAGGACCTTGGGCCGTGGAAGAGTGGCACTGACGCCAAGCTCCAACAAATCGAAGCCAAAGCGCTGCACGCTTCCTCGGAAGCTACTCGAGCCGACGAAGATTTTCATGGGGGAGCTTTTGCCAAATGCGACCGGTGAGCGCCAGCTCGCTCGAGCCAAAAGCGCTATCCCTAGTTTGAAAGGCCGCTACATCGTTGGTTCCTGCTGGGACCCCCAATCGGGCGAGGCGAGCAAACGATCGAGCAAGATCGCGACAGCCGCTCGAACACTCAAGTGGTTGTAGCCGTCCGCTCGAGTCGATCGAATCGGGGAGAGCTTGAGGTCGGCTGAAAGGACAACCTCCTCCGCTAGTCCCCATCCTGTGCCAAATACCAAAAGAACTGGGGGGCCGGGCTTTTCTAGCAGATGTCTCGCGGCGTGATGAGACTGGTGATCCGGAAGCTGCTGAGCGCTGGTCACCCAGATCTGGGTGCTGTCCCCGAGTGCCTCCGCCGCCTGAGCCAACGACTCGACAACACAGACCGTCTCCATCGGAGGCTTGCGGTCGGGAATCCTCTTGGCACCGCTCCCCTGGGTCCAGTGAGAGACAACGCGCATGGCGAGGTTTCGTTGCGCGAGCACCGGGTGGACGAGAAAGTAGTGAGCAATATCGTAGGTGTAGCTCGTCCGGGCTATATCGTGAATGTCGAGATTGGTGATCGCCGTGGTGACAACCGTTCCATCTCGAGCCAGCACCGGATAGTGCACCAGTGCTATCCCGACGGGCCTCACGACGAATCCCCTTGGAGATCGGGACGACGCGCCTTCGTTCTCTGCTGAGACGCTTTTTGGCGCCACTCGGCAATCCGCCCGTGATCCCCTGAAAGCAACACCTCGGGAACTCGAAGGCCACGAAATTCCGCAGGCCGCGTGTACTGGGGGTACTCCAAACCTCCCGCCAGTGCCTCGCTGAAAGATTCTTCGTGGACCGAGTTCTCGTTGCCCAGGACGCCTTTGCGAAAGCGAATGGTTGCCTCGATCACAGCCATCGCTGCGATTTCCCCACCTGTCAAAACGAAGTCCCCGAGAGAAGTTTCTTCATCGACGAGACATCGAACCCGTTCGTCGAATCCTTCGTAGCGACCGCAAATGAGCAGCAGCCTGTCGTACTCACTCAGCGCGTGGGCCGAGGCCGCCCGGAAAGGCCTGCCTTGTGGCGTCAGCAAAACCCGATGAGATCGACCTCCCAGCGCCTGCTCAGCTTCCTCAATCGCCGCGGCCACGCAATCTACCCGAATCACCATTCCCGACCCTCCCCCGTAGGGCGTATCATCGACACTCCGGTGACGTCCGAGCCCGTGTGAACGGAGAGAAAACGTGGAAAGAGCAACCTGACCACGCTCTTGGGCCTTGCCCACGAAGCTCGTGGAGAAAAACGGCCGGAAAAGCTCCGGGAACAGGGTAATCACCCCACACTGCAGCTTCACTCCTGAAGCCGAGCCTTCCAGCTCGTCAGACGAGAAGTCCGTCATCACTCACAAGCTCTAGCGTATTCGCCTCGGAGTCGAAGCCTCCCACCCAAGTGTCGAGCAGAGGTTGCTCTGCGCTTGTCCCATCGGACAGAGTCATGACTAGCGTATCCACGGTGGGGTCGGGACGCACCGATTTCACTCGGCCAATGACCTCCCCCTGATACACCACTTGGGCTCCCACCAAGTCCACCAAATAGTACTCGCCGCTCTCCAAAGGGAGGGCCTTCCGGTCGACCCAAACTTTTGCGCCCCTGAGCGCTTCTGCATCGTCCCGGCTCGTCACCCCCGCAAGCCGAACAATCGGCACTCCGCTGCCGCGGACGGACTCAAGTCGATACCTCTGCGCTTTGCGACCAGGCACCTCCAACACCACCGAGGTCACGACTTCGAGAGCGTCACTCTCCGAGTGGTGGAGACGCAACTTCAGTTCCCCGCCGAGTCCGTGAGCTTTCGTCAGCAGGCCGATTTCGAGAAACTCTTCCCGCAGGTTCAACTCAACTCCCAGCAGAAGAAGCGAGGCAGTCAATCGAGGATATCGAGGTGGGCGCGACAGCCCTGTTTGTTTGCTGCGGCGTTCAGCAACGCTCTCATGCTTTGAGCGGTACGGCCGTCCTTGCCAATCACCTTGCCGATGTCCTCGGGCGCCACGCGGAGCTCGACGGTGACGCCACCGGCATCGTCCAACTCTTCGACTTCCACCGCATCGGGGTCATCGACGAGAGCCTCGGCCACGGTCGCAACCAGATCCTTGAGCGCCATCGCGTCAGCTCTGGGGGGCCTGCGCCTTGGCCGCATTCTTGACCAAGCGCTCGACGGTCAATGAGGTTTGGGCGCCGACCCTTTTCCAATGCTCGATCCGATTAACGTCGAGCTTGAGCCCGTTTTCGATGTTCGGATCAAAGGTGCCGACACGCTCGATGAAGCGGCCATCCCGAGAGTTACGATGATCGGCGACGATCACTCGATAAAAAGGACGCTTCTTCGAACCGTAGCGCGCTAGGCGGATGTGAACTGCCATTTTTTTTCTTTCTGTTGCTAGCCCAACTCGACGAGGCCTCTTCACCGGGATCCTTGATTGGCCCACTGGCTACTTCGGATTGGCCTCCTGCAGAGAGCCAACTGGCTGGGATTGAATTGTGGATCGGATCCAGTTGGGGGCTGGTTCAGGCCGAGCGATTCAGACCGGCCTTGGTTGGTTTCTTTGTTCAGGTTGTTCAGTGGTCGGGGAACCGAAAACTATGCAGGCCTCGCGGCGAGGTCAAGAGCCGTGTTATCATCCGCGCGACGTGTCAGAAGACGAGCTGAAAAATGTCCTCCGTCGGGTGATCGCACCGCTGATCGAGGCCGACGATGGCGAACTCTACCTTGTGCCAGCTAGCACCAAGGTCGTCCACCTCCATCTCCGCGGACGCTTCTCCGGGTGCCCCGGCAACGGCCTGGTGACACAGCACGTCCTGCGACCGGTAATCACGGCCAGCCGCCCCTCGGCCCAGATCCAGGTCACCTCAGGAGCTTTGCTGCCCGAAGGAGCCGAACGAATTCTTCCTCGTAGCCCCAAGGAGTCAGAGCCAGCTTTCGAAAAGGAAGCCAAAAACATCGGATAGGCCAAGAGCAATCGTCTCCTCCGGGATCGGAGGAGACCCTGGCCCCCGAAGGGCTCCTGGGTTAAGAAGACGAAAGTTGTATGCTGAGATTTCGTAGTTCGTCGATCGAGATCAAGACCCCAAGCGAGGTCGAAGCCATGCGAGTTGTCGGCCAGATGGCCGGAGAGACTCTTTCCCTCGTCGGGGAAATGATTCAACCAGGAATCAGCACGGAAGACATCAATACGTTCGTCCACAACGACACCTTGCGACGGGGAGCAACCCCTGCGCCCCTCAACTACAAGGGTTTTCCTAAAAGCGTCTGCACCTCCATCAATGACGTGGTGTGCCACGGGATCCCTGCTCCTCATGTCCTTCTCAAGGAAGGCGACATCATCAACGTCGACGTCACCCATATCTACAAGGGGTTTCACGGCGACACCTCAGCAACGTTTTATGTTGGCCAACCGTCCGAACAGGCGATTCGAGTGACTGAAGCCGCGAGGAAATGTCTTCAGTTAGGGATCGAGCAAGTTCAGCCTGGAGGCCGTATTGGCGATATCGGCGCCGTCATTCAGGACTTCGCAAAGCGGCAAGGGCTCAATGTGGTGAGGGATTTCGTGGGACATGGAATCGGACGAACATTTCATGCCGAGCCCCAGGTTCCCCACTATGGGCAGCGGGGGCGCGGGCCCCGTCTCCGCCCCGGAATGATCTTTACCATCGAGCCCATGATCAATCTCGGAAGCCATGAGTGCGAAATCCTCGAGGACGGCTGGACCGCGGTCACAGCAGATGGAAGCCTCTCTGCACAGTTTGAGCATACGGTGCTGGTTACCGAAACAGGTCATGAAGTTCTCACCAGAAGGGCCGGTTCTCTCAAGAACAGTGAGCTTTGGGGCGACTACTTCGAGGGCAAGTGAGGGGGGCGAATCGGGGAAGTGACCTCAAAAAGGGGGGTGTCGAGCTCAGTGATTCGATATCTGAGGAAATCCACTCAACTGAAAGCCCACAATAGTTGACGAGTTGGGTTTTGGGCGACTAGCTTCAGAGCGCTTTTTCCGCCCCGCTTGAGCCTCGGTTGCGGCCTTTCGGCCATTGAATGCCCCTTGAGCGAGAGTGGCGCGGCAGGCGGCGGTAGCTCGATGGCGGCAGCTAAAACGACCAAAAAGAAGGCGCAACGCTCTCCGAAGGGCGAATCTTCTCGCAAAAAAGCGACGAAGAAGGCCCAAGCTCGGACTGCAAAGAACGATTCCGGGAAACGCCGTGTTGCCGGCTCCCCAAAGAAGTCCGCTGGATCTGCCAAAAAGGCTGGTTCTTCGACGAAGAAAAAGACCACCGTGAAAAAAGCTACGGCCAAAAAGGCCGCAACAAAGAAGCCCTCGGTCAAAAAGAAGGGGGCGAAGACCTCCAGCGAAGCCAAAAGCACGGCCACGGCCAAAGCAAGCAAGAAGGCTTCAAGTAAGACAGCCAAAAAGCACGCGACTGCCAAGAAGACCGCCGCGAAAAGCAGTTCCGCGTCAGCGAAGTCGACGACCTCAAAAGCAACTCAGGCCACTGGGCAGAAGAGCAAGCCCACCGGACAGAAAAGCACGGCAGCGGCCAAAAAGAAGACCACCGGCCAGCAAGCAGCGGGCCGGAAAGCGCATTCGGGCCAGGCGGCGCCCGAAGCTGGGGCCAAGAGCGCACGCAAGAGTTCCTCCAAAGGAACGCCCGCAAGGACAGCAACTGCCACAACCAAGACTGCCAAAAAGACCACCGTGACCAAGAGCGGTGGAGCTCAGACGTCGGCCAAAAAGAAAACTGCTCCCGGAGCGACAACAACCGCTGCAAAACGCTCGACGACGAAGGGGGCGGCAGCCAAGAAGCAGGCGGGTACGCCAACTTCATCTGCGGACTCCAAGACGAGCCAAGAGGCACGCGAAAAAGAACGCATCCGCAAAGAAAAAGAGGCCGAAAAAGAACGCGCGCGCAAAGAAAAAGAGCGCG
>CAYTRQ010000029.1:0-12736 GCA_964440025.1 uncultured Polyangiaceae bacterium | reverse complement strand
AGAAAGAACGCATCCGCAAGGAAAAAGAGGCCGAAAAAGAGCGCATCCGCAAGGAGCGCGAAAAAGAACGCGCGCGCAAAGAAAAAGAGCGCGAGAAAGAACGCATCCGCAAGGAAAAAGAGGCCGAAAAAGAGCGCATCCGCAAGGAAAAAGAGGCTGAAAAAGAGCGCATTCGCAAGGAAAAGGAACGCGTCCGCAAGGAAAAGGAGCGCGAAAAAGAGCGCATCCGCAAAGAAAAGGAGCGTGAGGCCTACCGTCGTGCTCGTGAAGCCGAGAGGGAGCGAGTTCGCGCCGAGCGCGAAGCAGCCCGACGTGCGCTCGAGGGTCGGGTGGCTCAACAGGCGAAGCGAGCGCAGCGAATTTCAGGGCTGGCTCGAGGTGGTTCGACGCGTGTCTATCGTCCCGAGGCCATTCCCAGCCAGCAAGGAACTCGCCGTGAAGGACTTTTGGGACGTCCCGCACTGCGTCACGCACCACCAGCTCGCTCGCCGATTCGGCCTTCGACCCCACCCTCGACCCCCAAGCCTCCCCCACCGGTTGCGCTGGACGAGCGCTGGGCGAAAATCCGGGAACGACTCTCCAAGATGCCCGAGCGATTTCAACGGGAATATGCGGAGAGCTTCGATATGTCGTGGATTCACCACGACAGCGCACTGGAAGGAGTGGTCTACACCTATCAGGAGCTCAAGACCGCGATCGATCCCAACATCGTGATTGTCCCGGACTCGGGGCTTCAGCCGGTCTGCGAGGAGATCCGACGCCACAAGTCGGCATTGGAATGGGCCCGCGAGCTTGGACAAAACGATGTCCCCCTCTCCGCCGAGGTCCTCAAGCGTCTTTACCTCCTCCTTCACCCCGAGGAAGGCGACCTGAAATCGGTCAAGTACCGCAAGGAGATCCCGCAGCACCGCCTCTACTTCCATGAGTACGCCGCTCCGGACAAGATAGCCGTTCGGGTCCGACAGGCTTTCGAATGGCTCCACGGCCCCGAGCCCCCGAAGCTCAAAGATCCCATCCGCGTGGCGTCACGGCTCCACTTCGACCTTCTGCGAACCTTCCCCTTCCCGCAAGACAGCGGAAAAGTGGCGCGACTTCTGATGAACGTGCTGCTCATGCGCGCTCAGCTCCCACCTGTCATCGTGCACTCGACCGAACGCCAGCGCTACTACGATGCGCTGCGCGGATCGCTCCCCACGCTCATTCAGATGGTCACCGACTCGATGAAGAACGCACTCACCAGCATCGAAAAGGTCCTCGACGAGGAAGAGGCCCTCCTCAAGAACTAACAATTGGCAACCGCCGCCGCTCGCCTCACCCCCCCCGGCGAGCGGCGGCGGGGCCTTTCCACGCGGTGAGATGGCCCCTACCCGCTCTCCAGCATCTCCTCCCAGCCGGTGGTGGCCGCGAGCTGCGCCATGGCGACGTTGTAGTCGAAAACGGCAGACATCTCTGCGAAACGCTTCAAGGCAAGCTCCTTCGAAGGCTCGACCAGATCCTCGTCCTCACTCAGCCCCAAGTCGAGCCCCTGCTGAACTTTGATGAGCCACTGCTTGGCGTATTGAGCCGCCTCTCCCCAAGCATCCAGCCGACGCTTGGCATCTTTGGCCTCGGCAAATGCCTTCTCGACCTCGACGGCGACCCCTCCCAAAGCATAGAGCTCCGTCGCACGCATCGCTTCAAGCTCGGCACTGGCCTGAGCCACACGAGCCGTTTGGGGTAAAAAATCAAGCTTCCAGCGGAGCACCAACCCCAGTCCCACAACCGGCGTATTCAGAGGATCATATGAAAAGGGGTTGCGCTGGTTCGTCAGGCCTGGAGCTCCCGTGAACTTCGCTGATACACCCAGGCCAACATCGGGAAGATAGCGAGCACGCTCGAGCTTCAGCTGAGCTTGTCGAGCAAGCACCCCCGCGTGAGCCATATTCACTTCCGGACGGTGGAGCCGCGCCGCCTCGAGATAGCGAGCAACGGGACCAAGATGATGAGCAACCGGCTCGAGCGGCTCATCAACGGTGTCGACGGGATGAGAAGCACCGGTGAAAAACCGGAGTCCTGCACGCGCCACGCGCATTCTCCGGTGCGCCTCACTCCGACGCGCCACCAACTCCGCCCGCTGCACCTTCAGCCGCAAGACCTCGATCTCGTCCGTTTCGCCCGACTTCACGCCTTCGTCCAGGCGCTTGACGTACTCGTCGACTCGGTCGGCGGCGTCGTCCACCAAGAGCAACGCATCACGGGCAAGTTGTACCCCATAATAGGCGCGACGGACTTCGAAGCGAATCGCCGTCCTCTCCTTGTCGAGTTCATGCCGCCCCACGTCGATATTCGCCCGGGCGGCGTCCCAGAGGCTCGTGAGCTTGCCGAATGTCCAGAGCGGCACGACCCCCTCCAATCCAACCTGGTAAGCGAGAGAAATATCCGAAGTCAGGGCATCGTCCGAACTCGGGCTGTAGACGGTCGTTCCCCGCCAGGCGGGAACAATTCCGGCTCCGGCAGTGAGCGAAATTTCGCTAAAGGGAGCCGTTTTTGCCTCCCTTAGCTGACTCCGCTTTTTCTCGAGACGGGCCTTGGCCTCAAGGACCTTCGGAAAGTTGCGGTCGGCCATACGCAAGGCCTCTTCGAGGCTCAGCCGACGGGCCGCCGAAGCGGCAGCTCCCACAGTCACCGGGCTCTTGTTGCGAACGCCTTCCTTCCGAGGAGCAGCTTCTTGTGCCCCAACAGACTCCGTGAGAAGCCCCACCATCATCGCGCCAACGAGGGCTTTTCGAGAACAAAACGTCATAGAAACCCCAAAAACGCGCACAGTCCGAGCCGAAACATCATTGACCGTCAAAGTCTCTGAGAGCGACCCATAGCAAAAGCGCACCGGCACGGGCTACCACGACTCGCCACCCAGCTCGTCAGCCGTTGCCCAACCTCACGAGAGGATCCGGAGGCGGCGCCCCTCCAAGGCGCGCCGTTGCCAGCCACCGTCATCTACAACAGCCATGATCATCTGTTGCCCGCCATGCCGCGGTCAGAGATGCCGCGGTCAGACCTCTCTGGCCCTTCCAAAGCGTCGCTCCCTTCTGGATCCTCCTCGCTCGGCGCTTCAGCGCCACTTTCCGATTGCGCCTCTGATGAACCAGACTGATGAGGCGACCCCGGCCCATGGGAACTCAAGCCCGACTGGGCGTGACGTGCCTCCAATCCGGGACGCGTCCATGCCGGTGACGCAACTCTATCGCGATTCCGATTGAGGCGAAGTTGAGCTCGTCGGAGCGCCCGACGGAAGTTGGAACGATCGAGTCCAGCTTGCCGAGCGGCCTCGGAGACGTTGCCCTCCGCCCGATCGAGCAACACGGAGAAATAGGCGATCTCGAACGAATCGATGGCCCGTTCTTTTGCCTCGCGGTAGGGCAAGGAGACCAGCACGCTCGGTAGCATCAGTCCTCCTCGCGGGTCCGCCTGCGGGTCTCCAATTTCCAGCCATTCGGGAAAATCGTCGGGCTCAATCGTTCTTCCCCTTGCGCGAGACATGGCCAGCTGGAGCGCGCCGCGCAGCGTACGGAGATTCTCCGGGTAACTCGCCCTTGCCAAGCGATCGAGCGCTTCGTCGCTGATCTCCGGAAGAGGAATGCTGAACTCGCGCGACAGCGAAAGCAGGACTCGATGAACCAGGTAAGGCAGGTCGGAGCGACGCTCCGCCATCGACGGCAAATCGACGCACAAGGCACTCACGTTGTCGAGGAATTCCCGTCTCAAACGCCCTGTCGAGGCCAAAGAGGAAAGCCTCCTCTCGGCTGTCAGCAACAACCGAACATCCACATCAACCGAAACAGCACAGCCACATGGAGTCACCACAGAATGCCGAAGAAGCTCGATCACATGGCTCTGAGCAGAAAGCGGTAGAGCTTCCACCCCCCGAAGCAGCAGCGTTCCGCCGTGGGCTCGTTCAATGAGACCTCGAACGGTTTCTTGTTGCCCACTGGCGCCACGGACAACCCCCGCTAGCTGTTGTTCAATCACCTCGCTCGGGAGCGATCGGCAATCCAGCTCAACCAACGGCTCCCGGCCCGATCGAAGGTGAATCGCCCGCGCTAAGCGACTCCTCCCTGTGCCTGGCTCACCGAGCACCAAGATCGGAACCGAGCTCGCTGCCGCCCCGAAGGCCCGTTGCGTCGAAGCCTCGATCACGGGGCCACCGGTCAGGAGGTCAAGTTCCTCGTGCTGTCGAGCGCTCCCATCCACCGACTTTGCTTTCCGCGAGCGGGCTCAGCATCCCTGGTCCCTCGCTGAACTATGGTACACGTACCGCATGACCGGAGACCAGGCCCCCACCGCTCTCCAACCCGATGAGGAACTCGAGCTCGCCGGCTTTGTCGGTCCGGAAACGTCGGTGCTGGGGACGCTCTCTTTCGCCGGCAACGTTCGCATCGAGGGTCGAATCGAAGGCGACCTTCTTGGCGGCAAGCTCGTCATTCTGGGCCCCCAGGCGCGAGTCCATGGCACGGTCCAGGCGCAAACGGTGGTCGTCCTGGGAGCCCACGTCGAAGCCAGCATTGTCGCCTCGAAATCGATCGAGCTACGGCACAGTGCCGTGGTCACGGGCGATATGAGTGCCCCCCAGATTCACATGGATCCTGACATCGAGTTCAGTGGACGGTGCGACATGCATCCGCAAAATGAAACGGCTGGGTCTCCACCCACCCTCCCCACGGGCAGGTAGGCGGCTGCGGAGCTCTTCACGGCAAGGAGAGGTCCTGCGGGATCGACGGAATTTTGGATCCCTATGACTGAACGCATGGGCCTCCCCCTTGCGGAGAGCTCGGTTTCGTGCCCCAATTCCTTCCCCACTTCGGAAAGGCGACTCCCCGGACCTGGACTGCCCTAGCCAGGGGAGCCCTCCGAGCAACCTGGTCCAATCCGGCAAGGGACAGCTCTGGAGCGGCACCGCTGTCCCGAAGAGAAACCCATGTCTTTCGATGGTACACGGCCTGTACGGGCCTTCCCACCCCGAGAGCCGAAGAATCGGAGCGACGGAGCCAACACTGGCCCAGCCGAACTCCCGCCCCGCGGGCCGAGCTAGCCCCCGAGCGCAAAGAAGAACCACCAGGAACCCCGATGAGCCTCCCCCCAAAGAACGGACTGTACGACCCCAAGTACGAACACGACGCCTGTGGCATCGGCCTCGTCGCCGACATCTCTGGTGAGGCATCGCATGATATCGTCGTCAAGGGCGTCGATATCTTGCTCAACCTGGAGCATCGAGGCGCCTCGGGCAGCGATCCGCTGACCGGAGACGGCGCTGGCCTGCTCACGCAGATCCCCGACGAGTTCTTTCGACACAAATGCGAGGAACTCGGTTTCACGCTACCGTCCCGGGGACACTACGGCGTCGGCCTGGTGTTTCTCCCGCGTTCGGGCAACGAGCGAGACCGCTGTCGGCAGATCCTCGAGGACAAGATCTTCGGAACGGGTCAGCGTCTGCTTGGCTGGCGCGAGGTTCCCGTCGATCCGGAAGCCCCGGGACCTCAAGCAAGACAATCGGCGCCCTACATTGCCCAAGTCTTCGTCGGGTCCACCTGCGACGATCCCATTCTTTTCGAGCGTAAACTCTTTGTGATCCGAAAATGGGCGGAAAGAACGGTCCGCGAAAGCCACCTTTCCGAAAAAGGGCTCTTTTACATCCCGAGCCTTTCTTCGAACACCATTGTCTACAAGGGACTCCTGCTTCCAGGACAGTTGACCCAGTTTTATCAAGATCTCAAAGACGAGATGTTCGTGAGCGCATTGGCAATGGTCCATCAGCGCTTCTCGACGAATACGTTCCCCACCTGGGAGCTCGCGCAACCCTTCCGCGTTCTCTGCCACAACGGAGAAATCAATACGATTCGTGGCAACAGTGCCTGGATGCACGCGCGCGAACAACTCTTTTCCGGCGAGGTCTTCGGCGACGACGTCAAACATATCCTGCCTATCATCGCCCCAGACCAGAGCGACTCCGCCGGGCTCGATATGGTGGCGGAACTGCTCGTGCAGGGGGGACGCTCTCTCCCCCACGTCATGATGATGCTCGTTCCGGAAGCGTGGCAGAACGACCCCAATATGAGCGAGGACAAGCGGGCATTTTACGAATATCACGCCTGCTTGATGGAGCCCTGGGATGGGCCTGCCGCTCTTGCGTTCACCAATGGTAAGCAAATCGGTGGCATCCTGGACCGCAACGGTCTCCGTCCAGCTCGCTACACGATCACCAAAGATGGTTTGGTGGTGCTCGGGTCGGAAGTTGGCGTTTTGCCGATCGATCCGGCCAATGTCGAGCGCGAAGGGCGCCTCGAGCCCGGGAGAATGTTCCTCGTGGACTTGGACCAGGGGCGTATCGTCGAGGACGAGGAGATCAAGGCGCTCGTCTGCGGCCAGAAACCCTATGCGAAATGGGTTCGGGCCAACAAGATCTCCCTCGAGACCGTGGACATGCCCGCGCCGCTCTCCGAGAGAGATCCCGAACCGCTGCTGAAGCGCCAGCAGATGTTTGGCTACACGCAGGAGACCCTGCGCTTCCTGCTCAACCCCATGGCACAAAAGGGGGAAGACCCCGTCGGTTCGATGGGCACGGACACCCCGTTGGCCGTTCTGAGCGATCGGCCTCAGCTGCTGTACGGCTATTTCAAGCAGCACTTTGCGCAGGTGACCAATCCTGCAATCGATCCAATTCGCGAGGCGCTGGTCATGAGCCTCAAGACCTATGTAGGAGGAGAAGGGAACCTTCTTTTCGAGCTCCCGGATCACGCTCAGCAGCTCGAGCTCGAGTCTCCGGTCCTGACCAACGAGCAACTCGCCAAATTGCGCCACGGGCACTTTTCTCAGCAAAGAATGCCGCCGACGTTGCCCATGCTCTTTCGCGTCAAGGACGGCACCCACGGTCTCAAAGCCGCCTTGAACGAGCTCTGTCGCTTGGCATCTCATGCAGTGCTTAACGGTCACAGCATGCTCATCTTGAGTGACCGCGGTTCAAGCGCAGAGATGGCGCCGGTCCCCGCTCTCCTTGCCACGGCAGCCGTCCATCATCATCTGATGCGCAATGGCACTCGGATGAAAGTGGGGCTTGTTGTCGAAACAGGTGAAGCCCGCGAGGTCCACCATTTCTGTCTCCTCGCTGGATACGGCGCTGGAGCCGTCAATCCCTACTTGGCCTTCGAAACCGTGGAAACCATGGTCAAGTCCGGTCTTTATGAAGGGCTAACAGACGTCGAGACGGCGGCGGCCAACTACAAGAAAGCGGTCAACAAGGGCTTGCTCAAAGTCATGAGCAAAATGGGCATCAGCACCCTCCAAAGCTACCATGGCGCTCAAATCTTCGAAGCCATTGGCCTCTCCGACGAGGTCGTGGACCGGTACTTCACCGGCACAACCAGCCGGATCAAGGGAATTGGCTTGGAAGTCCTGGCTGAAGAAGCACGGCAGCGGCACGAACAAGCATATCCGCGAACCATTACAGAAAAGCCCCACCTGCCCGTTGGTGGCGAGTTCCACTTTCGTTCACAAGGGGAAAGGCATCTGTGGAGCCCCTCCATCATTGCCAACATGCAGAAGGCGGTTCGACAGGAGGATATCTCTTCCTACAAGGAATATGCACGTCTGATCAATGAACAGCCCGGCGGCCCCATCACACTCCGTTCTCTCCTTGCGATCTCTGGGGAGCGCTCCCCCATTCCGCTGGAGCAAGTGGAGCCAGCCAGCGAAATCGTCAAGCGCTTCGCCACTGGCGCCATGAGCTATGGCTCGATCAGCGCCGAAGCCCACGAAAACCTCGCCATTGCGATGAATCGCCTCGGGGGAAAGAGCAATACCGGCGAAGGCGGAGAAGACCCACGACGGTTCCTTCCCGACGAAAACGGTGACCTGCGTCGTAGTTCCATCAAGCAAGTTGCTTCGGGGCGCTTCGGTGTCACAACCCACTATTTGGTGAATGCCGACGAGCTCCAAATCAAGGTCGCACAGGGAGCCAAGCCCGGAGAAGGCGGCCAACTTCCTGGGCACAAGGTCGACGCAATCATTGCCAAAACCCGTCACTCGACACCAGGAGTGACCCTGATCTCCCCTCCCCCTCACCATGACATTTACTCCATCGAGGATTTGGCTCAGCTGATCTTCGATCTCAAAATGGCCAACCCTCGGGCTCGCATCAGCGTCAAGCTCGTTGCAGTGGCGGGAGTGGGAACGGTGGCTGCGGGTGTCGCCAAGGCTCACGCCGACGTCATCCTCATTTCCGGGCATGACGGAGGCACGGGGGCATCACCCGTCACCTCGATCAAGAACGCTGGTATCCCCTGGGAAATGGGAATCGCAGAAACCCATCATACCCTGGTCAAAAACGACCTCCGAAGCCGCATCTACCTCCAAACGGATGGGCAAATGCGAACGGGACGTGACGTCGTCGTTGCCTCGCTACTCGGAGCGGAGGAATTCGGCTTTGCCACGGCACCCCTCGTCGCATCCGGATGTATCATGATGCGCAAATGCCACCTCAATACCTGCCCGGTCGGTATCGCGACGCAAGATCCGGTCCTGCGAGCCCGTTTTGCCGGCAAGCCAGAACACGTGGTGCGTTTCTTATTCTACGTCGCCGAGGAAGCTCGAGAGATCATGGCTCAGCTCGGATTCGCAACCATTAACGAAATGGTGGGCCGTTCGGAGTGCCTTGCGCCCAAGGAAGACCTCCATTGGAAAGCGAGCCGTCTCGACTTCTCCGATTTGTTGGAACCGGCAACGCCCCCTTACGAAGGAGTGGGCGTTTACAAGAGCGTCGAGCAAAACCATGGGCTCGACACGGCGCTCGACAACGAGCTCATCAGCTTGTGCAAAGACGCGCTCGAACACCAGACGCCCGTTACCGCAGATCTACCGGTCCGGAGCATCAACCGCACGGTGGGAGCCATGCTCGCCGGCGAGGTCGCTCGTCGTTACGGGGCCGCGGGCCTTGCAGAGGGAACGATTCAACTCAATTTCACAGGGACTGCAGGGCAGAGCTTCGGAGCCTTCATCACTCGGGGGATTACCCTCCGACTTTCGGGAATTGCCAACGATTACATAGGCAAAGGAATGTCTGGTGGAATCATCAGCGTTCGCCCTGGGCCAGGCGCAACGTTCCGGGCCGAAGACAACATCATCGTCGGGAATACTTCCCTCTATGGCGCAACGAGTGGCAAAGCGTTTTTCCGAGGAAAAGCGGGGGAACGCTTCTGTGTTCGCAACAGCGGCGCCATTGCGGTCGTCGAAGGAGTTGGGGACCATGGCTGCGAGTACATGACCGGAGGGCGTCTCGTTTGCCTCGGCAAAACCGGTCGCAACTTCGCCGCAGGCATGTCTGGCGGCTACGCATACGTGCTCGACTCGGATCGGCGCTTCCACGAGCGTTGCAATCACGGCATGGTGGAGCTCGACGAGCTCAGCACGGAAGACGCAACCTTCGTGGCGCAGCTGCTCGAAGAACACGTCCAGTACACGGAGAGTACGCTCGCGAAGGAGCTTTTGGCGAATTGGGAAAAGACCTTGAGTCGTTTCGTCAAGGTTGTCCCCACCGAATACCGCAAGGTCTTGGAGCAGTCGGCCGAAGGCTCGGACCAGGTCACCGCGCGCCGCGATAGCCTGACGGTCATTCAGCCCGCTGACTCGCTGGGAGGCGGTGCTCAAGGCTAAAGACGAGCCCTTCTACGTTGGACTCCCGACCATCACCCGCTATCGGGAAAGGAGCTTTGCTCCGGTATTTTCACTGACACTTCCTGCCCCAATCACCGAGAAAAACTTATGGGAAAGACGACAGGCTTCCTCGAATATGGACGCAAAGGTCCCGACAAGCTCCCCCCCCAAAAACGAGTCGAAAACTACAAGGAGTTCGAGCTCCCTGTGGTCCAGGAAACGCTCGTGGAGCAAGGAGCCAGGTGCATGGATTGCGGGGTCCCCTTTTGCAACACCGGGTGCCCTCTAGGAAATCTGATCCCCGACTGGAACGACTTCAACTTCCGCGGACAACCGCAAGAGGCGATCGACTCCCTCCACGCGACCAACAACTTTCCCGAAGTCACCGGCAGGGTTTGCCCAGCACCCTGCGAGGCCGCCTGCGTCCTGGGGATCAATGACGATCCGGTGGCCATCAAGCTTATAGAGCGTGCCACGGCCGACCGTGCCATCGATGAAGGATGGATCGTGCCAATGCCGCCAACGGCACGCACTGGAAAGAGCGTCGCCATCATCGGCTCTGGACCGGCGGGTTTGGCTGCGGCTCAACAGCTCGCCCGAGCCGGTCACGACGTCACGGTGTTCGAACGAGACGATCGTATTGGTGGGCTTCTCACCTACGGCATCCCGGACTTCAAGATGGAAAAAACGATTGTCGACCGGAGGGTCGAACAAATGGAGGCCGAGGGCGTGACCTTCAAAACGAGCGTCGACGTCGGTCACTCGATCACGGGCGAGCAGCTTCGCGCGGACTTCGATGCGATCTGTTTGGCGATTGGGTCTCGCGTTCCGCGGGATTTGCCGGTGCCGGGGCGAGAACTGGATGGTATCCACTTTGCGATGGACTTTCTCACCCAACAAAATCGCCGGGTCGCGGACCTACCGGTGAAAGAGGAGGAGATCCTTGCCACAGGAAAACACGTCATCGTCATCGGCGGGGGAGACACGGGAAGTGATTGCATCGGTACGTCCCATCGCCAAGGTGCCAAAAGCGTCACAAACTTTGAAATCATGCCCCAACCCCCCGAGGATCGAGATCCCTCCACGCCCTGGCCCTGGTGGCCACTGATGATGAGAACTTCAAGTTCGCACGAAGAGGGTGGTGAGCGTCGATTCCAAGTGATGACCCAATCCTTTGAAGGACAAGACGGCCGAGTGACAAAAATCCACTGTGCGGAGGTGCAACTCAAAGACGGCCGATTCGAAAACATCCCTGGCACGGAGTTCGAGCTCCCTGCGGATCTGGTTCTCCTCGCCATGGGATTCGTCCACCCCGAAAAGCCGGGAATCGTCGAACAGCTGGGCGTTTCGCTCGATCAGCGTGGTAACGTCGAAGTCGATCCGGACAATTTCTCCAGCTCCGTACCCGGGGTCTTCGCGGCAGGCGACTGCCAACGAGGACAATCCCTGGTGGTTTGGGGAATTGCCGACGGTCGGAAAGCTGCCAGAGGCATTGATTCCTACTTGATGGGGGCCACGGACCTACCTGTAGGCAACAGCGCGGATCCGCGATTTCATACCTGAGGTGAGGAAACAACCGACGAAGTCGGGCGCCTGTGGCCTGGAAAAGGTCTCCCGCGCGTGATATTCGTATGATTGACCGCACCGTTCACGCGCTGCATGCTCGTTACTTGTCCCGCCTGTTCAGCTCGATTTCAGCTTCCCGACGAGAGGATTGCGGGTCGTCGCGCACGCATGAAATGCAAGCGCTGTGACAGCCACATCATCATTGACGGGACCTCGATTTCCGTCAGCGAATCTCCCGTGCAAGAGCAAGTGGCTCCCCTAGCCGAGACTCCACTCGCCAAAACAAGGCAAGAAGCCCTCCTCGAAGGCCAACACGGCAAAGCCGACGACCACCCTGCCCTTCCGTCTGAGGACGAGAGCCGGAGCGGCCCTCCACGAGAGCGACTGCCAAGCTTTAGCGACGAAACCGTCGCTCTCGGCAAAGAAGAAGCGGCAGCCCTCTCTCGACAAACCCTGCAGGAGGAAAACCCTTCTCAGGACGCCAAGGCCGGTCCGTTCAACGGAGACCGAATCACGCCGGTCTCCTCACCCGTCACTCACGACCCTCCCGCAGGCCCTCCGAATCAAGGCAACGAACCCGGAGATGCCCACGAGGGGACCGAGGACGAAACAACACGAAGCTACGACGTCAGCGTCGCTTGGAAGCCTGCTCCGCAAGAAGGGTCCAGAGCCGAGGACGACGAGGCGACCAAGATGTTCGCCCCCGCCTCTTCTTCCGAGGAAGACGAAGCAACCACGATGTTTACCCAAGATGCCGAGGGGGAAGCCCCCCTCAGCACAAGCGACGAGGAGCCCACCCGCGTTTTCGACGAGGAAACCGAGCAAAGCTCCTCTTCTGGCTCGAGCTCGGTGTCGGGAGAGTCAGCTGGGAGCGCTCCCGGAGCCCCAGGGCAACCCTCCCTTCCGGCACCGGAGCTTTGGCGCCAGCCCCCGCCCCCAACATTTCCCACGGGCACTTACACGGCCCAGCAGCAAAGCTTACCATCAGGCACATCGGCTCCTGGGAGGAGCTCATGGGGCATTTACCTGTTTTTTGTATCGACGACGATTCTCATTGCACTCACCGCTCTGTTCCTTGCCCGCCGAGACCTCTTTGAACAAGGTGTCACGAAAGCCCGGCAAGCACTCGGCATCGTCGAACCAGAGAGCGCTCCGAGTGGTCCTCCATTCGATACCCTTGCCGCCGGTGATAAACTGTCCCAGATCGCTCGAAAAATTGGGCAATGTCAGGAGCCAGACGGGCCAACGGGTGCGGGTCGCGTACGAGTACTCTTCCAGCCAAGCGGCCAAGCCACATCTGCCGCGGTCTCCCCCCCTTTTCACAATACGACGACCGGCGCCTGTCTGGTCGAACAGTTCAAGAAAACGCAAGTTCCACCTTTCGGAGGACAACCAGTCATCGTCACGAAGACATTCCAATTGCCCCCTCCCTAACCTAGCACTACTGCCAGAAACTTGGTCACGCGGCGTGGGTGAATTGCAGGGCTGT
>CAYTRQ010000028.1:0-23947 GCA_964440025.1 uncultured Polyangiaceae bacterium | reverse complement strand
ACGAGATCCAAACAGGTATGGGTCGCACCGGCCATTTCCTCTACTGCCAAGGCCTTGGCATCGAGCCCGATGTGCTGACAATGGCCAAGGCCCTCGCAGGAGGGGTGCCTATCGGTGCCATGCTCTGCACCGAGCGCCTCGCCGGGGCTCTTCCCCCGGGCAGCCATGGCAGCACATTTGGGGGGAATGCTTTGGCAAGCGCTGCGGCGCTGGCCACGCTCGAGATCACGGTAGAAGACCGGCTGGCAGAGCGGGCGCGCAGTTTGGGAGAAATCGTCACAACGCGCCTCGACGAGCTGTGTCGACGCCACTCGGCCGCTACCCACCGGCGCGGCACGGGACTCTTGCAGGCACTCGTCCTGTCCGACGCCGTCAAACCCAAGGAGGTTCTTGCTGCGCTGCGCGATGCAGGACTTCTTCTCATCCTCGCGGGGGGGAACGCTCTCCGTCTTACTCCAGCACTGACCATCTCGGACGCGCAGCTCGATGCCGGGCTCTCCCTGATGGACAAGGTCCTTGGAGATTTTTCAAAATGAAGCACTTTCTCAACCTCTCCGATCTCGGCACCGATGCGCTTCTTCAGGTTTTGGACAATGCCGAAACGCTCAAACAGAGGCGCAAGCAAAAAGTCTACCCTCTCGAGGGCCGACAGATTGCGCTCGTCTTCGAAAAGGCGTCTACCCGGACTCGCCTCTCCCTCGAAGTCGCCGTCAGCGAGCTGGGAGGGCATCCCATCGTCTTGACGAGCAGCGGTTCCCAGATCGCACGCGGCGAACCCATGAAGGACACGGCCCGGGTGCTCACTCGAATGGTCGACGCCATTACCCTGCGCACCTCCGACGAAAGCCGGCTGCTCGAGCTCGTTGAATACGCAACCGTCCCCGTACTCAATGCGCTCACGGACCAAAGCCACCCCATGCAACTCCTTGCCGATCTGATGACCGTCCGCGCTCACTTCGGCAGCCTCGACGGTCTGAACTTTTGCTGGCTGGGGGATGGCAACAATATGGCCCACTCTTGGATCGAAGCCGCCGGACTCCTTGGATTTCGCCTTCGGCTCGCCTGCCCGGAAGGCTACGATCCCGGCGCTGAATGGTTGCTCTCGGCAGAGAAGCTCGGTGCCGATGTCAAGGTCGTGCGCAGTCCGGAAGAGGCCGTCACGGAAGCCCACGTCATCTCCACGGACGTCTTTGCCAGCATGGGCCAAGAAGGCGAGGCCCGGACGCGGTTGAAGGCCTTCGAGGGGTTTACCTTGACCGAAGAGCTCCTCTCCCGCGCCGCTCGTCGTGCGGTCGTGCTCCATTGCCTTCCCGCCCATCGAGACGAAGAAATTACGGCAGGGGTGCTCGAGGGCCCTCAGAGTCTCGTTTGGGAAGAAGCGGAAGCCCGTCTCCACACGGCCAAGGCCGTGCTCCTGTGGTCTCTCGGTCTCTCCGATCTTTGATCCGCTGACGAGAAGCAAGCTTGTTTCCTCGCGACCCTCGCCAACGCTGCGCCACCTGTCAGGCCCCTCTCGATGCCGTGCGCGCACCTGCGGTGCGGATGACGACCCATCGTACTTACTATTTCTGCTCCATCGACCATGGACAGCAATTTTCCCTGGGCACATCGCTCGGCCTGGCCCAGCCCGGTCTGGGAGGGTCCTCGGCGGAGCCGGTGCCGTCCGGAGCAGCACAGGCACCCTCGGCGGACAACCAACCGAGGGCCGACCTTCGGGCCGCCGCGGAAAATGTCACGGAAAGCTCCCCCAAAGGGAGCTTCCAGCAGGGGCCCGCGGGGGGTGGCGTCACGGCAAACCCGGCGCAAGTGGCGACTGCGGACACGGTGACCCAAGCGGAGGAGAGGAAGCCGCGACACTCGGGCGGACCGGCCGCTTCTGGACAAGTCAAGCTGCCGAGACGACGTCTCGCGCTTGCCTGGATCCCCCTCGGGCTCACGGCACTCTTTACCCTGACTACCATTGCACTTTGGCCGGAAAACGTCGCCTCGAGCGTGACGTTGCTCACTGTGGTGACTTTGTGGGTAGCTCTTTCCATGCGCTTGGCGAAACGGCTCGCCAAACCAACGCTCAAGAAGCAGCAGAAGCTCCGCGAGGTGCTGTCTGGGGTGGCGCAACGTGTGACGGGCACGGAGACTTCTTTGGTCCCCGCAGAGGATCTGCGGGCTGGGGAAGAGCTGTTCATCGGCCCCGGAGAGGTGCTGCTCGCCGATGCCGTCGTTGTGGAAGGCGATGGATTGGTGAGACCTTACCCCGAAGCCACAGACTCCTGGGCCATTGAGGACGGTCTCCGCCTACCGGCGGGTGCCCGCGTGCTCTCCGGACAAGCGCGCGTAGTTTGTGCGTCCACGGCTGACGAACGCACTTGGCACGACCTGGCTTTTGGAGCACGCGAGTCCGATTCCTGGTTGGTGCGCTCGGCTGTGCGTACGACCAGAGAGGCGGCCCCGGCCCTTGCAGCCCTGAGTCTAGGACTTTGTTTGTGGTGGACGGATTCGTGGTACATTGCTATAAGTGTTGGTCTGGCCAACTTCGCCGCCTTGCAGAACCCACTTTTCGTCGAGCTACAACGAACAGTCCATCGCAAGTGGCTATTGGCTCTGTATGAAAAGGGCGTTCACGTGGGACCTGGCGCCCTCGATGCGGCAGCACAGGTGACCCAGTGCGTCTTTTGCACACGAGGAACGGTGCTCTCGGGGGAACCGGAAGTGGCCGAAATCCACGCTCTCCGCGATGCCACGGAAGAAGAAGTTCTTGCGCTGGCGGCAGGAGCAGAAAGCGTTGTCGAGCATCCGGCCGCGAGCTCGATCCTCCGCGCCGCACATGCTCGCGGTATCGGCCCCGATCGAGCGCGGGGTCACGACGTCACTCAAGGAATGGGCGTGGCTTGTTTCAGCTCGGACGGCAGAGAGCTGGTTGTCGGCAGTCGGGATCTGCTCCTCAAACAGCGCATCAGCATTGCCATCGCCGAGGACTTGCTGCGCAAGCTGGAAAGCCGGGGGCGCATGGGGATCCTGGTGGCCCGGGAAGGGCACCTGGTCGGCGTTCTCGCCCTGCACGATGCCCTGCGAGTTGGTTCCAAGGCGGCCGTGCAATTGCTCATCGATGGTCAGATTGAACCCATCCTGCTTTCTGGCGACACGCGTTCCACCTGCGAAGCGCTCGGCCACGCCCTGTCCGTCGAGCACATTCGGCCGGAGGTTCCCGCTCGGCAGCGCGGTGCAGAGGTGCAGCAGCTCGCCGCCGGGGGTTCGGTTGTGGCGGTCGTGGGTCACAGCCCCCTCGACGATTCCGCCCTCTCCGGGGCCCGGGCGCCCATCGTCCTCGAGGGAGCCGCCCTGCCGCAGCGCCGAGGGACGCTCTCGATCTTGAGTAGCGACGTGCTCCTGGCGGCAGAGGCCCTTCTCGCGGCGGCGCGCTTGAGGCGTGAAGGCGGGCTGGTCTGGGCCATTTCCCATTTCTCGGCGCTGGCCGGGGTTTTGGCTGCCAGCAGTCTGTTGTTTCCCCCGATTGTCGCGCCCGTTCTGGCGGGACTCGGGGGAATTTTTTCCGGGGTTTGGGTGTGGACACAACGTCAGGACTGTTCCCCCAGCCCGCGCTATGGCACACCATCGTCGTGACGAAGAATCCCAACATCGAGAGGCTTCGCCAGAATCTGGACGACTACATGTCCGAGAAGGGCTTGCGCACGACCGAGCAGAGACGGCTCATCGTGACTACGTTCTTCGACACCAAAGAACATCTGACCATCGACGAACTTCTCGAGCGGGTGCGAGCCTCCGATCCCAGGGTCGGCTACGCCACGGTTTACCGGACGATGAAGATGCTCACGGAAGGTGGGATAGCCAAGGAGCTCCATTTCGGGGATGGAGCAACACGCTACGAGGTCGCCGATGAAGAAGCTCATCACGATCATCTGATCTGCGAGGAATGCGGAAATATCATCGAGTTCGAGGAGCCGCTCATCGAGGAGTTGCAGGAACGAGTTGCAGCATCTCATGGGTTCGTGGTCACTCACCATAAGCATGAGCTCTATGGCCATTGTGCCGACCGCGAAGCCTGTCAAAAGCGGCGCAAACGCAATCGCTAAGGGGGCCGCGGTGGGGAAAAGCGGTGATGGCTGAAATTCCTGGACCAGAGCCGGCGCGGCTTTTGGGGCCCGTGGGAAACGTGCTGCGGTTCGTTCGCGATCCGCTGGGACACGTGGCGCGGTTGTTCCAGGAGCACGGCGACCTGGTTGCCCTGGCGCGCGGCAGCTCTACTCGGCTCGTTTCTCCGTCTCCCGATGTGCCGGGGACCGTGTTCCTGCGAGGTCCCGAGCTGAACCGCGAGTTTTACACACGACACGATGTGTTTCACAAAAGTGCTCTTTCCGGAGTGCTGTGGCCCCAGAATGTCACCGAGCGCACTTCTCCATTGACTCGCCTGCTGACCGGGTTGTTCCACGTCAATGGCGACGATCACCGTGCTCACCGGCGGCTGTTGATGCCAGCCTTTCATCGTCGTCGCATCGAATCGTATCGTGACGCCATGGTGGAGGTGACCGAGTCGGTCATCAACCGCTACACGCCGGGGGAGCTGCGGGACGTGCGCCCCGACATGATGGAGATCACGTTGCGCATCGCCACCAAGACGCTGTTTGGGACCGACATGGGCGAGCGCGGCGTGGAAGTGGGACGACTGGTCCAGCGGTGGCTCGAGTTACAACGTCCGGCTGCCATCTTCCCGTTCGATCTCCCGGGGGGGCCTTACCATCGTTGGCTCGACGTGTCTGCCGAGATCGATCGACGTATGAGCGAGTTGGTGGAAGAGCGACGCCGTACGGGATGCTCCGGTGATGACATGCTTTCCGCCCTCATGCAGGCACAGGACGAAAGTGGGGCTGGACTCTCCCATGACGAGCTCATCGGACATGCGGGGGTCATCTTTGCGGCGGGTCACGAGACCAGCGCCAATGGTCTAGCGTGGACCTTGTTTTTGTTGTCGCAACATCCCCGGATCACCAGGGATCTCGTGGACGAGCTCGAGAGCACGTTGCACGGCGACGCGCCCGACGTCGAGCAGCTGCCAAGGCTCGAGCTTCTCGACGCGGTGGTCAAAGAGAGTCTCCGACTATTTCCTCCGGTACCGATGAACCATCGTCTGGCGGCCGAGGACTGCGCTCTCGGTGGGTATCCGGTCGAGCGGGGGACCGAACTGTTCAGTAGTATCTATCACACGCACCGGCTGGCGGACTGGTTCTCCGAGCCTGAACGATTTCGCCCCGAGCGCTGGCAAACCATCGAGCCGGGCCCCTACGTGTACAATCCATTTGGAGCAGGTCCGCGAATGTGCATCGGTGCTTCCTTTGCGAGCATGGAGATGAAAATCATTCTTGCCATGCTGCTGCAGCGCTTTCGTTTCGAGCTGAAACCAGGAGCACGTATCGATCGCACGGTGAGCATCACTCTTTCGGCGCGCCATGGACTTCCGATGCGCGTGCATCGGCAAGATCACCGTTTCTTTGACGGCTCGCGGAGCTTCCGTGGCAGTGTGCTCCCCATGCTTTCGTGGAGCGGCGAGTGACGCGGGCCTCGCAAAGCCCGGGGGCTCTCCCGACTGGCTCGAGGTGCCAGGGGGTCAGGGCTTTTCCGCGTCTTGTGTTGAAACCGTCTCCTCGTCGACCCGCTCGAGCGGAAGCAACTGCAGATTCATGAGCACCACGCGATCCGCGCGGGGTGACTCGTTCACCAGAGTGCGGACGGCATCGTAGTATTCCAAGTGAAGTTGGCGGATTTGAGCGAGGTGCTCATGAGAAACCGCAAACAAGTTGTAGGAGAAGAGAGCATCGGCGGGATGAGTTCCGGCTTGCAGACGGGCGCTTCCTACGTTGCTCCAGTGTTCCTTGAGCCGTTTGTCCCGCGCCGGATCGGCACGTGTGTCGACCGTGAGCACACGGGAGAGTGCAAAATGGGTTCCCGTCCATTGAATCTGCTCCGCGTCGCGCAGGGCCGCGAGGGATCGTTGGATTTCTTCCTCTGCGAGCCCCAGATGGCACGCCAAAAAACCATCATCGTGTCGCGGTAAATTCTGGTACTCACAGAGCTCCAATGCACGCAATACCGCGTGACTCCACGGAAGCTCGTAGGCCAAGCGTCGCTGAGCTTCGAGGTCTTGCCAGACGGAGCGCGTCGAAGAAAGCTTGGCCGGATCGGCAAAAATCTGGACGAAGGAAAGAAGACGTTGCGACGTGATGTCGACGAGCCGGAGAAAGTCGGGAAGACGTGGCTCGGTCTTCCCGTCGAGCCAACGCGCGAGAGTCGTTCGATCCACATCCAGGCGCTCGGCGAGGTGACTCTGGACATGACCTCCCGTGAGTTCCTGGACCAAGCGCTGCACGCCGCGTGGTGTGGAAAGACGCGCGCGCCTGAGACCGGTGCTAGCGTCACGAAAGAAGACGGTCACGTCGAGAGGGACTCCCGAAAGCTCGCCCATCTTGAGAAAGCGCGATGTCTCGGGAGCGCGGCGGCCGCTTTCCCAGAGGTAGACGACGTTGCTGCTGAAGCCGAGTGCTCGACTCATGGCGACTTGGGTTCGTTCGCCGCGTACGGCCAAAATCAGCTCGCTCGCGAGCTGCTCCACATCGATGTCCATGCTCATGCTGGAGAAAGTATAACAGAATGCATCTGATGGGCTGCAATATTGCCTAATATTTGTTGCGTTTTGTGCTAGACTGCTCCGCGGCGCCGACTCACGATAGAAGTATGAAACAGCTGCCTTGGGTTCGAATTCTCTTTGCGGGGGCCGTCGCCTCCGCTCCGCTTGCAGGGTGTATGGAAAGTGGACAGACGGGCTCGCCGTTCGGCGATCCGCCCCAGTACCAGAGCTCGGGGACCTATCGCGATCCCGGAGAGCAAGGAGGGGGCACTGGCTATCTCGAGCCTGGAACTCGACCTCCCTTCTCCGTTTCCGGGGAGGAGCGCACGGGATGGAGCGGTGAGCACCTCGTCCGGATCGGCGAAGGTGAGCTCACCGTGTGGTCGGTGTCAGGAGAAAATCGGGCGGAGCCGGTGGGGAGCTTGGCTTTACCGGGTAGTCTGCATCAGCTTGAAGTGAGTGATGGGTTCGCCTGGGTTGCTCTGTCGGAAGCCGCGACGATCGACGGCGATGCGATCCCCGCCGACGCGCCGGCGGCAGAAACCCCGCGTCTCGTTCGCATCGATCTGAGCGAGCCCGCGAGTCCCAGCCGCTCGGCCCAGATCGATCTCGATTCCAGCGCGCGATTCTGGCACTTCGAAAGGCAGGGAGATGATTTGTTCGTGCTCGAGGAGCTTCCCTCCGAGCAGGAAGTGAGCTGCGGTTCGTCAGTGAGTGCCGGGAGAAGGAGCCCGCCGGATGGAATGCGAGTGAGTCACTACCAGCTAGCTGACGGGGAGCTCGCTCTCCAAGATTCCCGAGAGTTGGACACTGCAGTCCCCTTTGCCTACTCCTCCCGTGACGCTTTCTTCGTCGCCACTTCTTCAGAGGGCGATCTTTCGAGTCCAGTGGGCCTCAGCTGGGTCGATTTTTCTTCGGGCCAGCTTGATGGCGGGTCGATCGCCGAGGTGCCCGGACCGCCGCGTCGAGCCGTCCGCCAGGCTCAGGCGGCGTTCATCGTGGACGATGAGGTTCCTTCTCGACTCCACAGTCTCGACCTCGGCGAGGAGGCGCTGATGGGCAGTCTCGCCCTCGACGGCGAAGTGCGCCATCTGGTTCCGATCAACGAGGATCTGATCGTGGTGACCTATGTCGACGCTCAGACGTCCCCATCAGTCATCGACGTGAGCAATCTCGCGACGCCCCAAATCGTGGCCCAACTACCGTCCGAGGCCGTTGAGTTCGTAGAAACCTCGGAAGGTTGGGTGAGCGTGGGCCCCACGGACACGGGGTTCACCAAGCTGTCTCTCTGGGACTTCAGTGCGCCGAGCTCTCCCGCGGAAACCGGCGCGCTGACTCTGCAAACCCCGTACAATCCCTCGGGCTGGGAGGACTACGAGTTCGAGCTCGGATCTGAGGGGAACTTTTCCTATGAAGAGTCTCTCTTGCTCGGCAGCTCAACGGCGAGCGAGTCGATCCCGGTGACCGAGTTCCAGTCTTATCTCGCCGAGACTCATTTCCTCATGGGAGTTTCGATCGGCGAGGCCGGGCTCGAAGAGAGAGGCACGGTCGAGCTCTCTTGGTCGAGTGACGAGCGCGCCCTGTTCAATGACGTCATCTACAGCGTGGGAGAAGGGATTGAGGCGGTCACACTCACCGATCTTTCCGAGCAGGACGTCGAGGTCACCGCCACGCCATTTTCTCTCCCCGAGCCCCGTTCCGAACTGACTCTCGGAGACGAGATCTACAGCCTCTCGGAAAGCGAGGAGGATGGCCGTTTCATCGTCGAGCGTGAGAAGCCTTCGGGTGAGCGGGAGACCGTCCAGCTCGATCACCGGGGGGACGAACTCGTCGCGTGGAACGATCATGTCGTTGCAATAGGTTTGCGAGGTCCGGCCGCCGAGTGCGAGAGCTTTGAAGAAATGGGGATGGAGGCTGTCGAGGTTGCTGTCACCGGCAACTACGATCCCTGTGCGGATTACCGCTTGCGAGGAGTCAGCGTGCTCGAGACCGAGGGTGGTCTTTCTGTGATGGAATCATTTCCGATTCGAAGCGATATGGATCCCGTAGGGGAGTATTCCCAGAACGCCGATTGGCTTGGTTACTTCTCCTTGCCTGGGGGAAAACTCGGCTTCGCCGTCAATCATTGGGTGCGTTGTGAATCTCAGGCGGAGTGCGACGAGCTCGGAGTGCCCGCCTACCGGAGTGAAGCCGCCGGGGGTTGCTCCTCCGAGCAGGCCGAAGCCGGAGAATGCGACACTTCCACGCAGGTTTCCTATTCGGGCTCGCTGCGTCAGCTGCGGCTGTATGCTCTCTCGAATGCCGAGAATCCGTCGTTCCCTCTCGAGGTGGAAATGCCTGGGGCGCTCGAATGGGGCGCTCACGAGTGGCCGCTCGATCTCTCGTCTATCACTCTCGAAAATGGCAACCAAATCGGCTGGAGTTGGGCTCGGCCCGCCTATGGAGACAACGGTGAGAGTCTCACGAACGAAGCGGGCGATCCCTTGTACGGCTATCATTTGCTCCGCGTCGAGGTGGCAGAGGACGGTTCTCTGGCCGCTCTGCCGGCGATCAACACGCCCGGGCAGCCACTGCTTTGGAAAGGGGATCAACTCGTGAGCGTGGAAGCCTCGAGGGACGATGAGGGCGACATTGAGACGCAATTGCATCGCTCGGTGCTGGTAGAACAAGGTGCCTTCATCGAGGAAAGCGCCCAGCTCGAGGGAGCATTCTCCGCGGCGCGCCGGGCCGGAGGCTACGCTTACCTGCTCGTCGGTCCCGAGGATCGGTGTGCCGACAATGTGAGGTCGCAGTTGTTGCCCCTCACCGTAGCAGAAGATGAGCTTTCCCTCGGGAGCGCGCTCGAGCTGCCAGGGACCTACGGCTACCCGTTCCGAAACCCCTATCTGGTGAATGGAGAATTGCTGCTCGAAGGGGGGCCGGTCGAAGGGGCTCGCTTGCTCGTCGATCTGAGCGAGCCCAGTGAGCCGCAAGTGAGTCGCTACACCACCGAAGAAGTGGGTGGATTGTAGGTTCTGCTCGAACGTGTCTCGTCAGCTCGAAAGGGCTCCCGAGAGACGTTTCCGATCAGAAGGAGGCTCGAGTCTGCTTCCGCAAGGAGCAACGGGCGAGAAGGGGGGAGCAGATTCTCCCCCCTTCTCGTGAATTTTCCGGAAGAGTGGGAGAAGCGCTTCCCCTCCCCCCTGCGTGAACACTGCGAAAAGGGGCGGGAGGGATTTCGCCGTTGAAGGGGAAAAACGGTGACAGCTTGCTGTGCGGCCAGCGCGGCGAGTATCTGGCCTTGCGGGGTGCCAGGAGAGGTGCTCTTTTGAAATGAAAGCCCCGCATGAACTCCCGAGTGCTCATTGACGCAATCGTGCGTCAGACGACTATCCTGATTGCCCGGCTTTCGACGGCCGAAGGTGCGCGATCTCCTTTGGGTCATATTGCCAACGAGGTCTTTGCTGGACTCGTGGCGGAGCTGGAACAGCAGAGAGTGAGCAAAAAGGTAGTGGCGGATATGTTTGGCATGGCCCTCCGCTCCTACCGGCAAAAAGTGCAGCGCGTGGGGGAGTCGGCGACGTCCCGGGGCGTGACCCTGTGGAGTGCTGTTCAAAGTTACCTGGCCGAGCGGGAGTCGGCCACCCGGGCAGAAGTCCTCGAGCGCTTCCGCTATGATGACGAAGGCTCGGTCCGAGGTATCCTCAACGACCTCGTGGAAAATGGTTTCGTGATCCGTTCCGGTCGTGGCGACGAGACGAGCTACCGGATCGCGACAGAGGAGGAGCTCGAGGACTTTGGTGCTTTTCTCGAGAACCGATCCGCCGATTCATTGGCCGCACACGTGTGGCTTCAAATTTATCGTGAAGGGCCGACCAGTCACCGCAGGCTGACTCAACTCGTGCCCGTTTCCTCGAGCTCGCTGGAAGAAGCGATTGACCTCCTTCTCACCGATGGCCGCATCAGCCTCGAAACCGACCGCCCGGACCGGACCTATGTGGCTGAACATGTGCTCATTCCCCTCGGCGAATCGTCGGGATGGGAAGCGGCCGTCGTCGACCATCATCGCGCAGTCCTCAATGCCTTGGCGGCCAAGGTCACCGCGGGGCACCGGAGCTCGGGGCGGAACGACGAAGTGGGCGGGACAACACTCACCTTCGATCTGTGGCCCGGTCACCCCAAGGAACAAGAGGTGAGACAGCTTCTCGCCAACACGCGGTCGAGCATTCTGCCTCTCTGGGAAGAGGTGACAGAATACAATCGCACCGCTCAGGGAGAAGGACGCTACCAGGTCCATTTTTATTGCGGCCAGTACCTCACGGAGGAGGAAAAGCTGCCATGATGTCTCGCCCACTTGCCGCCGCTACCTTGTTTCGCCAATTCTTTGCTGTCGTAAGCAGGTCTCGCGCCAGGGCCCTCACCGGCGTGGTTGCTCTGGTTGTAGCTTTGACACCCTCGTGCCATTCGAGCGGCGGTCCCCAGGTAGGCAGCCAAACCAATTGGATGAGGCTGTGCGATAAATCGACGGAGTGCGGAGAACTCACGTGCATCTGCGGGACCTGCACCGAGTCGTGCACCGGGAGTGCCCAGTGCAGTGCGCTCGATGGTGGCGCGTGCGTGGCTTCTCAAGACGAAGGCGCGGTGGCGCTGTGCGATGGTGTCACTCCGCCCAGTGGCATGTGCCTTCCGCTCTGTGATGACGGGCCGTGCCCAGAAGGTACTTCTTGCCTCGCCGGAGTTTGCGCCCCTGTGGGTGATGCGACCGATCAGGTCTCCGTGGAGCCCGAGACCCAGCATCAGACATTGATCGGCTTTGGTGCCTCTCTCGCCTACGATGATGATTTCATCGCGGACTATCCCGAACGGGAACAGCTGCTGGATGCCATGTTCCTCGATTCGGGGTTCGAGGCGGTTCGGCTGAGGAATCGCTATGAGCCAGGAAATGAAGACGCCCTTTCTGCCGCCGCGGAGATCCTTGCTGGCGCCGAAGCGCGCCTCGAACAGAGTCCCACGCTGTTCATCACCTCGGGCAGTCCGCCTGCCGAGCTCAAGGCCAATGGGGATCGCTACTGCGTCGATGTCAATACGGATTGCACGCTAGTTCGAAATGCCGACGGTGAGTTCGACTACGCGGCCTTTGCCGAATATTGGCGGGCCTCTCTCGAGGCTTACGAGCAGGTGGGCGTCGTCCCCGACTTCGTCAGTATTCAAAATAATCCCGATTGGCTTCCCCGGGAGGAGTCGGCCGAGGCCTGCCGTTTCCTCCCCGAGGAAGGCGTGGGCTCTGTGGAAGATCTGAATGGTGAAGTTCTCGACGTGGAATTTCCCGGCTACGCGGAGGCCATGGCCGCCGTGAGCGCTAGCGTGGACACACTGCCCTCGCAGTACTCCTTTTCCGGGCCGGAGGTCGGGGGGGTGGCGTCAATCGACGAATATGCCGGCGTGCTGGCTCCCGTCGATAGCATTGCCTATCATCTTTATGACATCGATCCGACGGCGGTGGCCTCCGATGAGCTCGAGGGCGTGAGCGCCCTCAGCGACGAGGCCGGGAAGCCGTCCGTCCAAACCGAGATGCAGGCAGGCGGGTTGGAAACCGCCGTCCTGGTCCACTATGCGCTCACTGTGGCAAGCTCGTCCGCCTATCTTCAGCAGCATTTCGTCACCTCGACGATCGAGGAGGATTCACCGGCGCTGATCGGTGCGGGCGAAGAGACGATCGAAAAACTTCCCGTCTATCATGCTCTCCATCATTTTGCGCGATTCACCGATCCCGGATGGGTTCGGATCGAGATGACAGGTGGCTCCGAGGAGTTGCTTCCTTCTGCATGGAGCTCTCCCAATGGCGATACGCTCACCATCGTCCTCGTCAATCCAACGGAGGAGCCCACGAATGTCGAGCTGGTCCTCCCGGCTGCAATGGAAATGAATCAATTGAGGGTGATTCGCACTGTCTTCAATGGCATCGAACGTTCTGCCGAGCTCGGTGAACTTGCGGAGGAGCATGTGGTGCGGGTTCCGGGACAAGCCGTCGTGACCGTGACCTCGCTGAGCGACGACTCCCAGTGAACTCGTGCTGCAGCTCAGCGAGCTCGCGGTGGAAGTGAGGGACGCGAGGGGCTCGTCCAATCAGAACCCCGCCGCATCGAACAAAGGGAAAGGGCTCCGCCCATGCTCGTCTCACCCGCCCGCGAATGAGCGTCGGCGGAGTTTTCGAGGTTGTTTGCTGGTGCTCTAAGTTGGCATCTCGCCGTCGATGTAGTTGTAGCCCAGCTCGGCATCGACGATCTGCCAGGTATGGGGTGCCCACGTGTAAGGGGGCGCCTGGTGGAGAATTCCTCGAGATTTGAGCTCGCGCAATTGTCCCAGATATTCCAGGAATTCGCGTCTCTTCTTGAGACGTTCCTGTGCCGAGAGTGCTGCGTGCTTCCAGAATTCGCTCTCGTGAGTCGAGCCGCCCTGGTAATAGTAGCTGATGACGTCCTCCATTTGTCGGACGGACGTGACGAAATCGCGATTGATCTCACCCGCGTCTCGTTCGTTGACGATATAGTCGAAGATGAGACGATTGGCATTGAGGTAGATGAAGATCGAGTTGGCGATCAGCGGCTCGAAAAATAGTGCGCGGTTGCCATTTTTGCAGACGCGTCCCGAAACGAGCTCATTGGCGTAGTAGGAGGTCAGTGTGTACTCCTTGTCATAGTTGGCGGAGTCGAGCTCCTTGACGCCAAGGACGCTCTTCATGTCTTCGAGCGCCGTTTCTTTGCTCGTGATCTTGGTACTGTAGAGATAGCCGTAGGTCTTCCAGTCCTTGAGCGGCACACCAAACATCCAGCCATGCTTTGTCGCGATGTGATCGGTGAAGGGTTGATAATCATAGTCCTCGACCCGATGGACCAGACAGCGATCGAGCAAGGTGCAGTCGCTGATCGTGTAGTTTTCGAAATGCTCGGGGGTGCCACGGCAGTCCACGACGTAGTCGAAGTCGTGGTCGTTCCCGTCGATGGTGAGCGTGACCTTTTCCGCGTAGTTGGTGATTTTCTCGACGTCGCCTTCGAGGGTGCAGAATTGATCGGGCCACAACTTTCTCAACCGGGCATAGGTAAAGTCTTTGAGACCGCGGTTGTTGAAATGCACCGCGATGTTTCCGTTGAGCAGCGGATTGATCCACTGGTGCTCCCGCCAGCCCATGAATCGACTGCCGTATTTGATGGTGGCATCGAGGGCCGCGAGATCCTCTGAGTGCGCAATCTGAAAATTCGTGCTCCGTTCAAGCGCGTTGACGAACTCGCCATTGGAACTCTCGCCGATGCCCAGGATTTTCTTCTTGGGGTTGTGGACCGAATAGATCTCCCAGGACTTGTCGAGCCAGACGCACAGGTGCATCACGTTGAGGAGCCCGGCCGAGCCGACGCCGACGACTGCAACTTTTTTCTTCATCCTTTTCCTTACCGATGGGGAAGCGCCGAGAGGTGCGTTGATGGGGAGAGCCGAGGTCGGGGGCCGAGATGGGGCCGACCTAGCTCCGACACCTGGGGGGCACACGGAGATGCTTTCATCAGGCGCTCGTTCCCTCAAGAGGATCGAGCATTTGTGTCGCCGGCGTCGGAAGCGGAGCCCTCCGTGACGTGGGCGATGGCGTCCTCGATGACGTGGCCCACGTGGCTATCGTGAAGCTGGTAGATGATGCGGCGACCGAGGCGCTGGCTCTTGACCAAGCGGGCCTCCTTGAGGAGGCGCAGCTGATGGGACAAGGCGCTTTGCTTGCCTCCCACGGCTTCGAGGAGCTCCCCCACCGACAGACCGCCCGAACGTGAGAGGGCTAGCAGGACCATCAAGCGCCCTTCGTGTCCCATCGCCCGAAACAGGCCGACCGCGCGTGCGCGAAGCTCCGGGCCGGGAAGGGGACCTTCCGGGGTTCCGCACGGGGCGGGCGAAAGCGGCAAGGGCAGCTCCGCTGCTACGGGGGCGAGCCCCCCATGTCTTTGCGGTGTCTCTTCCGCTGTTACGGGGGCGAGCCGGCCATGCCTTTGCGGTGCGGGCCCTTCCGATCGTTCAGGCATGAGTCGCTCCCACCTCTTGAGGCAATAAGCTGCAACAGTCGCGGGCTTCGCAGTCGGTGTGAGACGGGGTCTCTATCTGCAAGGTCGTGTGCACCACGCCAAAGCGCTCGCGCAGGAGGGCTTCCGCGCGCCGAAGAAGCCCTTCGGAATTGGTTTGTTTGGGGCCGACGAGATGTGCGGTGAGGATGGGAGTTTTTCCGTCGAGCGACCAGATGTGCAAATCGTGCACGTCACTGATGTCCTCGATTTCGCTGAGTGCTCGGCGGACCTCTTTGACGCTGAGTCCCGGAGGAGAAAACTCGAGGAGCACTCCTGCCGATTCTCTGAGCAGTCCCCAGGTGCCCCCCAAAACCAATAGACCAATGAGGAGACTTGCGATCGCGTCGGCGGAGGGAATGCCATAAAGGACGAACACGGCCGCTGCGACGGCACCAAGGCTCCCCAGAGCGTCGGCAAGCATATGCAGAAGCGCCCCGCGTACATTGAGATTGCTTCGATCGGCTTGCGCCAGGATCCATGCACTCCCCAGGTTGATGAGCAGCCCCAGAGAGCCCGCCACGAGAACCGGGATGCCGGCGAGCTCCGGGTGCTCCCCGGTGAGTCGAACGATGGCCTCCCTGAAGATAAAGCCGCAGGTCACGACCAGCGCTAGTGCGTTGACGAAGGCCCCTAACGCCTCGGCGCGGATCAAGCCAAACGTCCGCTCGCTGTGCGTGAGCTTACTGGCGAGCAGGCTGGCTCCCAGGGACAAGCAAAGGGCCGCGACGTCGCTGACCATGTGCGCCGCATCGCTGAGCAACGCGAGCGAACCGGTCCACAATCCAACGATCAGCTCGACCACCAGGAAGGCTCCGTTGAGGACCAGGGCAACGGTCAAAGCGCGGCGAACCGTTGCATTTTTGGGGGGCTGCGGAAGACCATGGGCGTGGCCGTGACCCGCGCCGTGCGCGGAGCCTGCGCCCGAGCCATGACCGTGCGCGTGACCGTGACCAAGTGACACCGATTAAACATATGAAGAAACCTTCATATGTCAAAGGGTCGATTTCCGGCTTGGAGGGGCCGGGGTAAGGCGCGAAAATCGCTCCCCCCCCCGTCAATCAGTGAGCGTGGTTGTTGGCTCCAGCCTTTTGGCGGGCAGGGGCGAAAATCGCTCCCCGCCGTCAATCAGCGAGCGTGGTTGTTGGCTCCAGCCTTTTGGCGGGCAGGGGCGGGGTGCCTCGTCGCGTCTCGGCATTGGGGCCCTGGCGGATGGGTGCTAACAGGCGCCCATGGCTGTGACCTACCGGCAGGCCGGCGTCGATATCGACGAAGCCAGCTCCCTCGTCGATCGCATCAAACCACTCGCTGCGCGGACGCAAACCCAACATGTCCTCTCCGGCATCGGTGGATTCGCAGGACTCTGCCGCATCCCCCCTGGTCTCGAGGAACCCATCCTGGTCAGCGGCACCGATGGAGTCGGCACCAAGCTCAAGGTGGCCTTCGAAACGGGGCGACATGATACCATTGGCCAGGATCTCGTGGCCATGTGCGTCAACGACGTCATCACCACGGGAGCCGAGCCGTTGTTCTTCCTCGACTACTTCGGCACCGGTCAGCTTGACGCGAGCGTCGGTGCAGATGTGGTGCGCGGCATTGCCGAAGGCTGCACCCTGGCAGGGTGTGCCTTGCTGGGAGGCGAGACCGCCGAGCTTCCGGGTATGTACACCGATGGGGAGTACGATTTGGCCGGTTTTGCCGTCGGTGTGGCCGATCGAAAGCACTTGCTGGGTTCCCACCTCGTGACGGAAACCGACGAGCTCGTGGCAGTCGCCTCCTCCGGTTTGCACTCCAATGGCTACAGCTTGGCGCGCCATGTCCTGCAAACGAAAATGGGGCTGCAGCTCGATTCGCCTATCGAGCGACTGGGGGGCCCACTCGGCGAGGTGCTGCTCAGGCCGACTCGGATCTATGCCTCGGCGGTCCAGAACCTGCGGGAAGCCCTCGGAGGCGATTTGCATTCCCTCTGCCACGTCACGGGAGGCGGCCTGCCCGAAAACCTTCCCCGAGTGCTCCCGGACGGGGTGGATGCCATCATCAACGGGGCCAGGCCCTGGCCTGCCATCTTCTCTTTGATCGCCGACGGGGGACCGGTCAAGCTGGCCGAGATGCGACGGACCTTCAATTTGGGCGTTGGCCTGGTGGCCGTCGTTGCAAAAGACAAGGGTGAGGAAGCGATCCGCTCATTGGGCCAAGCAGGACAAGAGGCCTATTTGTTAGGCCATCTCTCAGAAGCCAGCGGTCCCGCCAAGGTCCACTACGTTCACGATCCGGAGGGCCAGCGCACGTGAGCTTGCAACTCGGCATTCTCGTCTCAGGAAATGGATCGAATCTCCAGGCCATCCTGGATGCCATCGCCGGCCGGACTCTCGACGCCGAGTGTCGAATCGTTATCTCCAACCGTCCCCAGGCCTTCGCCCTGAACAGGGCGCACGACGCTGGGGTCCCCACCCTGGTGGTCGACCACAAGGAATTCGGTTCGCGGGAAGAGTTCGACCGAGAGCTCGTCGAGCAGCTTCGAGCGCGGGGGGTGGAATGGTTGGTGCTCGCTGGTTTCATGCGAGTGCTTACTCCCGTTTTACTCAGCGCCTTCCAAGGGCGCATCATCAACATTCACCCTTCGCTTTTACCGGCCTTTCCGGGGGTCAATGCGCAAGCTCAGGCCCTGGAGTACGGAGTCAAGGTAGCGGGGTGTACGGTCCACTTCGTCGATGGCGGAGTCGACTCCGGTCCGATCATCGCTCAGCGAGCCGTCGAGGTTCTTGCCGGTGACAGCGTGGAGGACCTGAAGCAGCGCATCTTGCAGCAGGAGCATCGACTCCTTCCCGAGGTTTTGCAAGCTCTCAGTGAGGGACGTGTGAAGATCAAGGAGCGCCCGGGGCAAAGGCCGCTCGTCGAGTTTGGCGTCAGGCAACAGACTGGAGGGGATGCAACGCGCGCGTCGCGAGCTCATGCGGGGCAACCTCCAGGAGAGCAGGAGGACCCGCAATGACGACGGCCCGGCACTACGATGCAGTGATCTTGGGTCGTTCGCTAGGATCCTTGCTGACCGCCGCTTTGTTAGCACGTAGGGATATGCGTGTTCTCGTGCTCGGACAGGGAGAGGCCTCGGCCGGGTATCAGATCGAAGGACATCGCCTTCGTCGCCGAGCGTTCACACTGCTGTCAGCCACCTCGCCGGCGTTTCGTCGCATCATCCAAGAACTTGCTCAAACTCAAAAATTCCGACGGCTGACCCGCCCCCTGGACCCCATGTTTTCGGTACTCAGCGATCGGGTCCGCTTCGAAGTCGCTCCGGATGTCGACCTGTTCTCTCGCGAAATCGAGCGCGAGTTTCCCGAGGTCAAAAAGCCGATCGCCGAACTTTACGCCGACATCTCCACCGTCAACGGCTTGGTCGACGCCGCTTTTGAAAAGGACGCGGTGTGGCCTCCTGGAAATCTCTGGGAACGCATGGAGACGGGGCGCCTCGCCGGGCACCTGCCTCTCGTCGAGGACGGTGATCGCTCTTTCGCTCTTCTCGATCGGCTGCCAGGGGGACACGATTTTCGGGAAATCGCTGAGCTGCCTGCCTTATTCGCCTCGCACCTGGGAATGGAAGCGCACGAGCTTCCTTCGCTGGCTTTGGCTCGTCTGCATGGAGCGTGGACTCGCGGGATTCATTACCTTCCGGGCGGAGAGCAAGCGATGGAGAACTTCCTGATCGAGCGCATCGAGTCGCATGGCGGCGCGTGCCGACTCCGAGCCCGCGCGACCGAACTCGTGATTGCTCGAGGGCGGATCGTGGGTGTCCGAGAAGACGGCGAAGACGTCACAGGAACGGAAGCGGTGATTAGCGACTGGACGGGAGAAGCCATCGCCGAGCTTTCTGGGGGGGAGGGCATCACGAGGAAAGCGCGAGACAACTGGCCCCAGGTCGAGCTCTCGGGGGGGCGCTTCACAGTTAGCCTCGTGGTGCGCAAGCAGGCCTGGCCCGCACCCCTGGGACAGGAATCCTTCCTTGTGCCCCCGGCCGAAGAGCTGCCGCTCGTGCACCTGCAAAACCTGGGTGACAGTCGAGCCGGAGCGCCCGAGGCAAGCTCTCAGGAAGACGAACTGACGCCGCATAATAAAAGCATCCTTCTTGTCGCGGAGATGCTGCTTCCCACTGCTGGGGGGATCCATTTGCTCGGCGCCCGAGAAGCGGTTCTGGCCACGCTCCGCTATTTCCTTCCCTTCCTCGACGAGCACTTGATCCTCGTCGATAGCCCTCACGATGGCCTGCCTGCCTGGCTGTACGAGCAGGACGGGACCGAACGCATTCGTCGTGAATTGGAGCGCGTCCACTTGCCTTACGCCACGACATTGGCCGAGCCCATGCAGCCGCGCCTGTCCATCAAACCGGCGGGCTACCTGGGCTTGGCGGCGGAGCCCGTCCGCGGTCCCATTCCAGGAACGTATTTGGTGGGACCGAGCGTTCTGCCGGCACTAGGGCAAGAAGGAGAAGTCCTTGCTGCCTGGTCGGTCGCTCGCATCCTCACTCAAAAGGATCGCAGTCGACAGAAGATGCGTCGCCAGATGTGGACCAAGATCGAGACCTGAACCACCAAGCAATGAAAAGCGTTCCGCGGCAGAGTGATGGTCAAAAAGTGATAAAGAGTGGGGCGCTGAAGCGCCTTTTGGAGATGGGAACTCGATGAGATGCGCATCATAGCTGGCGCTTTCCGGGGGCGCCGCCTGGTGGCCCCCAAGGGTCTCGCGACCCGTCCCACGACGGATCGCGTGCGCGAGGCGTGGTTTTCCATCCTTGGTCCGATCGAAGGCACCGTTCTCGATCTCTATGCAGGCACCGGAGCCCTCGGGCTAGAAGCCCTCTCCCGTGGGGCCGATCATGCCGTGTTCGTGGAAAACTCCCGCAAAGCCATTGAGGCTCTCGAACGAAACGCCGAAGTTCTCGAGGTCCGCGATCGGATTTCCCTCATTCGCTTGTCGGTTGAAGCCTGTGCGGGAGCCGTCCATCGTCTCGCTCCTTTTTCGTTGATCGTGACCGATCCTCCCTGGACAGCACTGGAAGCCAGCGAAAGGGCTCTTTCACGCTTGCTTCACGCAAAGCTGTTGATGAGCGGCGGACGGTTGGTCTTGGGACACCCCAAGAACCGTCCTCTTCCTCTGCCAGCAACCACCAGCCTGACGCTCACCCAAACCCGATCCTGGGGCGACTCCGCAGCCAGCTTTTTCGAGCCGACGGAACCGACTGAACAGGAGCCTGGTGAACGCCGTCTCGACAGCAACTCCCTTCCACGTCAGCGCGATCGAACCAAGCAGCAGTGAGCCAGCGCATTCTTCTCGAGCTAGCCTATGAGGGCACTGCGTTTTCAGGATTCGCCCCCCAAGAAAACGCCAGCACGATCGGCGGGGTGCTCGAAGAAGCGCTTGGGGCCATCGATCCGCACAAGGGGAGGCTGACCTGCGCGAGTCGCACCGACGCGGGGGTTCACGCCTGTCATCAGATCGTGAGTTTTATCACCCAAAAGGACAACATCGAACCCCGCGGTTGGGTGCTGGCTTTGCAAAGGCTTCTCCCAGCGTCGATCGCGGTCACCGCGGCTGGCGGCGTCCCCTCCGATTTCGATCCTCGCCGCGATCCGTTGTGGAAGAGATACCGCTATCGCATTCTGCAAAGCCCCATTCGCGATCCCTTCTTGGAGGGCCGAGCTTGGAGGGTCGTCCGGCAGCTGGACCTTTCGGCGATGCAGTCGGAGGCGGCCTGTCTTGTGGGGCAGCACGACTTCGCGGCATTTCGCTCGTCCCGGGACGCGCGTCTTTCCTCCGTGCGCCGTATCGACGAAGCATCCGTCCAACCGGGCGCAGGGGACCCTCGATGCCTCGATATCGTGGTGCGGGGCGATCGCTTTCTCCACAATATGGTGCGCATCATCGCGGGAAGCTTGGTCGATGTTGGACGGGGTCGAAAGGCGCCAGGCTGCATCGGGCGAGCCTTGAGGAGCGGCTTCCGCCGGGATTTGGGGATGACCGCACCGGCGCACGGCCTGTATTTGGAGCACGTGGAGCTCAAGACGCCGGTGCAAGGCCGCTGGCCGGCGAGACGCCCCTCGGAGGTTCTTGGTTCTTCTTGCCAAGAAAGGCCTCATGCTGCCGGGCGCTCCCACGAGTAGGGGCAGCACCACTTGGCTTTTTAGCCAGCATTGTGCCCCTCACGCCTCCTTGCTGATTGGTTGGCGCCCTTTGAGGGACGTGACAGCTCAGAGGCCCGGTGCTCGGCCCCCTGGCTCCACGGAAGGCCACGGAAACATGCTGCACAAGCTATGCTGCACAAGCTACTACGCAGCGCCCCTCCTGCCGTCCAGCCGCGGCTCATCCCGCGGCTCTCGTCGGTGCCTCTCCACGGACCCCACCCACGGTTTACTTCCAAGCCACGCGCGCTAGCGTGGCGGCCCGTCGCGGGCCACCTCCGAGAGGTGAATCGCGCCGCACTGGGAGCAGTGATGAGCAGCTGGAAAGAAATCATTTTCGAACGAGGATCGAAGGTTCTGGAAAACCCGGCGGTGATGCGCTGGGTCACCGATGATCGCGTCATGAAGGCCGCAGAGGGTCTCATGGACGCTCCCGAACGGGTCAGGGCGGCCCTGAAGATCCTGCGCGACGGCTACGAACTTCCCAACGTCGATCCTGCCTTGGACAGTGAGCCACAGCCCAAGGAAAATCGGGCAACGAACGGATCGAACAACGGCACTGCCGCGCGAGCAGAACAGCGGCAAGACGCCGGCTCCGAAGACATGGAGGAGTCGATGACTCAACGCCGTTCCTTGGCGACGATCGGCGGTAAGGACGTCTTCGAGAAATGCTTCAAGTTCACGGCGGCCGACAATGCGAGAAAGCGCGGCATTTACCCTTTCTTCCGTCCTTTGGACCTCAACGATGGTCCCGAGGCGGAGATCGACGGCAGGCGAGTCATCATGTTCGGCTCGAACAACTACTTGGGCTTGACCACCCATCCCAAGGTTCGCGAAGCCGCCAAGAACGCCATCGACCGCTTTGGCACGAGCATGACCGGCTCCCGTTTGGTCAACGGCAGCATGAAACTCCATGAAGAGTTCGAGGAGAAGCTTGCCTCATGGATGGGGAAGGAGTCGGCCCTGGTGTTCACAACGGGCTACCAGGTCAACATATCCAGCCTGTCGGCTATCCTGTCCAACAAGTATAGTGTTGCTGTCATCGACCGGAATGTGCATGCGTCCCTCTACGATGGCGTGCGCCTTGGCATGGCCGCTGGTGCCCGGCAGGTTCGCTACAAACACAACGATCCGGAAGCCCTCGACCGAGCGCTCGAAAAACTCGGCCCCGAGGAAGGAGCTTTCGTCATTACCGACGGAGTCTTTTCGGCTGAAGGAGAGGTTTGCCATCTCGACAAAATGGTCCCGGTTGCCCAGAAACATGGGGCACGCATCATGGTCGATGATGCGCACGCGCTCGGTGTCATCGGCCCCGGTGGTCGCGGTACGCCTCACCATTTCGGGGTCTCCGACAAGGTGGACCTCATCGGTGGCACATTCTCGAAGTCCTTTGCTTCCATCGGTGGCTATCTCGTTGGCGAGCGGAAGGTGCTGGATTACATCCGCCATTTCGCCCCGAGCTTCATGTTTGCCGCGGCAGCGGCTCCTCCAAGCATCGCAGCTGCCATGGCTGCCTTCGAGGTCATGCAGGAAGAATCGTGGCGTATCGAAAAGCTCCACGAGAACTTCACCTACATGCGCGATGAGCTCCGCAAACTGGGCTTCGAGCTCGGTACCACGGAAACGGCGGTCATCCCCATCTATATTCGCCAGGATCTGCGCACGATCATGATGTGGAAGGATTTGCTCGACGAGCACGGTGTCTACACGAATCCATTCATTTCGCCGGGTGTTCCCCCGAAGAGCGCGATGCTTCGAACGAGTTACATGGCCACCCATGAGCGTGAGCACCTCGATCGCGCGCTGGAAGCGTTCGAAAAGGTCGGCAAGAAATACGGCGTTATCTAAAAAATATGACCATTACAGTTCGTGACATCCCCTTAGGCGGCAATTTGCGGGACTTCCTCGACGTGGTCGACGAGGTCTATGCCGGAGATCCCAACTATATTCGGCCGCTCGATTTCGATCTCAAATCTCGTCTCAGCAAGAAGAATCCGTTCTTCGAACATGCGGAAGGCATCGCCATGACCGCCTACGACAACGGCCTTTGTGTGGGCCGCTGCACGGCACAGATCGATCAAGCGTGGAACGACCGCTACGGGGAAAAAACGGGATTTTTCGGCCTCATCGATACCGTCGACAAGCAAGAGGTGGCCACGGCACTCCTCGATCGCGCCGCCGAATGGCTTCGCGAGCGCGGCATGACGCGCATGCTCGGTCCCTTTTCGCTGAGCTCCAACGAAGAGATCGGTTGCCTCGTCGATGGCTTCAACACTCCACCCATGGTGCTCATGCCTCACCATCGCGACTATCAAGGTGGGCTCATCGAAGGCGCCGGCCTTTCAAAGGCCAAAGATCTCTACGCCTGGCGCTACGTCGTCAAACCCTTGCCACCAAGAGCGCAGAAGGGATTCGACATGATCGACTCCCTTCCGGAAGTCACCTACCGGCATCTCGACAAGTCCAACATCACACGCGAAGTGGAACTGGTGATGGACATCTTCAACGACGCCTGGAGTGACAACTGGGGGTACGTCCCTATGACGCGCGCCGAGCTTCGTAAGTTGGCGGACGAATTCAAGCTCATTCTCGAGCCTCGTTTGACCTACCTCGTGAGCATCGATGGCGAACCAGCCGCGTTTGCGATCGCACTTCCCAATATCAACGAGCATCTCAAGAAGGCTCAAGGCAAGCTCCTTATGGGCGCAGCCCAACTCGCCTGGGGACTCAAAGTGAAGAAGGATACGACGACGGCTCGGCTGGCGCTGCTCGGGGTGCGCAAGAAATACCGTAACATGAAGAAGTACGGAGGCCTTTCGACCTTTATGTATGCCCACTTGGCCAAAAGTGGCCAGCGCCTCGGCATTCATTGGGGGGAGCTCTCCTGGACCCTCGAGGACAACACTCCCGTCAACCTCGGAATCAAAATGATGGGCGGGAAGGTCTACAAGACCTATCGTGTCTACGAAAAGCAGCTATAGAATTCCGCCGCCGCCATTTGTGGATGTGAACTAGTACCCGACCACAGGGGACTTGATCGATTGGCGCGTACTCATCGGAGCACG
>CAYTRQ010000027.1:7158-23976 GCA_964440025.1 uncultured Polyangiaceae bacterium | reverse complement strand
CCAGAGAAAAGTGGTCTCCCTACCGACCACTTTTATGTGGTCGCAGCACTAGCCGGTTTTGGGGCTTTGTGATGCGGACATGGTCGCGTGCGGAAACTCCTGCACGAAAAGCCTTTTGGGGACTTCCCGCGCGGCGCGTTCTCATTGGGATTCCCGCGCCAACATCCAAGGGGCTCACTCCTCAGTGGGAACGAGAGTGACGAACAGGACCCCCGGTGAGGGAAGCTGGAAGGTTTCGGAGAACGTGTCTCCACACAGCGCTTGACCGATTGGTTCTGCGGGCGAGTCCATGCTGTCTCGTAGAGCTTGCCAATCGTCCTCGGACATCTCGCTCATGGAGGGGCGTCCCTGGGACTGCCACACAGCATAAGCATTTCCTCGAGTTTTATCGACTCGGTAAGCGGTCACGTCATACGCGGTTTCCGGATCGATTCCCGCGAGCGTCAGGGAAATTTCCTGCTCGTCGGTCACCTCGTAGTAGGTGTCGTCGGTCGGACCATTGCCGGGATTTTGACCATTGTAGATCAAGATCTGCACACCGCCGTCGGCATCCCGGGCGGCCATCCCTCCGACGCTTCCGGAGCCTTCCACGGAGAGCTCGACCTGTTCGGTGCCCATCTGAGCCAAGAACCGGTAGGCGTTGTAGGCGGGCTTGTGAATGTTTTCCCTCGTGATGAGTCCCATGCATCCGATGAAGGGATCGTCCTCTCGGTACATCCCTTCCTCGAAAATGTCCGAAAGAACCCACCAAGAATACGTCATCGGAAAGCGCGTGCCATCCTGGGCGCATCGTTGGGAGATATCGGAAAAAGTCTGAGCCACGAAGGCGGCCCCTTGATCCATCTCCTGAGGCTCGTCGTAGAGCCCAAACTCCCAGGTGGGGCCGAACTCGGTGATGGCGATCGGCATCTCGGTGAATCCATAGCTTTCGAGCAAATCGATTCCTTGGAAATAGCCATCCACCGCGCCGCCGACAAAACTCCAACTATGATAGGTGAAAAAGTCCAGGGTGCCGTCAGTGCTCGTGATGTGATCCAGGAACTTGACTCCCGCTTCCGAATTGTTTTCGAGCTCGAGGGGTTGGCTGACCACCGGACCCCCGACGCGACCATTGGGAAGTGCCTCACGGACCCCAGCGGCGGCAGCATCATAGAGTTGGTAGTACTCTTCGAGCGTACCGGCCCAGAATTTGTTGTTGCAACACTCCGGTTCGTTCCAGACTTCGAAGTCCCACGTGGAGACTTCCTCGGTGCCGTACTTGTCGATGTAGTGCTGCACGAATTGTCGTACGAGCTCCTGCCACAGTGCATAGTCCTTGGGCGGAGAAATGATCATTTCCCAATCGAAGACGGTCTCACTGGGGTCGGCTGCCATGTCGGCAGGCATCGGTGCGAGCTCGACGATGGGATCGATGTCCAGATCGACGAGGAAGTCCATGATCTGATCGGCGTTTTCCCAGCTGTAGACAGGGGTCCCGTCCTCTTCTTCGCTGTAGATGCCGATGTCGTCGTGGAATATGCCGTGGGAACGGATGCGATCCATGCCAAGCTTCTCCACGCCTTCGGCTGTGTGTGCTTGAAGAGTCTCGCCCCAGTTGCGATCTTCACGAAGATACAATCCGAGGTGTCCCGTGCCGAACGTGTTCCAGAAATGGGGGAGCTCCCCCCAGGAGTCGGGGGTGACCGTGACCTTGTGATCCGCCCCGTCGGTGTTGGCCGTCGGGAAGTCGGCCTGGCACTCGATGGACGGGGTTTCATTTCCAAAGCTGCCGGAGAATCCGCCCATGGCCGTGGAATCGCCACCGGTTCCGCCCCCGTCCGTGCCTCCGGTGTTGGCTTTTTCTCCTCCGGTTCCGGTCGAGCTGCCCCCAGAGTTCGGCTGCGTGTCACCGCCCATTCCGTCTGTGCTCGCATTGCCATCCATTTCTGGCTCCATGCCCTGCGAGTTGAGGCATGCGGGAGCGAGCAACGACAGGCCAACGATGAGGCTGGTTTTCGGCTCGAAAAGGCGCTTCGTCGCCCGTCGTGCCCGATGAGTCGGCGTGGTCGTGGGAGAGTCAGAGTTCTTCGAAAGGATCAACATGAGTCAAGCAAACCTGCGCAAAAGGGGAAGTTCTGGAGTAGCCGCCGGGTGGCTGCCCCCCCCCCAAAGGAAAAAGGGACCAAGGACAAAGAGTGGCTCCACGGTAGTGGCGCGGAACCTGGCAACCTTACGGCTCGGGTCGGGCAAGTCCAGAGAGGAGAGCTGGCTTCGGCGCTGGTGCGCCTTTTTGGGGCTCAATGGCGCTGCAAGTCTTCAGTTTGCAAAAAAATTCTGTTCATACGGCCTCACTGCCCGATTGCCGCAGGGCCAAGCTGACCGTGCCCACTGCGGCTCGGCAGAGGCGGAGACTTTAGAGGTGCTGAGATGTTGGGCCCTCCAACGAGCGCAAAGAAGCCGGCGCGGCCGCGCGGTCGCGGTATTGCCCGTATGAGGCCTATCCTTCGGGATATGGGGATCATTGTGCACCACCTCGAGTATTCGCGGTCCCTTCGAATTCTCTGGCTGCTTGAAGAGCTTGGATTGAGCTACTCGATCGAGCGGACTTCTCGGGACGCGCACTTTCGCGCCCCTCCAGAGTTCGCGCGGATTCATCCGCTCGGTCGCTCGCCCGTCGTCGAGGTTGATGGGCGAGTGCTGGCAGAGTCGGGGGCCATTATCGAATACTTTGTCGAAAGGGAAGACAAGCTCCGGCCAAAGAGCGTCGAGGAGCTTCTCGAGTATCGATTCTTTCTCCACTATGCGGAGGGCTCCACCATGCCCCCACTACTGGTCCAGCTCATTGTTGAAAAATTGCGAAGCGGTCCCATGCCGTTCTTTGCCAAGCCGGTTGCGCGCAAAATCGCCGAGCAAATAGAGCGCTCCTATTCCGGACCAGCCATCAGTCTGCATTTTGGTTTCGTCAATGACACGCTCGCGGGGCGTCCCTATTTCTCAGGTAACGAGTTCTCCGCGGCGGACATCCAAATGCTTTATCCAGTAGAGGCAGCGTTGTCTCGCGGAGGTGGGGACTGGCCCCACATTCGCGCTTGGCGAAAGCGCGTCACGTCACGCCCTGCGTATCTTCGCGCCGAAGGGTATGGTGGTCCAGCTATGCCGAGCGACTGAATGGGTTTGGGGCCTCGCGGGAGGCTACTGGAGCAGAGCTTCTTGCCAGCGTGCGGGAGAGCGGGCAAGATGAAACAATGAGCCTGACTTCCCGATTCTGCCCAATGACGTTTCCGATCATCTTCTTTTCGATCGCGGCATCGGGCTGTAGCGATGCGGCGCCCGACGGAGGCAGTTCGGGAGGCAGAAATGGGGAAGCTTCCAGTGGAAGCTCCGGTGGAACCGGTGGAAGTTCCGGGGAGGGAGGTGAAGCCCCCGGAAATACGGGGGGAAATGATAGTGGCGGGACCAGCAGTTCCGAGGGGACTGCTGGCTCCGCGGGCGCTGGCGGGGAAGAGTCCCGGGAAACCCGCTGCGCGAGGTGGTCTCTCCCGGAGCGCGACGGCGCTGAGATCTACGTGGAGCCTGCGGGTCCCGGGAAGGTCTTGGTTGGTGGTGAGGAGACCACACTCCGTGCGGTCGTGTCGGCCGCCGAAAGCGGAGACACCATTTTACTGGAGGACGGTACCTACACCTTCGATGAGTCGAGCGGCGACGACTATACTGGCGTTTATATGACCACCGCGGATGTGACCCTTCGCGGTGCGAGTGGCGACCCGAACAGTGTCACCCTCGACTCTGCCTATGTGAACCACAATGAGCAAACGGCACCCATTACCGTAGCCGCGCCGGGGGTAGCCCTGGCACATTTTACGGTGAAGCGCTCCATTTTTCACCTAATTCACCTCTGGGAAGAGGGTGATGACACGCTGATCTTTGATGTGACGCTGGAGGACGGTGGACAGCAATTTCTCAAGGCTAGCCCAGGATCAGGAACGGTTGACGACGTGTCCGTGGCGTGCAGTCGATTTGTTATGACGGAAGCCGGGAGGGACAACGTGTGGGGGTACGGCCCGCAGGATGGCAATACCACTTGCTACACTGGCGGCATCGATACACATGATGCACGTGATTGGACGGTTGTCGGCAATTCTTTTACGGGCATCTATTGCGATACTGACGGCGGCCGTCCAGCGCACGGAAAGGAACCCGAGGCCCGCGACAATCAAACCTACGCAGGAGGTCTAGCCGAGCATGCCATCCATATGTGGAACGCCGAATCGGGACACGGGCACCTTATTGAAGGGAATCGTGTGCTTGACTGCGCACGCGGCATTGGGCTGGGGTTGGCCGATCCCGTATTTGACACGAGAATTGTCAATAACATGGTCACTTCCCACTTTCCGGGAAGTCGTGAGCACGATGTGGGGATCATTGTTGAACGTGGCAGTCGGGTAAGTGTCTTACACAATACCGTGATTACATCCCATCCCGATGCTTACCCGAATTCCATCGAGATCCGTTGGGACGTCACCTCAGAGGTCGAAGTGGCAGGAAACCTGACCGTTGGCGCAGTCGCCCTCCGCGATGGTGCCGCTGCTTCCATCCACGACAACACTCTTGTCGAAGATCTGGACCTGTTTGTCGATCCTCAAGCAGGGAATTTGCACCTGGCGAGTTGCGACGACGCCCCAACCATTTCTGCCTCCTTGGGAGTTGCCGAAGACTACGACGGTGAGCCGCGGACCGCCGCGTCCCATGCCGGTGCTGATGAATGCATTGCGCCTTGATGTCCCGAGGCGCGGGAGTCATTGGGTAGGCATTGACTATCGAGGTCAGTGGACGAACTTGGACAGCAGCCTGATGTAGTAGACTTGGTAGCCGTTGGAGTTTTCTGTCACGGACCAAGAGTTTACGGGCCACCCGTCGTTGAAATCGGCGTAGCTCTTCTGGGGAGGTTGTCCGTAGGGGGGCGCGGGCGGCTCGTCTGGGCACCCTTCCTGATCGGGGCAGACGTCATCGAGATCGTAGCTGGGATTGGGTCCTCCCGTGAGGAACCCCGGTGGGGGGCCGTAGGTCGAGACTCCGACCTGGTCCCACTTTTCGCTGCTGTCGGAGAACCAGGAGTGATAGAATGTCGTGACTGAGTGATGAGCCCCCAGATTCCCCATGTTGCTCAGATAAACGAGCCCTAGTGGATTGACGCCATGGATATAGTGAATGTACCGTTCGGCCGCTTGGCGCGCCTCGCTCGTGCGTTGTGGTTCGATATCGAATGTGATGATATCATGAAAGAGACATCCGGTGCGTGATTTGTGGGCATTGGATCCCCAGGTGTACGTGTCGATGAAGGCAAGATAGGGATCCGGGTTCTCGGAGAGCATGCCGAGGTTGGAGTTGCTCGTCATCGTTTCGCGAAAAGCGGAAAGGATGGTCTCTTGGATTGTGGGGTCGGCGTCGGGAAGGGTGGTGTAGTCCAGGTAAAACTCGGTAAATTGGAGTTGCCAGGCTGCATTGTAGCCGTTGAGGAGTTGCAGATCTGCCTCCTCGTAGTTGTCCTCGAAGAACGCCTTGTAACTTTCTTCTCCAGTTGCCGTGTAGAGCGCCACGGCCAACCCCAGCTCGAAAAGAGCAACTTCCTCGCTGCTCGACTGCTGTTCGCCGGCAGCGATTTTTCCCGTATTTTCAAAGGTGAGCTCTGGATTATCCTGCGCGAAGGCCCACGCATCTTCGGCGCGGCTTAGGAGATCGGCGGCGAATTCGGGATCGCTTTCGAGGTAGACTTGGGCTCCCCAAGCAAAGGCAACGCCCGCCCGGATGGTGGCATTCGTCGTTTCTGGCCCGTAGACGGAAGGACTGGTGAGCGCTGATGGGGGGCTGGCTGATTCGTGAATGGGGTCCGTGCCGAGGACGGAGATACAGCCGCCGGAGTCTGATTGCGTCTTCTTCAGGTGCTCCAACCCGATTCGCACCTCGTCCAAAATGTCCGGCTCGCCATTTCCCGACTCAGGGATATTCAAGTCGTCACCAAACACTTCTGGCCGCTCTTGATAGGCCCGGAGCAAAGCCACGACATAGTCGGCCGTCCATGCAGTGTAACGGTTGTAGTCTCCGGCATCATACCACCCACCGGAAAGATCACGCTCGGTAGAGGGGTCATCGGTTTGTTCGTAGAGCCGCGCGCTTTGGTCTTGGCCGGGGCCGATATGGCTGGCTTCATCTGCCCAGGCTTCACCGGCGAATTCGGGATCTTTGGGAAACCCGGCGCGCTGATAGAAAAATGTGCGCAGGGCGTGTCGGAGGACCTCTCGGTAGACGTCAGGCCCGACGCGAAAGGTGTCGGAGCGCACATTGCTTTCGGTGTCGAGAAGATAGTAGGTGCCGGGGTTGGTGAGCTCGGAAAAATCGACCCACCAGGCGCGGTCCCCGCTTTGGTCGTGCACTTGGCCATCGTTCCAGGGTGTTGCGCTGAGCTCGAGCACGACGCTGTCGCTGTCAGCATCGATGATTTGGTAGCGATCACCTGGTTCGTAGGATTCTGATGCGTCGAATCCGGTTTCAGGATCGCGCAGGACTGCGATCTTCTCCGAATCGACCAAATACCCGAACTGGTCGACGACGATGTATGGGCTTACCGTGGCTGGGGAGGCTGGGCGAGGGTTGGCTCCTCCGCCTTGAGCTCCCGAGTTCGCGCCTCCTGGCTGGCTTGTCCGACCACCTTCTCCACCGCTCCCCCCGGTCTCCGTCGGCGTGTTGTTTTGTCCGCAGGCAAAGAAGCCGGCGAAAGAAAATGTCAAGGCCGTTCCTAAGTAAAAGTAAAGTCGCATTGCTCGATAAGGAAAGGTGACAGTGGAGCGAGGATTTCGCCAGGGGGCGCACAAAAAAGGAAGAGGCGCCGTAGGGCGCCTCTTCGGTTCCGCGAAGCTCGACTCATGTTGCGAAAAATCGGGCTTGCGCGGATAAGTCGTTTGGTCCGCGTCATTCGTACATGCCCGCGTTTCGTCAAAATGATCACGCTGTGAGAAAGAAACGCCGTGCCCAGGCGACTCGCTCAAGGCTGGCCCGGGTTATTGATAAAGTCCGAAAGCCCATCTCACCCACGTCGAAAGCCTCCGCCGCTCCTGAGCGGGCCGGAGAGTCGAGTCTCGGCGGGGTTCCCAATGGCGGTCAGCTTGCCGCATTGGTTGTCGCTGCCGCGGGAAGCGGTGCTGTCGGCTTTCAATCTTCGGAGATCATTTTTTCCAATGCGGCCTGCATTGCTGGGCTCGGGTCGGCATGGTGGTGGACGATTTTCCATTTGCCGTCTCTCTTGAGGAGGACATTAGTACACATGATCTTTTCACCTCCCCAAGAAGGAGCGGCCTGGAAAACTACGGCGACATAGGCGATGTCGCCGTGCACGAACGGTTTCAGCTCATGGACTTGACCGCCCCCGCGATCCTTTCGGGCGAAACTGGCCGTGACCTCCCAGGTTGCTCGGATTGCCGGCCAACCCACGGCCCAATTGTCCATCGGATGGCGGGCGGTCACATCGTCCGAATGAAGCCATGCTTCGTCCATCCGGGTGAGGTCACCCGTGGTAATCATGTCCTCGATGGCATCGTAGAGCTTTTGGGTTGCCGCTAATACTTCTTGTTCTACGTCGTCCATGGCGCCTCTCATTCTGTTTTCTCCTCCTGATCACTCAATCCGTATATGCGAGGGATTTCCAATATCGCGCACCAAACGCATCATTTGAAGCTTGGTCAAAGCCGATGAATTGCGAATCACCACATCCCGTGAGCCCGAGGTGGTGAGTTGCTTGAGGAGTTGCTCGAAAGCGCGCTGTCCCTCGTCGCGCAGTGGGCGAAGTTCGGAGACGTCGATTTCAAGATTTCCTTCCGAAGGCGTCTCGCGCAACGCAGCGACTACGGCCGGAACGAACTTCGTCGCGAGATCGGCCCCCCAAAAGCCCCAAGTCTTGAGGCGAATTCCGGCCGCCGCGCGCTCGACTGTAAATCCCTCGGTCTCGTCTCCGAAACGTTGCAAAGATCCTCTTCAAAATTGGCGGATGATCGAATTAACACCATATCCCGCGTTGAGGACGCAGGACAACTTGCCGGCAAGTTTACACAAAAAACGAGGAGGATAACTGCGTACAGTATCGGTGCCGAACATCGGCCGGAGAGTCGACCTTTATGTGATTCAATCCAGTTGTTTCTTAGCCACACCGGAGAATCTTTGCCATTGGAGCTTGGCACTCTCAAAGAGAAAGCAATCGAAGATTCGGTCTTCAGGCCGAGAGCCGGTGCATCGGTTGAAAGGTGGAAGCGTGTCAGTCCGTTTCATGGGAAGCAGCCACCGGGGGTGCGGCCGCTACCTGTGGCATCTTGCCCCGCCCCTTCAATGTCCGAAGACCGCCCTTTTGTACGCAAACGTTGCACCTTTTACATCCAACTCACGGAGCGTGGGTGGTCGAGATCAATGAATCATATTCTAGAAAGCTGGGAGTCTCTTTGCGGGGACGCGCGCCGGCTTTCTGGGACTTGAATCAACGGTCGCGTCCGTGTAGGCGAGTTCATCCCTGCCACTTTTGATTCACAAGGAGCCCTATGCTCTCTCGATCGCAGGCCAAAGCCTTTTTCCTCAGCGGGACGATTTTAGCGAGTGGAATCTTCGTTGCTCTGACCGTGCACTCGTTTTCGACTCTTCGAGAGAGGACCAATACCGAAGCCATGGATGCTGCGGTCATCCGCGGCAAGCATCTTTGGGACGAGTCCAATTGCATGGGATGCCACACTCTTTTGGGGGAGGGAGGATACTATGCCCCCGAGCTCACCAAAGTGTACGAGCGGCGAGGTCCCGCATTCATCCGGGGGATGCTCGAGGATCCGCAAGGCATGTATCCCGGTGAACGGAAAATGTACGAATACGACTTTACCGATGAGGAGATCGAGTCGCTGATCGCCTTTTTCAAGTGGGTGGGAGAAATGGACCTCAATGGCTTTCCGCCGGAACCTCTGTTGTTCCCGATGGCCATGCCTGGAAGTGGCGATACCGCTGTACAAGCCAAGGATCGGCCCAAAGTCTTCAATCAGATGTGCATTGCCTGTCACTCCCTTTCGGGAACGGGTGGAGACGTGGGACCGGCGCTCGATGGTGTAGGTGATCGAATGACACAGAAGGAAATCGAGATCTGGTTGGCCAATCCCCAGGAAGTCAGGCCTGGAACCGCAATGCCGGATTTGCCTTTGAGTCAAGAAGACGTCCGAGAACTTGCCGCCTTTCTTTCGACCTTGCGTGCCGGACCGGGGCCGGCCGGCGATCCGAAGCCGGGCTCCCCTGCTGCCAAAACGGAAGGACCAGACGTGCCACCCCTGGAGAAGAACCGCGAGTCGTTCGAAGCGCAAACCGCGGAAGAACAAGAGCCGCAGCCATCACCGACTGGAACCGAGGAGGCCGAATAATGAAGTACAAGTCTCAACGTTTGGCCTATCCGTTCTTTGTCCTTTCCATGGTGCTCGTGCTTTTGCAGATCGCGTATGGGTTTATCATGGCGTTCGCTCACATGGGGATGGACGGACTTCACGATTGGATCCCGTTCAACGTGGCCCGATCCACCCACACGAATCTGCTGCTCATGTGGCTGATCAGCGGTTTCATGGGGTCAACGTACTATTTGTTGCCGGAGGAAACCGAACGAGAGATTTACAATGAGAAGTTGGTGTGGGTTCAGTTTGGGGCTTTTGCCCTAACTGGGGTGACGGCGATCGTCGGCTTTCATTTCATGTGGTGGGAAGGGCGGAAGTTTCTCGAGATCCCGAGACCTCTCGACTTCCTCGTGGTGATCGACGTTCTGCTCTTTCTCTACATTACTGGAATGACTTTGCTGAAGGGAAAGCGCACGACCACCACGTCAATGGTGCTGTGGTTTGGCCTGGTGTGTATGGCTCTGCTCTACTTGCCGGGTATGATCCCGACGGACCATCAGACGCACGATTCCGTTTGGCGCTGGTGGGTCGTGCATCTGTGGGTCGAAGGCGTTTGGGAACTGATTATGGGCGGCATCCTAGCCTTTTTGTTGCTCAAGATCTCTGGCGTGGACCGTGAGGTCGTGGAGAAATGGCTTTATATCATCGTCGGGCTCACTTTCTTGTCGGGGATATTGGGCACGGGACATCATTTTTATTGGATTGGGCTGCCCTCTTATTGGCTTCCGATCGGTGGGATCTTCAGCGCTCTCGAGCCCCTCGCTTTCCTGGGCATGGCCATTTACGCGCTTGCGCTCGCAAAGAAGGGCGGGCGGCGCCACCCCAATCAGAATGCTCTGATGTGGACGGTGGGCTGCGCTATTATGTCCTTCGTTGGGGCGGGTTTTCTTGGATTTGCTCACACTCTGCCGCAGGTGAACATCTGGACTCACGGTACCTTGATCACGGCCATGCATGGACATCTAGCGTTCTGGGGTGCCTACGCGATGCTGATTCTTGCCATGATCTCCTATGCGATGCCCACGCTCACGGGGCGTAAGTTCTACGATAGTTGGTTGTCGAGCTACGCTTTCTGGGCTTCCAACATCGGCATGGTGGCCATGACCCTTGCCTTGGCAGTAGCGGGGATTTCTCAGGTCGTACTGGAGCGTCGAGCCGGTATGGATTACTTAGCCGTGCAAGAGGAACTTCATCCGCACTTTCTGGGCATGATCCTGGCTGCCCTGTTGTTTCTCAGCGGTATGCTCTCCTACGTGTACATTTTCGTGCGCTATGGACCACCCAAGATGGAGACTCTCGGAAGCTCGCCTTACGGAGGGGATCTAGGTCAGGACTCGAACGGCCGTGCTGAAGGGCAGCTAGCCTCGCCCGAACCTTCGGGAGCCTGAGCGCCATGGTGAAGGCGGCTCCCTACTACCGGGAAATCGGTGACGAAAAGTCCATTTTTCTTCATGCGTTTGAGCAAAGACTGCCCCTGCTCCTCAAGGGACCAACCGGGGTGGGCAAGTCTCGTTTCGTCGAGGCTATGGCTCATGAGTTGGGCCGGCCTCTCGTCACTGTTTCTTGCCACGAGGACACATCGGCCACCGATCTTCTGGGGCGTTACTTGGTTCAGGGAGGCGATACGGTGTGGCGCGATGGACCGCTGACGCGTGCCGTACGAAAGGGTGCCATTCTCTATCTCGATGAAATCGCCGAGGCACGTGAAGACGTTATCGTGGTGATCCATCCGCTCACCGACCATCGACGTGAGGTCTACGTGGACAAAGCCAGCGAGCGTTTGCAGGCCCCGGAGGAGTTCATGTTGGTGTGCAGCTTCAATCCTGGTTACCAACGCAAAGTCAAGGAGCTCAAGCCCTCCACCAGGCAGCGTTTTATTTCTATGAGCTTGAACTATCCGAGCCCGCGAATCGAGTCGGAGATCGTGCAGTCGGAAGCGGGAGTCGAGGCGTCCGTTGCCAAAAAGCTGGTGGATATTGGGGGACGCATCCGCAAGCTGGAAGACCTAGGCTTGACAGAAACGGTTTCCACTCGCTTGCTCGTCTACGCTGGAAACGCCATCCGTGCTGGTGTGCCTCCTCGAAGAGCCTGCGACGTCGGCATTGCTCAACCCTTGAGCGACGATCCTGATATCATCAATAGCATTCGCGACGTGGTCGCTCTCGTTTTCTGATATGGACGCCGGAGAGGCATTGTTCAAGGGCGCTCTCAAGCTGTGGCGGCGATTGCTCCACGATAAGGAAAGCGCGATTTCTGATGGCGCGGCCTACCTTGAAGATTCTTTGGATCGCTATCGGCTCGTGGCTTCGATGCTGTTTGATGATGCGCTCGATATCAAGCCCGCGGAAGGGGTGGGAGGCGTTGCGGGAAGGGCTTTGCTGCTCCCGCCGCACATCGATCTATTGAAAAGCCAGGAACCATTCAATGCACGGGAGATGAATGAGAAGGCCTATCTTTATCGCATCGCTTGGGGAGCGGTGTCCCGATCGCTCGGGTACGAGGGAACCGCGCCAGGCCGCGATGCCATGACGGATGCCTTGTGCACTCTTCTTGCCGTTCCCGCTACACGTGAGGAGTTGCACAGTCAGTTCCCTAGCACCGAGGAGTTGACAGTGCAGTTCGAGGCGGCGGCATTGGCTCAGCGATCTCGAGAGGCTCTGCAGGAGCCCGGGGGCGTTTTGGAGTCATTTGTAAGATATTTGCTAGGAGATCCGAATCCTCTGGCTGACACTGGCTCGGAAGCCGCGCGCGACTGGATCCGAGAGGCGGCGCACCTGCGTCCTCGGAGCGATCGGCTCGTGCTCGAGGCCCGGCGCTTGCTACTGCGGCTGATCGAGGTTTCGGGGCGAGGCGATCCTCCCGCCCCTGTATCTATTTGGGGAGAGCTCCTGCCTCGGACAGGAGACTCGGCCGAGGCGGAGGGCGACGACGTCGAGACCTATCAAGATCCTCGCTCTTCTGAGCGCAAAGTCATCGAGCTGGATCGCACGGTGCGTCTACGAAGAAATCAACTTGGCCCACGCGAAGATAGGCCACTTTACCATATGTTCGAGAAGATCGAGACCGCACAGGAGTATGGGGGACAGAGCGCGACTCCGGACGCTTCTGGTAACCCAGCGGAGATGCAGGACGCCATCGAGGATCTGAGTTTAGGCGTCGTGGTGCGTACCCAGGACAATCCTCGAAATCTGGTTCGAGCCGATGTGGTCATGGAGCCGACGGGATTGACCGTGGGTGGAATGGCGACTCCCGCGCGCGCCTTCGTCTATCCCGAGTGGGACTTCAAAGGTTCTTCCTACCGACAGGACTGGTGCACCGTCATGGAGGAGCGTTACTTGGCCGGTGAGGCGCTCTCCAACAACCTTCAGTTGGTCCAGAGTATTTTGCGATCGAGGCGTCGTCAGGTGGACGAGATCCGCGGGCATCTGCTGCGCACGCTCTACCAAAGGCGAGCGCGCAACAGACAGACGGAAGGACCAGAAATCGACGTCGACGCGATGGTCGAGCGCCACGCGGATCTGGCGGCCGGCTCGACTCCGCCGGAGCGGCTCTACGTGGACTCCCGCAAGACTCACCAAGAGTTTGCGATTCTGCTGCTTCTGGACGCCAGTTGGTCGACGGATGCGTGGCTCGAAGGTCGCCGGGTGCTGGACATCGAGCTCTCGTCGTTGCTGACCGTGGCGGAGGCGTTCGAAGGGATCGTTGACGAGGAGGTGGCGATCGGGAGTTTTCGTTCCCATACGCGCAACGACGTGCGTTTCGGAGTGCTCAAAGGGTTCAGAGATCCTTGGAGGCAGCTTCGTACTGTTTTACCGAGTCTTCAGCCAGATGGTTATACTCGTGTCGGCGCCGCCGTGCGTCACGCTACCGCAATCCTCGAAGAAGCCACGGCTCGTCGAAAGCTCCTCGTGCTACTCAGTGATGGAAAGCCGACCGACTACGATCAGTATGAGGGTCGATACGGCATCGAGGACGTGAGCCAAGCCATCCGAGAAGCGCGAGCGCGGCGAATTTCTACGTTCGGAATTGCCATTGAAAAAGAAGCCAAGTTCTATCTAGCACGCATGCTGGGCTCGGGGGCCTATCGCATCCTTCCTCGTCCCGAGCTGTTGCCCGACGTGATGGCCGATGTGCTCCTTGGCATGTTGACCGAGTCCTAGGCGCCTCCCGGTTTGTCGACGCTCACTCACTGAGTGCCTGTTGACTGCTGTTTTTTCCCATCGAACTACTCACCGAGTTCTCCCATATTCCGTACGACTCATGACCAACGACAAGATAAAAAGGGTCTGTCTCACTTCGGGCATTGTCTTGGGGCTTTCGATCGTTGCGTGGATCTTTGTGATGACCCTGACCGGCTGGTACCGCGATCCGACTTGGCTGCATTTATTCTGGGCTGCATTGGCGCTTCAGTGCGCGATCATCGTCGGAACATTGTACCGCATGCGCCATGGGCGCGACTTTCGCGCGCAGCTCGGAGCCGGACTTTCGATCAGCGGTGTGGCAGCCGTGCTTGTCTTCGTGGGCTCGTTGCTGATCACCGGCGTGTTTTTTCCTCGTTACTTCGACGAGCTTCATGCAGCACAAAGGGACGAGCTTCTGTCCCGAGGTATCGCGAAAGCGGAAGTCGACAAGACGCTTGGTGACGCCGCCCCGTCCCGTAGTCCGGGAAGCCACGCATTTGCTGGATTGATGGGCACCTTAGGGACTGGGTTCGTCCTTTCCCTGGTAGCCGCTGCGCTTTTCCGGGAAAGGCGCGGCGGTGACACTCTTTGAGCTTGCGCGAACGTCACATGGGTTTTGGCGAAAAGCTCACGGTTTTTCGATCGAAAAGGATCGGATCGTGACTTGGCCTCCCAAGCTTTCGGTGGCGTAGTTGAAAATCCCAAAGCGATAGCCCAGAAAGTAGTTCCAACTGGTCCGCAGGGAGAACGGGGAGCCGAGTTGGGTGAACGTAACTCCGTCGGTGCTATAGAAGAAGACTGCGGTGGCACCGCCCACGTCGGTGCGGATGTTCGCTTCGAGCCGCAACCAGATCGTATCCCCTGAGATTGTGTCACTCTCGCTCTGGGTGCCGGGTGTGGTCGAACTCCAATCCTCATTGCTCAGATTGACGTCCTGACGCACCTCGACTTGGGTGTTGTCTCCGGACTTCGTGACTGCAATGAAGGCGGTGGAGTCTCGCCAAGCGGCGAGCCCCGCCACGTCACCATCTTGCATTCCACTGAAGTCGAGCTCGATCGTCCCGACCGAGATGGGTCCTTCGATGCGTCGTGTCAGTGTGTTCCGTGCGCGGTAGATGTCGGAGGTCACCGTGGCCGTTTGCAAGGTCAGGCCATTGCCAGTCGACCACCGGCTGTTGTCAGGGTTGTGATTCCACTCCCACTCCGGAGACAACTCTTCCTCGGAGAATGTGTCCAGACTCGGTCGTGATTCGAGTGCCCGGCAGGTCACGTCTGGGAATGGGTATTCGGCACCCCACTCGTTATCGATTCGCACGAGCTCCGGCCAACCGTCGACCCAATTCATGGGGGCCATGACTGGCAAGCGGCCGCCAGGGTAGGAGTCGTTGAAGGCGATATAGTACCACTGTCCCTGTTGAGTTTCGACGACGCCGCCTTGGTGAGGACTCGCTCCCGAGCCTTCGGGGGCGTAAGGCACCTGCACAGCGAAGGGGCGCATTTCATACGGACCAAAGGGATCGGTCGAGCGAATCACGTATTCGCCATTCGCATACTGTGTAAGAAAGATGTAGTAGTAGTCGTCGCGTTTGAGAAAACGTGCGCCTTCGAGAGGTCCGGAGAGATCGCCCGGTGTCTCATAGACCTGCTGATCTTTCACTTGACTGAAACCATCGGCGCTGAGCTGTGCCACGTGGATGGTTCCGTTGCCATAGGCCACGTAGAGGGTGTCGTCGTCATCCACGAGCAGTCCCATGTCGTAGTAGCAGTGAGAGCTCTCATGTTTTTCCCACGGTCCCGTGGCCGAAGGTGCCGTGAATACGTAGCCTCCTCCAGTACCGTGCATGCAGCCCATCCAGTAGAAGGTTTGGTTGCTTTCTCGGTACTGCAGGGTCGAAGCCCAGATGCCGTTTCTGTAGGAGACTCCTCCGTCGAGGTCGTAAGAGGGATCGAAGTCGAGCCTTGGCACTGAATGGCCGACGTATTCCCAATTCACGAGATCATAGGACTTGAGCACGGGCGCGCCGGGCGAATGATGAAAGGTGGACGCTGTGTAGTAGTAGGTATCGTCGACCCGGATGACCTCCAAATCGGGCAAGTCTTCCCAGATGATCGGATTGTGATAGGTTTCTGGGCAGTCGACGATGGCCGGTTTGCTCCCGCCTCCGCCTGAGCCGTTGCCGCTGCTTCCTCCACTGTTGCTCGTCGTGGCCCCGGTTCCGGCGCCGCCCGAAGAGGCTCCCCCGGCTCCGGGCTCACCGCCGATGCCTCGGTTGTCTGATCCGCCGACTGGGGCCATCCCTCCTCCAGTGGCTATTCCGGCTCCGGTGCCACTCCCTCCCCAGGAGGTTCCGCCGGATCGAGAGGCTCCCTGGCCAGCGCCATTTCCAAGAGAGCCGCCGTTGGCGGTCATGCTCCCGGATCCTTGTGGTGTTGCGTCTTTTCGCGGAATCTCGCCGCAGCCAACGAGGAGCCAAGCGGGGCCGAGCAGTACAGCGGAGAAAAAGCAGGGGCGCCAATCCACACCCCATTGCTGACACGGGATTGCCCGGCAGTGTAGATGCTGATTGTGTCCCCCAGTGCCCACAAATTTCCGTCAAGCCTGCAATTCGAGAAGGGATCTCCTTGATTGAACCTGCCACCGCTCGCTTGACCGAGCAGGTGATGAGCGGGGGCGTCGAACGAGCTCTCACTTGAGGCTTGCGCTCTTCGAGGGTGGACTGGAGCGCGAACGGATCTCGGTGACTTCGGTGAAGTCATTGTGAACGGCATTTTGTCGAGGTGAAGGCACGGTGGGTCCTGGGGGTAGACGAGGCCCCGCGTGACGCACTTGGTCATCTACCCCGGCTTCGAACTGCTGGAAGTTATCAATGAAGAGTGTTGCCAAGTGTGCCCGCGCTTGGTCGTAGGCCTCGGGATCGTCCCAGGTGCCCCGTGGATCGAGGAGCTCGGGCGGCACACCGGGACAACTCCGAGGCACGCTGAGCCCAAACACGGGGTCTGTCCATCGTGCGACGTCTTGCAATGATCCGGCATGAATTGCATCGATGATGGCACGGGTATGAGCCAGATCGATGCGATGACCACTTCCGTAGGCGCCTCCGGACCAACCGGTGTTGACCAGCCAGGTGCGTGCGTTGTGTCGACGGAGACGGTCGGCCAGAAGCTCTGCGTAGCGCCCAGGGTGCCAAACGAGAAATGGT
>CAYTRQ010000027.1:0-7148 GCA_964440025.1 uncultured Polyangiaceae bacterium | reverse complement strand
CGGGGAAAATGTTGCCTGCGGTTCGACCACGCCTACTTCCGTTCCGGAGACTTTGGCGGTGTAGCCACTGATGAAATGATACATGGCCTGTTCCTCGGTCAACAGGCTCACCGGAGGAAGAACACCGAATGCATCACAGGTGAGGAAAATGACCTCACGAGGGTGGGAGCCGATGCAAGGAATTTTCGCAGTTGCGATATGCTCGATGGGGTAGCAGGCGCGCGTGTTCTCCGTTAGAGAGGTATTGTCGTAGTCGACGACGCGGCTTGCGGAGTCAAAGACGACGTTTTCGAGCACGGCGCCGAAGCGGATCGCGCCAAAGATGTGCGGTTCCTTCTCGTCGGAGAGACGGATGGCTTTGGCGTAGCAGCCACCTTCGATGTTTGAGATCCCTCGATCCGTCCAAATGTGTTCATCATCTCCGATGAGCTTTCGTGTGGAGTCTGCGCTCAGCGTGGTTTTTCCCGTGCCGGAGAGACCGAAAAGAATGGACGTCGAACCGTCTTCCCCTTCGGTGGCCGAACAGTGCATCGACAGATGTCCCCGCTTTGGCATGAGGTAGTTCATGAAGGTAAACACGCCCTTTTTCATTTCACCGGCGTACTCCGTTCCCAAAATGATCAGCGTCCTCTCTTCCAAGCTGAGAGACACGCTGGTCGAGGATGTCATCCCCTCGGTGAGGGCGTTGGCTGGAAACGTTCCCGCGTTGATGATTGTGAAGTCGGGTTCTCCAAACTGCTCAAGCTGATTCTCCGTGGGCCTGACGAGCATGTTGTGCATGAACAGTGCATGGTAGGCGCGAGCGCAGACGACGCGGACCTTGATGCGTTGTGCCGGGTCCCACCCGGCATAGCCATCAACGACGTAGAGCCGGTCCCGAGTCTTGAGATAGTCGATGGCTCTGCTGCGATTGATCTCGAAGCTTCGTCCTTGCACAGGTTGGTTCACGGGGCCCCACCACACCTCGTCGGCCGACTCCGGGGTGAAGACGATTCGCTTGTCCCGGGGGCTGCGTCCCGTCTTTTCTCCAGAAAGAGCGACCAGCGCGCCTGTGCTCGACAGGGCCGAGCCTTTCTCCTGGGAAAGGGCTTGTTCGATCAGGAAGGCCGGAGAACCATTTCGAATGATCTCTCCGGCCTCGATTCCCAGCTGACTCAAAAGTGCCACCGGCACCTCCTCCTTGTTGGGGTCTTTTCCTCTCCGCATCTAAAGCGCGGCACTTGGGCAGACAATCGTCCACACTAGGACTGTAGCAGGGCAGCGACAAAACGCTCGTCCGGTCAGCTGGATAATGTTCGGAAACGGATCTAAGGGGGAGCCCGGGGGCTCTCACCGAGGCCGCCCTGCGAGACGCCTTCGATTCCCGATATCGAACGATACGCACGCCTACTATTGACGAGGTATCTCGGGCTGGGAGTCGAATGTCGGAAGCTCTTCCACATGTTGATCCCAGCTTGGTTGGCGCTTGGCCCACACGACGAGAGAAGGGTTGAACCGCTCCGGATCATCGAGAGTGTTGGCGCCGATGAATCGCGCTTCGGGGATCCCTTCGTTTTGCGAACACACGAACGAGCCGCAGGTGGGACAAAAGCCTCGCCGAATGATGTTGCCGCTGGCTGCCGGTTTGGCGTAGTAGCGGAGCTCGCCATCGAGCTCGAATGCTTCGGCAGACACCATAAATAGCGAGGCATGCCCGGTGCCGCTCGATTTGCGACAATCCAGGCAGTGACAGTGGCCAGGGCTTTGGGGCTCGGCGTTGGCAGACCATCGAACGGCGCCGCAAAGGCAACTCCCCTTGAGTGGTGCGGAATAGTTGGGCATTTCGTCTCCTTTCTCTCGTGAAGACGAACGAGCCGCGCTCGACTCGACACTCTTTCTTCATTTTTCAGCGCGCTTGCATTGAAATGCATCGAGCGAAGAGGGACTGGAGACCGTCGACCGTTCTTGAGACCGAAGATCGACACCTGCTCCTTGAGACATTGAAAACCTTTGGGTTGATCATTTAGGTGGCAGCGAGCGGGCAAAGGACACGCCCCGGCGGAGCCAAGATTTGAGATCCGTGTCGTTCATCAGCCCCTCTTTGGTGACATAGACGATGCCCTTCATCGGCTTGCCAGTGAAATCCATCGGTCTGACGTGCGGTTCGGCCAACGCGTCTTCGTAGGCGTCCGGGCCAACGCGGACAACGAGCTGGTCTTGCACGATGCCGGCGGCCATGTGGCCGCCCACCAGAAAACACAATCCGCCAAACATCCTTTTTTCACTGACTCCCTTTCGGGCAGGGAACGTTTGACGGATCCGTTCCGCGAGTTGTTGATCGTACGCCATCGAGATTCGTTCCTTTCCAGTGAGACAGGATGTCGGCACGCTCATTCAGAGCGTGCCGATTTTCTCACGACCTCCAGCGCGCGTTCCCACTTTCTGCGGACATGAGCTCGTGGACGAATTTCGCGTAGCATGGTACCTCAAAGTGATGAAGATGCGCCTTGTCGGGTCGGGCTCGGTCATCGTGCTGAGCTTGCTTGCATGTCAGTCCCCTGAGCGGAACTTCTCCGATGTGATGGATGGTTCGGCTGGAGCGGGAGGCGGGAGCTTGAGCGGGGGGAGCTCCAATAGTGGCGGCTCGACGTCCTCCGGGGGGGGTTTAGGGAGTGGCGCTTCCGGAACGGCTGTGGGAGCTTCCGGAGGACAACAGAGTGACGGGGGTTCGGAAGGAACGGGCGGTTCGGAAGAAAGCTCGAGCGGCGGGGGAAGCACCTCGAGTGGTGGCGGAGGCGGCCCGACCGGCGGCAGCGGTGGCGAGGGGACCTTTCCACCTCTCAGCTGTACCGAAGAGCAGTTGTTTGAAACGGGAAGCTCCCTTTTTAGCGGTTCTACGACATCCAGCGGAGATGATTTTGCGCTCAGTTGCTTCTCGTCGGATTCCAATGATCTGGCGGTCGAATGGATTGCTCCACAGAGCGACTACTATCGATTCACCACGGTTGGCTCCGATTTCGAGACGACGCTTGGTTTGCTCGATGGCGCTTGTGATGGCGCAGAGTTGGCCTGCAACTCCGACGCAGCTGAACCACAGGTCGAGATTGTCCAGCAAGTGGACCAGGATCAACGTGTGGTTGTCGTGATCGATGGAAAACTCGGCGCCTCGGGCAATGCCGAGCTTGGAATCGAGCCGATCAGCTGCCCAGAGCTGGATGTTAGCTCTCAAACCTTCCCCATCAGTCTGACGACCGAGAATCAGGGCGACGATGGAAGCTCCGCCTGCGGTGGGGAGGGTCAAAGCGATCGAGCCCTGCGCTATACACCTCCAGCCGATGGCCTGTATCGTTTTTCCGCGACCGGCGAGAATTTTGGTGCGGTCGTGAGTCTAGAAGAAGGCCCCGAGTGCGGAGGACTCGCTCTGGGGTGCGGTTACACGACGCAAAGTGAACGGACCGGTGAGACGGTGCGCTATCTGCAGGGCAATGAACCGGTTACCTTGGCGGTTGATGGCGGAAGCGGCCTATTCGAGTTCAATGTAGAGGATATTACAGAAGAGGCCGAATGTCCTTCGGAGATGTCGGGAATTACTTTGGAGGGCTTCGTTCCAGAAATGAGCGATACGCTATCCGATGCCACACATTTGCTCAGTGGTAGTTGCGCGCCGACTGGAGATACCGATGCGGTTGCTTCCTATCAACCGCTAGCGGAAAAGAGCTATCCTTTATCGGTTGAATTGGAAGACAACGTGTCCTGCACCTTAACCGTTTCTTCGGATAGCCCTATTTCAACCTACCTCCTTCAAGGAGGCAGGTGCGGGGGGCCTGAGCTCGAATGTGCCCTCACCGAGAGCAGCGGCTCTCACGGTTATAGTTTCAGTAGTGCTGACAATGGCGAATACGTTCTCGTGGTGGAAGATCCCAGAGGACTCGATCCAGACTTCACGATTTCCTCCGCCTGCGTGGGGTAAACGATCCTCTCCGGTGGGCTCAGTCACACGCCGCAGCTGCCGGACCCGTGACGTCGACAGGCGTCGTTCCTCCCCCGATGCGCCCCCAGCACTTGATGGAGGAGTCGGCCAGTAGCGCGCAACTGTAGTGTTTGCCAGCGGAGAGCGCGACGGCCGTTGAAATCCCAGAGACGGGGGAGAGCTCGCCCATGTCCAGTCCGGCACCTTCGGTTTGATTGGCGGATGTGCACTCCACATGGCCATCCTCGAAAGCGACGCAAGTATGGAACTGACCGGCGGCCACGGCTACCGCGCCCGATTCTACAAGAGTGACGCCGTCGCTCGTATTCGTTCCTCCGCTGGTGAGACCTCCCAATTGGGCGTTCCAGTCCTGTCCCCAGCATTGCACTTGACCTCCGTCGACGAGGGCGCAGATGTGATCCTGCCCCGGGCCCAGGTCCACGATGTTTTTGCCGGCGGGAAGTGGTACTTCGACGGGATCGGTCGTCGTTTCACCGAAGGCGGCCGTGTCGCCCCAACAATACATCTTGCCATCGTCGGTCGCCGCGCAGCAGCCATGGTAATAGCAGGAGATCTGCGTCACGGCGCTGGGCAGGGTGGGAGCGTCAGGGCCTTCGACTCCGGAACATTGGACCGCTCCACCCACGAGCGCGCACTGGCCGTTGAGAGATCCGGAAACCTGGGTGGCCCCGGAAGCGATCCACTCGCTCATGCTCTCATACTGGCCGCAATAGACGGCGCCGGAATCATTGACCGCACAGGCAGCGGTCGTGAAGTTTTGACCCGTGGCATTGACCGCGCTGCCCGGAATTCCGGATAGCGCGGTCGTCGAGCCGTCGTCGGCGATGCAGTACGCAACCCCATCATCGCCCACGTAGCAGGGCTGGGTCGTGCCGGAGCCGTTGTCGAAGGAGCGGCACCGACCGCTCGTTGTGCCTTGATTTCCACCGCCGCCCGAGCCGTCGCCGCCGCTGCCGCTGCCGCTGGAGCCTCCGGTCTCGCCGGAGCCGCCGCTTCCTCCAGTGTTCCCACCTGCCGAGCTGCCGCCGCTGTTTTGTGCGCCAGCGCCGCTTCCGCCCGCTGAGGTCCCTCCACTGGCGCCCCCGCCTTCTCCTGTCGCTCCGCCGGAATTCTGCGAGCCACCGCCAGTGCTCATGCCGCCGTCACTGCTGCTGGCGCCTGTTCCGGTTTGGCTCCCAGACGCCACCATGCCTCCCGACCCGGAGCCCCCGCCATCCGGGGGACCGGAACGAGGAGCCGAGCAGGCAGGCAACAGGCAAAGACCCAGGGAAGACAAGAAAATCGATCGGATCATCATCGGGGCTCAAGTTAGCGCGCCGCCGCCGAACAACCAAGTTGGCCGAGTGGGACGAAGGATGAATTCTTCTGTTTCTTTCTCGTCAGCGGCGATTTTTCTGACTTGCCTTTGCGAATCCGAGCTACTCGAGAAAACGGATGTCCTCGATCCGTTCTGCGTCGTAACTGGAGTAGTCGGTGGGTGCGTTCCCGGGCTCTGCCTTGACGAGGAGCTCGAAGACAATTTCTCGATTTTCGGTGACTTCCCGCACTCGAGTGTAGTTGTATGCAGGCTCCTGCTGCGTTTCTTCGCTTCGAAGCCCTCCCGAGGTAATCAAAGTGTTGCCTGTTTGTGGTAGCCAATCTGCATCGCTTAGATATCTGGAATAGAAAGAGTTGGCGCCCGATTGAGTGCCAAAGGACCATATCTGGCTCACTGTCATCTCCTCTTCATCGACGAAGTACCGGACGGCTCGGCTGTAGTAGGGTTTCTGAGGCTCCTCGAAAGCCGGGGCTCTGTAGTTGCCATTGTCGAAAATGCCAATTCCGGCATCGGTGATTTCCACGGCGTGCTGATGGAAGGGCCACTGAACGTCATCGTCAATGGGGGCAAGCAGTCTGTCTTGCCAAGCGGCGCCCCAGTTGTCGTGGGTGCCGAGGATCCATACCAAAGACTCGGTTTCTCGATCGATTTTGACCACCGCATCTTGATGCCTCACAGAAATCAGATAGGCATCGGATGCTTCATCATAAACTGCTGCGTTGCTGTGGGACCAATCTTTTGCTGTGGGGTAGACCGAGTCCCAGTGGGAGCCCAGCACGCCGTGGGCGACTCTCGTCGGATCCAAGATGTCGAGGAGTGGAATTTCTTTGATCAACTCTCCCTGTCGCGAAAACTCCACGATCACGTCTCCCACGACACGAGCCTCTTCTGTCATGTCTGGATCGCTGGCGGAACTCGGGAAGCTTGGGATTTCGCGAGCCTCACTCGACAAGGTCAAAATGTTTCCGTTGGGCATTTCGAACGCGGAATGATGAAAAGTCTCGGCGTTCACAGGTGTGCTTCCGGACGGGAAGCGGACCGGCTCCGGATAATTCGCGGCATGCCAGGAGGCCATTCGGTGACCTTGCCAGTCGATCTCGACGAGCGCGCGGCGCCCGGCTGGATTAAACAGCACGTGACCGTTCCTGAGGATGATGAACGCGTAGGAGAGCTCGGTGTCTATTCGGTAGTACCAACGCACCCGACCCGCGTGATCGACGACGATCAGATCCCCTGTTTCTCTTACGCTGAGCAGTGTCATCCCCGGTTCCATCCGGGTTGGGTCCGAACGGACTGTACGCAAAGGGGGAAAGTCTTGGGGAAGTGCGGGGGTTCGCCACTCGACCGGAGCCGCAGTCAGCTTCTCCTCCCCATCGCTGGCGGTCACCGTGACAGCGTAGAGAGTATCGGGCCGGAGTCCTAAAATCGGTTGTTCATGACCGGTGCAAGTTTCCTCTGAGGAAAGCGTCCACTCCTCGCCCCCGCCCTCGATGAGCAGGGCGGCAGTGGATGGTCGATTCGTAGAAAACTGGACGAGTCCGACCAGGGGAGCTCGCTTGCTGTCGTTCTTGCTGAAGGTGGGCTCCCTCTCCCAGGAAAGCCGTTCGTTCTCGGTTTTTCCCCCCGAACCCGAGTTTTCCGAAACGCTTCCAGCAGCGTCAGCAGCGCCAGCAGCGCCAGCTGCGCCAGGTCCTTCAATACAGGTATCGTCACCGACACACCCCACCGCTGCCGCATGGCCCGAGGTGACGGCGATCAGGAGAGACAATGCTCTTCGCTTCTTCATCAGTTTGGAGAGTCTAGAACGCCGGCGTTCTAGTGCCTCGGCAACTCACGTTTCGAGCGGTTTCGAAGCCCTCC
>CAYTRQ010000026.1:0-24193 GCA_964440025.1 uncultured Polyangiaceae bacterium | reverse complement strand
GCCCGTCGAGCGGGAGCGCTCCCGAGTGGTTGGAGACGATCATGGCCCGTCCGGTCTGAGGAACGTGTTCCGCTCCCTCTACCTGTACACGAAAGTAGCGTTGATAGAGGAAGTCGAGCACGGGACGAAGTCGCTCCTCGTAGTTCGGATCGAGCCCGAAGTCGTCGACTTCATTTTCTCGTTCTCGCAGGGACCCGCGCCCCCATTTGCGCCGGTAGTAGTCGCTTTCGAGCAATTCTCGAGCCGCATCGACCGCCGCCTCCGCTGGAGCTGGCGGTGCTGCCTGAACGTCCGAATCAGCAGGCGCTTCGAGGTCCGTTGATGGCTCCGCACTCATGAGGCCGTCCAGTCGTGCTTCGATTTCTCTGATCCGTGCCTCGACGCTGGGATCATCGGCGTAGACCTCATTGGTAGTTCCCTCGGCCTGTCCGCTTTCCGAGTCGAACAGACTTGGATTCATCTCTGGCGGAAAAACCCGAGAACCAATGCCCAGCATATCGAAGTCATCGACAAACGCATCGTCTGGTGCTTCGTCTGGCGGTGAGTCGATCGGGCGCTAGGTCTTGGGATCGTCGTGTGTCATGGAGGGACGTGGGGAGGCTTGCGCTGAGTGATCGGTCTTTCTCGGAGCTTCCGAGGAAGAGGTCCTCTTTTTTCTTCTCGGCGGATGATTGGCGGAGGCGGCCCCGTGCGATTCAACCGCTCCCGGAGTCGAGGAATGTTGGGAGGTAGCAGAAGAGGCTTTGCTACTGGGGGATTTGCGCGAGCGGCCCGTCGATTTCTGTGACTTGCGTTTCGTGGTCTCTTGTTTCTTGGGCCCCCCCTCGGGGTGATCGGGCCTCGACGAAGTCCCTTGATTTTTTTGTGCGGCCGTAGATGGGGAGGTGGACCGCGCGCTGTGGTCGGAGCTTTTGGCGGACGTAGCGCTTTGTAGTCCTCCGCGCTTCGTTGCGCCAGGTTCACTCGCTTTGCGGTTCCGTGTTCGTCGTGCTCCGGATTTGCTTTTGGAGCTCGAATTCTTTTTACGAGGAGGTTTGTCGCTCACGCTGGGGACTCCGAGATGAGTTTGACGTCTCGCAGATTCTGCGTGGACGCGAAATCGACGACCGCTTCGCGACTCGAAAACATGGGAACGAATCCCAGGACCCTGCGAGCCCGCTCGATATCGCCGATACAAGCATACTGAACGTAGTCAAGAAACGAGGGGGGCAAGGCACTGTGCCGAGCGACCCAAAGAGCGCCGACCATCAGCTCCGCCATCGGCCGGGTGAGAGGGAGTTTGCGTCGGCCCACGAGACGGATGACTTTGCTGAGGGGCAAGACACCTCCTCCGGCTAGGTTGAAAATGCCGGGTGCGTCACAATCGATAGCGCGCTTGAGCCCAGCAACGGCGTCCGACTCGTGAAGAAACTGCCACAACGGGTCGAATCCCAGAATGGTGGGCACCAGGCTTTGGCCGAGATAACGTGTGACGAAGTTATCGATATTGGGGCCTATGATGGGGGCCGTGCGCAAGACCGTGGTGATCCGCCCTCGGCCAGGCAGGCCGAACTCGAGCGCGTCCCGTTCCGCCTGCATCTTGTCACGAAAATAAGCTTCCGAGGCGTCGGCGCACAGCGGCTTCGTCTCGTCGAGAAAGCATGGATTTTTGGGGCTGGCGCCGTAAAGCACAGTTTGGCTCCAAAGCACGAACTTGCGCACCTCGGTGCGTCGGCAAGCGTTGAGAATGTGCATCGTGCCCACGCTTTCCAGGTAGTGGCTCTCGTCTGGCCGATGGCTGGGGATGTCATGAAACGCGAGATGAACGAGTGTGTCCGCTTCTTCATTCCGGAGTAGTTCAGCCAGCCGGTCCTCGACCTGATGGGTGGTCAGATCAACGTCGAAGTGGCGAGTCTTGTTTGCCGCCGTGCTCGGGATCTTTTGATCGAGACTCACGACTCGGCGGATCCGGGGCGCGTCTTCGAGAAGGCCCACCAAGTGGGAGCCAAGGAAGCTTGCCGAGCCTGTGACGGCGACGACTCGTTTCGTTGATTCGACAGTTCGGGGGGGAGAACTCTTGAAGTCCGACATCGTCGCCCTCACGAATACCGCTCGAGATGTCCAACATGAAGGGCCTGCGGAAATAATTCGTTTCCGAATCTTGTTTTCGTTGGCCTCGAAGGCCCTCGCCGCCGCTCACCCGCGGAAGGGCGGGGCGAGCATCGGCAAGGTCTTTTCCAGCGCTTTGCTCGATATGCCGGGTTTCTTATTGGAACGTACCTCCGGAGCCCCTTCGAGGTTTTGAGCTGGCGCTCTAGGACGCAGACCATACTACCGTGGAGGTTGGTGGTTGGAATTCGCCCACAATTCTTGATTTCAGTTTCATAAACTTGGCGGACTATTCTAGTAGGTTCGCTACACTCATCCATAGTGGCCTTGGCGCAGACAACGAACAGACTTGGTTCTTACCTCTTGGGGGAGCGTCTTGGTCTGGGAGGAATGGCAGAAGTCTTTGCGGCCGAGTCCCCCGAGCATGGGCGAGTCGCGCTGAAGCGGATCCTGCCGTCCCTGACCGAGGAACGGGACTTCGCAGATATGTTCTGGGACGAAGCCCGCGTGACGAGCCGGCTCGATCATCCCAATGTCATCCGTATTCTAGACTACGGGCGCGTGAACGGGCAGCTGTTCATGGCTCTGGAATACGTTGACGGCCCAGCAGTGTCTCGTGTTCTTCGCAAAGCCGCCCGAGCCAAGCAGCACCTCGATTTGCGTGCCGTGCTTTCCATCGGTCGCCAGCTGCTTTCCGGTCTGCATTTCGTTCATAGTGCGAGGGATGACAAGGGGACGCCTCTTTCGATTGTTCACCGTGACGTCTCTCCCGGCAATATCCTCTTGAGCACTCATGGCGAGGTAAAACTCGGCGATTTTGGAATCGTGCGAAGCGACATTGTCTTGCGACGCACGCAGCCAGGTGAGCTCAAGGGTAAAATCGGCTACATGTCCCCGGAGCAGGTGCAGGGTCGTACTCTGGACGCTCGAAGCGATGTGTTCTCTGTTGGCGTTGTTCTCGCCGAGCTATTGATTCTGAGGCCGTTGCTTCTCGGCAAGAGCGAGATGCAGACGCTCAACCGGACTTCAAAAGCCGACCTGACGACCTGGCAGCGGTTCAACGAGCACGTGCCCTATCCGGTGCGCTCTCTTGTCGAAAAAGCGTTGAGAAAGGACCCAGCTGAGCGCTTTCAAAGTGCGGAGGAAATGCGTCACGCGATCAACAACGTGGCGGTGGTTTCCGGTTTCGAGCTTGGGCGGGAAGCCGTCCGTGACCTGCTGACCAAGCTGGATATGCTCGATGATCGAGTGACCGTTAAGTTCCAGTCGGGAGAGCGTCCTTTAAAATCGCAACAAGCACGGGTCTTGCCGCCGTCCGGGGAACACGAAAAGGCGGAGCTTCTCGGGCCGTTCCCTCAGCCGACGGGGCGACCTCTCTGGAAGATGTCATTCGACACGCGCAGTCTCCCGCGTCAACTGATGATGGCTTTGCGGCGCACTTGGGACGGGGTGGTGCTCCTCTCGGCCGAGCAGCGGACTCTTTCGCTCGAGCTGCGGGGAGGGCGGATGGTTGCCTCGCACGATTCGTCGGGTGAAGGGCTTTTGGGTGAACGACTCGTTCAAGAGTCGCGACTGACCGAGAACGATCTTCGAGGCGCGCTTTTCGCAAGCGAGGCTGCTGGTCTGCGCCTTGGAGAATATTTGGTATTCAATAAAATGGTCAGAGAATCGATTCTGCGCCGCACGCTGGACGAACAGATGCGGTCTCGCCTGGCTTCCTGGATTGGGCGCAAGCAAGGAACCTTCGCCGTTTATCTCAGCAATTCCACTGACGCGTCCGCGAGTGAGAGGCTCAGTTTTGATGGCCCGTTCGGCAGCGTCCAGCAACTCGTGATGGTTTTGCGGGAAGTCATGGATTACCAAATGCTCCGCCAGCAACTCGGCTCCGTCCTGTCCAGTGGACTGCTTCCGGCGCCAGGAGCCGATCCTTCTGAGCTCGGGCTGACACCACCGGAAAACCGAGCCCTGGTGAGCGTTCTCGAGGGAGGAGCCTGCGAGGGACGAATCGTCGAGGAAGTCATCGAGACGTTGGCCAACGAACGGATTGCTCGGCCGCGGGAATCGGCGTTTGCCGTCCTGGTTGGCCTGTGCGCCGGCCAGGTTTACGCGCCAGGGTTTTGACAGGGCCGCCGGGCGGCTTGTCCATCGACGGGTGGCGCGAGCGGGTCAGGAAGTGGCCCTGTTTCGCGGTGAACGACAGGAGTTCGGCCTGACGGTTTCTGAGTGAGTCTTGGTTATGCTATCCGGCACGTCCTCGATGAGCATTTCAGAGAAGGATGTGTTGACCGTCGCCCGTTTGGCCAAGCTGGATCTCACTGGCGATGGAGTCAGCCAAATGACGAGCGAGCTCAGTAAGGTCCTCGCCTATGTCGATAAGTTGGGCGAGCTGGATACGAGTGATGTCCCTCCCACGGCTCAGGTCACTGTGGAGCGGGCTCCCTTGCGGCCCGACGAGCCAAGGGATGGAGTCGCCAAAGATGACGTCTTGTCCGAGGCGCCTCGGTCGGATGAAATCGGCTTTCTGGTACCCGGATTTGTGGACGAATCATGAACCGGTCGACCATCGAACTCGCTGCGGCGGTTTCATCAGGCAGGGAATCGGCCGTGGAGGTCGTACAGAGCTATCTGGATCAAGCGAGAGAGCAGGCCCATCTGGGAGCGCTGACGTTCGTTGCTCGAGAATCGGCCTTGGAGCGCGCTCACGAGATCGATCGAACCTTGGCAGCGGGGCAGTCGGCGGGCCGTTTGGCGGGAGTGCCGCTGGTCGTCAAAGATGCCATCTGCACCCGTGGATTGCCGACGACAGCCGGGAGCCGCATCCTCCGACGGAAGGACGCCGATGGATCGGAGGCTCCTTGGCGTCCTCCCTATAGTGCCACGGTGGTTGAAAAGCTCGAGGCCGCAGGTGCCATCGTCCTGGGCAAAGCAAATATGGATGAGTTTGCCATGGGGTCGTCCAATGAGACCAGCGCCTACGGCCCCGTGAAAAACCCCTGGGACGGGGAGCGCACCCCTGGTGGTTCGAGCGGAGGTAGTGCTGCGGCCGTCGCTGCCGGAATCACCCCTGCGTCCTTGGGGAGCGACACCGGTGGATCCATTCGCCAGCCAGCCGGCTTATGTGGCGTTGTTGGGGTCAAGCCAACGTACGGCCGCGTATCGCGGTACGGGTTGATCGCTTTTGCTTCGAGTTTCGATCAGGTGGGGCCCTTGGCTGGCGATGTACGAAGTGCTGCCCGCCTGACCGAGGTCATTGCGGGCCATGACCCTCGCGATAGCACCAGTAGCGAGCAGCCGGTCGGATCCTACGAGGCCGCTTGTGAGCGGGGCCTTCACGGATTGCGCTTCGGCTTGCCCGAGGAATACCTAGGAGATGGTTTGGACCCGGATGTCCGTGAGTCCGTCGAGCGTCTCGTCGAGGAGGTGAAACGCCTGGGGTGTGAAGTTCGGCCCATCAAGATGCCGCACACTCACTATGGCGTTGCGACCTATTACGTCCTGGCGACCGCGGAGGCGTCAAGCAACCTCTCCCGATTCGATGGGGTGCGATTTGGGCTGCGAGTGGAAGAGCAGGGGGCGGACCTCGCGCGACTTTATAGTGAAACGCGCGCTCGAGGGTTTGGTTCCGAAGTCAAGCGGAGGATCCTTCTAGGGACCTTTGCCCTAAGCGCAGGCTATTACGACGCCTACTACGGAAAAGCGCAGCGAGTGCGGACTCTTATCTTGCGGGATTTCCAAAAGGCGTTTGCGGAAGTGGATGTTCTTCTTGCCCCCACGAGCCCCACTCCGGCATTCCGTCTCGGCGAGAAAGTGGACGATCCTCTTTCGATGTACATGGCCGATGTGTACACGCTCCCCGCGAGCCTGGCGGGAGTTGCTGGAATTGCGGTGCCTTGTGGCACGGTGCAGGTGGCTGGAAAGCCTCTCCCGGTTGGTGTGCAGCTACTGGGTCCTCATCTGGCGGAGGAACGGTTATTTCAGGCTGCTGCCGGTGTCGAAAAAATCGTTCAGACATGGTGAGAGCAGTCACAGCGAACGACGCTGTCGCTCTTGGAGAGCTTTTCGAGCTCTCTGAGAGCCGTTGCTACTGCCAATATTGGCAGTTCGAAGGGGACCACCGAAGTTGGCAGGTGCAGTGCGCTCAAAATACCTCGGACAATCGAAGGCGGCTTGAGCGTGATCTGGCTGCTGGTCAGCTGACGGGCATGGTTAGTGAGGATGAGGGCCGCATCGTCGGTTGGATTCGGATCGAAAGACCGCAAGGAATGAGCAAGCTGTATCAGGGGAGACTCTACCGAGGCTTGCCTTGTTTCGAAGGGGCGCGTTTTGGTGGCGCCGCTATCGCCTGTGTTTTGGTGGCGCCGGCGTTTCGACGAAAAGGGATTGCCCGGCGTCTCATCAGCGGTGCGGTGGCCTATTGTCGCCATCGGGGAGATGCCTTCATCGAAGCGTTTCCCCGAGGAGCAACGGATGTGAGTGACGAAGAGCAGTGGATGGGGCCACTTTCGATCTACCGATCGCTGGGGTTCGACGTGGTCCATGACTTTGCGCCCTATCCGGTGCTGCGCCTCGACCTCGACGAGCGACTGGGACCTTGACGAGCGACTGGGAGCACCTCGATAAGCCGCGTGTCCGGTTTCATCCCGACCCACCCCTCAATCCCGAACGGCCGGCTTGGGGATTCAGATTAAGGGCAACTCCCTGCCGCCTCGGCCGAGATCGATTCTCATCAAGGTTCTAGCCATCGAGACTCGATGAGCATACCATGAAATGTGGTGAAGTGAGGGTGGACGTGGTGCAGCAAGCAGCGGAACTGAGACCTGGACAACATATTGAAGGCACGCCGTACCGTGTCTTGGCCCCAGTGGGACGGGGTGGCATGGGAAGCGTCCATGAGGTGGAACATGTGGTCCTGGGGCGCCGTTTCGTTCTTAAGACGCTGCACGATAGCTTGCTCGGGCGGCAGGATGTTGTGGATAGAATGCAAAACGAGTGGCGGATGTTGGCTCGCCTTGAGCATCCCCACATCGTTCAAGTGACTGACGCCGGGAGCACTCGGCAGGGAGTCCCCTACTATGTCATGGAGCGTCTCGAGGGAAAGACGCTGGGGGATCTTCTCGATCTCCATGGACCGCTTTCGGTGACTGCTGCAGCCCACATCGTTCTCGATGTCCTCTCGGGGCTGCAGGCGGCTCATTGCGCCGGTGCTGTGCACCGAGATATCAAGCCTGCGAATATCTTCGTCACTTCGCGAGGAGCGAAAGTCCTCGACTTCGGCGTTGCCAAGTTTTTTCGTCAAGAGGGGAAGGTCATCACCCAATATGGGCGGGCGATTGGCACTCCCCGTTACATGGCCCCGGAACAAGGCTCCGGCGTTTCGGTCGATGTGCGAGCCGATATTTATGCAAGTGGCCTGGTGCTCTACGAAGCGATCTTGGGTCGAGGGCCCTTTGCTCACCTCCAAAAAAACGCCGAGCTCATTCTGGCTCAGATTGAAGAAATTCCCGAGAGGCTCGACGAGCTCAGGTCCGAGGTTCCCGCAGAACTCGGGGATCTTCTTCAGCGTTGGCTTGCAAAAAGACCGGAGGATCGTCCTGCCTCCGCGGAGCTCGCCCGGAAGGAATTGAAGGCGATCCTTCCGCTTCTCGGGAGCACTGGCCCGGATCCCAGCGACCAGGTCACGGTACCAGGAACGGACGAGCGGTCGACACTCGGCCTTTGGGTAGCTGGTGATTGTCGGTCGGTGCAGGCTCGGGGCGGGGCCCCATACGGTCCGGCCGAGGAGGTCGGAAGATCCTGGGGCTCGGAGCAACGCCATGTCGCCAGGAGCGTCCCGCTGTTGACCCGGTCGGAATCCGCCTGGAGTGACACAGAGACGGTAAAAGTGGTGCGCAACACCGCGCCAGCAAAGCTATCTGGAACGCCGCCGCCGGTTTCTTCTGGTCCCTCGGTTTCTGCCGGACGGGCTAGCGCCCGAGCTCCGTCGAAGAGACCCCGGATCCCCTTGGGCAGAAAGGCTCATGGCTTCAGGCCAGGGGGGATTGTCACTCTGACCGCTGTCGGCGCTGCTTCGGTTTCCGTCTTCGTTGTTGTTGTTGCGAACGTCGTCTTCGACTTGCCTCTGCGAACCGGCGTTTTTCCCGGCCAGTGGGCTGTGGAGGAACGAAGTGAGCGATTCGATGACCAGCAAGGTTTCGTCCTCGTGGCCGACGAGGCTGTGCTCGACGAGGCTGTGGCCGACGAGGTCGTGACTGATGAGCCCGTGGTCGATGAGGTGCTCGACGTGGGGGAACAGGACGGGGTTCGTGAAAGAGGCTTCAGTGACAACGGGGCAAAGAGAAAAGAGAAAGGCACGAGAGATCTGGAAGAGGAGGTCGACGGCTCGTCCCGGCCGGCGGCCCCTCGTGGTCGGGCGCTTTCGAAGAAGCGGAACGCAACGCGACTCGACGAGGTTTCGCTGGGCTCCAAAGCCGCCCCCTCGGCCGAGTCTCTTCTTCTCGATTCAGGACGGCAGCAGAAGCTGGCGGATGCGCAGCGGAAGAAGCCGATGGAACTGGATGGCATTCCGTCAGGACTGGAACGAGAAGACTCCCCTTCTCGGCGGGAGCCCCGGCCAGGCTCGAGCCAGGACGCAGGTGCGCAGAATCCGGGCGGAAAACGCTCTGCCGGAAGCCGACGGTTTCCGTCCGATGAGTCAGCCGATCTACCGCCCAGCGGGCTGTGGTAGCTGCGTGGGGATGGGTAGGAGCGGCGAGCCCATGGCTCGGCAATCGGAAAGGATTTGGCGCCCTTGTGACTTTACTCCCCCCACGGGGTCCAGTATCTTTCGCGCCCCCGTTGGATGAGCCAACGAGGGTCACCTCTTACAACGCCACACGCTCCCAGCGCAGGGCTGTCCTCCGGTGCTCGCCGAATTGCGAGTTGGGGCGGTCGGGAAGCGGAGGACTAACCGAAAGTAAGGAGAGCGCACATGTCCGAAGAAAACCAGACGCAGCCGACTGCGGTTGAAGAGCGATCTTCATCCGTCGAGGAGCGGTCCGAGTCAAACCAAAGCCAGTCCGCTCAGAACCAGCCGGCGCCCGCCGACGTCTTGCCGGCCGGCTCACAATTGACTCCCACCACGACGCCAGAGGATGCTCGCAAGGCCGACTTCGAAGTTCCAGAGCAGGGCGTGGCAACCCCCGTTGCAGAAACGGCACTCAAAGCAGGGCAACGAGCCCGTGCCGAGGCGGATGGGGAGGTTCAACCGCAGGCTCGCGATCCCCAGCATCCAGTGACTGTGCGAGAGCTATTTGATGCCGGGGTGCACTTCGGTCATCAGACCAAGCGCTGGAATCCCAAAATGCGTCCGTTTATCTATGGAGCGCGCCAAGGGATCCACATTCTCGACCTGGACCAGACTTCAGCTCTGGCGCAGCGCGCTTGCCAGTTCGTTTGCGACCTCGTGAGTCGAGGTGGAAATTTGCTTTTCGTGGGGACCAAACGTCAGGCGCAAGAGGTCGTGCGCACGGAGGCCGAACGCGCCGGCATGTTCTATGTAACCAACCGGTGGTTGGGGGGCACGCTCACGAACTTCCGCACGATGAAGTTGGGGCTCGACCGCTTGCGAACCTTGGAGAGAATGCGCGAGGATGGGACCTACGAGCAACTTCTCAAGAAGGAGACGGTCCAGCTGGACAAGGAACGTGCTCGTCTTGAAAAATACATTGGGGGAATGAAGGGGATGAACACCGTCCCCCAGGCGCTGTTCATCATCGATACAGCCCAGGAGACGATCGCGGTGCGCGAGGCGCGGAAACTGGGGATCCCGATCGTAGCGATTGCCGATACCAACTGCGATCCGGATCTGCTCGATTGGGTGATTCCAGGAAATGACGATGCGATTCGGTCGATTCGTCTTCTGACTTCCGCGGTCGCCGATGCGTGCGTTCATGGCGCGTCACGCCGTCGAGACAACGGTCGGGAATCCGCCAAGCCAGCGGACAAGGGATCGGACGCACAGGTTATCTATTCGGGTCGTCCCCGCGCCTGAGCGGAGGACGAGACTTTCCACCGCCACCATCAAGAAAAAAGGCAGGACAACACCATGGCTCAGGTGAACATGCAGCAAGTCAAGGAGCTCCGCGAGCGCACGCAAGCTGGGCTCAATGATTGTCGCTCCGCTTTGGTCGAAGCGGAAGGCGACATGGATAAGGCCGTTGAGGTCATCCTCAAGAAGGGCTTGGCCAAGAGTGCAAAGCGCGCAAGCAAGGTGGCCGCCGAGGGGGTCGTCTCGACTCGTGTGGCTCCGGACAACAAGAGCGCAGTCATTGCCGAGGTCAACATTCAGACCGACTTTGCGGCGCGCAACGAGGACTTCTTGGCTTTCGTTGAGAAAGTGGTCGACGTCGCAATGGACGCTGACGATGGTGCCGACCTCGGCTCACTTCCTTTTCCGGGAGGTGAGGGAACCATCGAGGATCATCGGACTGCCTTGGTCGGCCGGCTCGGTGAAAATATTGCCGTTCGTCGTTGGGACCGGGTCCGTGTCGAGGGCGAGGGCACCGTCGCCAGCTACGTGCACATGGGAGGAAAGATCGCTGTGCTCGTAGGAGCCAAGACGGACAGCCCTTCCACAACGACTCAGGCCAAGGAATTCATCGAAGGCGTTGCGATGCAGATTGCTGCGATGGCGCCCTCATATCTGCGGGTCAGCGATGTCCCAGAGGCGGATAAGTCTGCGCAGGCCAAGATCTTCGAAGCCCAGCTTGAAGAAGAGGGCAAAGTGCCAGCGGAGCGCCGAAGCAAGGTGATCGAAGGGAAGGTCGCCAAGTGGGCCAAGGAGATCTGCCTGCTCGAGCAGCCTAGTGTGATCGAGTCGAAGAAGACCGTCGATGAACTCCGCCGGGAAGTGGAGAAAGCAGCTGGAGGGAGCATCGAGCTGCTCCCCTTCGTCCGCTACGAGCGAGGTGAGGGCATCGAACAGCCTGCTGGGGACGACTTCGCTTCGGAAGTCGCTGCAATGGCTCAAGGGTGAGCGTTTTCATTCGAGAGAGCCCACGTTTTTCGTAAACCAGTGGTAGAGCCGGCGGGTCCCTTCTTCGAAGGGCACTGTCGGCTCGTAGCCGAGCAGCCGGCGCGCCTTGTCGATATTCGCGAAGGTGTACGAGACGTCGGCGGCCATCATCGGTGCGCTTTCGAGTTGTGCCTTTTTTCCTGAAAGGCGTTCCAGAGCGCTGACGAAGTCCCGGAGGTAGACCGGCCGGCCACAGCCGATGTTGATGATCTCGTAGCCGAGTCGGTGTTCCAGCGCGCTCTCGATGCCTCGCACGACGTCATCGACATAGGTCCAGTCCCGGTACATGTGCCCTCCGTTGTAGAGAGGAATCGGGCGTTGGGAGCGTATGCTTTCGAGGACCAAGTAAGCCATCATATCCGGGCGCCCGGCGGGACCATAGACAGTGAAGAAGCGCAACGCAGTCACGTCGAGGCCGTGAAGATGATGGTAGCTGTGCCCGAGGAGCTCAGCGGAGCGTTTGCTGGCTGGGTAGGGGGCAAGGGGCCGGTCGGCGGGGTCGTCTTCTCGGAATGGGATTCGTTCGGTCCGGCCGTAGGCAGATGAGGTGCTTGCCAAGACGAAATTGGGCCGACCTTGTCTCGCGGCGGCATCGAGAAGATTGAGAGTTCCTGTCAGGTTCACGTCATAGTAGAGCCACGGCTCTTCGGCTGACGCTCGTACCCCGGCCATTGCGGCCAGATGTGCCACTCCGTGGAAGCGATGAGCCGACATGATTTGGTCCACCAGCCTGCGATCGCGGATGTCACCTTCGATCAGGGAGAAATCCCCGGCTGCCTGCCGGATCCCCTCGATATTTTTCTTCTTCCTAGCTGGATCATAGTAGTCACAGAAGTTGTCGAGTCCCACGACACAGTCGCCGCGATCGACAAGGCTGCGAGCAAGATGGCTGCCGATGAAGCCAGCGACACCCGTGACGAGAATTTTGCGGCCCATGAAGGCCTTTTACTCTCCCACAAGGAGAGCACCAACCAGGAGAGCCTCGAGCGCTCTTCCGGCGGTGGGCACGAATCCAAAATCGCTGGTGGCCGCGAGCAAGCGGGTCCCTTGACGAGGTGGAGGTGACCGACAACGCTCCGGCGCATGAATGATTCGCACCTCAGGGCCCTGCTGGATGCTGCTCACGCCAAACCAGAGGGCGAATGGTCCGTGGCAGCCGAGGACCGAACGCTGACTTTCCACGTAGCCTCGGGAGGAGTGGGGCTCAACGTCGCCAAAGTAACGCGTGTGAAGGTGGAGAGTGGCCTTCTCTACGCGGAAAATCTACGCGGAGAGCTTTTCGTCCTTTCCCTGGCGGAAGCATTTGCTGGATCGGTCGAAGGAGGCGAGGCGCACGGGCGGAAGGCAGGATTTCGGACATGACGGCGAAGGAAGACCCCCTTGTTTTCGGGAAGCACTCGTTTGGTTCCAGGCTCATCGTTGGGACTGGCAAATACGAGAGCGTCGAGCAGACCGAAGCTGCCCTCGTCGCTTCAGGTGCGGAGATGGTGACCGTGGCCCTGCGCCGGGTCGACCTCACGGACAAGAGCGCCGGATCGCTGATGAACTTGCTCGGTTCTGGGCGCTGGACTCTGCTGCCCAACACGGCCGGCTGCTACACTGCGGAAGAAGCACTGCGTACTTTGCGGCTTGCCCGGGAGTTAGGTATCGCGGAGATGGTCAAACTGGAGGTGATCGGAGATCCCAAAACCCTCTATCCGGACAATGAACAGACGCTGGAAGCCGCCAAAATCCTCGTGAAGGAAGGATTCACGGTGCTGCCCTATTGCATCGACGATCCGATCGTTTGCAAAAAGCTCGAAGACATCGGGTGTGCTGCCGTCATGCCGCTGGCCGCTCCGATTGGTTCCGGGCTGGGGATCCGCAATCCCTACAACCTTCGTATCATTATCGAACAGGCCAATGTGCCCGTTATCGTCGATGCGGGGGTGGGTACCGCCAGTGACGCCGCCGTTGCTATGGAGCTGGGGTGTGACGGTCTCCTGATGAATACGGCGATTGCCCATGCAAAGGATCCCGTGCTCATGGCCGAAGCCATGCGTGAGGGGGTGACTTCGGGAAGAAAAGCGTTTTTGGCTGGTCGGATGTCACGTCGGTTGCACGCCCACGCGTCCAGTCCCACGGAAGGACTCATCGAGTGAAGGTGAACGCCGGGGGAATTCTCCGGCCTGGCTGGACGCTCCACGTACTTCCGGCACTGATCTATGCCCTCTTCGCCTTCGGCATGGGATCGATTCCGGGAGAGCCGATGGCGGGGTGGGAGCTGAACCTCAAAGACAAAATCATGCATGCTTTGGGCTTTGGGGTGATGCAGTGGACGCATCTACGGGCCATTCGGTTCATCCGCCCTCATTTGAGCTCCTCCACGGTTGTCGTTTTCAGTGTTCTCACAGCAATCCTCGCCGGAGGTCTGCTCGAGGGGTGGCAATTCCTCCTTCCCCATCGAACGGCGGATCTGTGGGACTGGTTCGCCGACGCGGCGGGAGCGCTTTTGGCCGGCGGAGTGACGTGGGTGCTGCTCCTCCGGCGATCGCCTCGTCCGTCCGCTCAGGGCGACCCCCAGTGAAAATATGGATTTCTCATGAGTCCAAGCCTCGTGCTCATCTCCGATCTGTTGGCTCGTCCCGAGAGCGTAGAAACGATGAGTCAGGTGTGTGCGGACGCAAAGTCCTCCGAGGTAGCTGTGGTGTTGCGTGATCGCGAGCTATCTTGGGACCTGCGCTCGGCTGCGGGCCGGCAGCTGAGGGAGGTCACTCGACGAACGGGCCAATTTTTCGTGGTTGCGGAGCCGCTCGAGCTGGCGCTTTCTTTGGGGGCAGATGGGATCCATTTGCGATCCTCTGGCGCTGCATCGTCCACCCAGGCCCGAAATGCGGGACTTTCGTGGATCTCTCGCGCGCATCATGACGCCGACGCGCTTTCCGATGAACAGCTGTTGGCTTGTACCCATCTTTTCGTCTCTCCTGTCTGCGCAGGCAGAAAGGGACGTGAGCCTCTGGGGCTGGCCGGGTTTTCTCGGCGGGCCGGAGAGCTCAAGGCTCGCCATGAAAAGCTCGGGCTTTACTGTTTGGGAGGCGTCGACTCGGCAAATGCGGCCGAGTGTCTTGCCGCGGGGGCAGATGGGGTTTGTGTGATGGGTGGTCTCTACCGCGAGGGTGAACCGGCTGGGCTTCTCCGGAGTCTCTCCATCCGGCGTTCTGGCGGGTCTTCGAGCATCTCTCACAACCTGGAAATCCCCCGCCGAGGCTCAACCGGGGGCGGATGAGGCGAGCCTGGGTGGAGCCTTTCCCAGTGTTCGATGTGCCGGATTTCTGATGGGAACGTCTCCGAGCTCCTTCGGGGTTTTGACTTGCGTTCTAGTGCCTCGGCAACTCACGTTTCGAGCGGTTTCGAAGCCCTCCCAGAAGTGGGTGAGGTCGGCTTCGAAACCGCGCTCGGGTACGTCTTTGCCTCGGCTTTTTTGCTGGTTTTTGTGCTGCGACCGACCGGAGGAAGATGAATGATTTCGAGAGAAAAGTGGTCTCCCTACCGACCACCTTTATGTGGTCGCAGCACTAGCAGCGTCGCATATCGACACAGAGCGGGTGACCATTGACTTCGATCTGCGCCGCAGCGGCGGAACAAGTTCCGGACGTCAGCGATAAGGCGAGCACTTCTTTGGAGATCATCTCCCGGTGGTCGTTGACTGCCTTCGTCATCTCCGCGTCTCGACAAGAAAAAACGACTTCGATCCGATCCGACACCTCGAAGCCAGCCGCTTTACGTTGGTTTTGTAGCTGACTGATGAACTCGCGGGCGTGCCCTTCGGCGATCAGGCTGGGAGAGAGCGCCGTGTCAAGCGCTACCGTCACGTCGCTATCCGTGGCCACGGCGGCGTCCCCTCGTGCTCTTCTTTGTAGAATGACATCGGCCAGGGACAGCTGTTCTCCTTCGACTTCGATTGTGTTCCCGGCTTCGAGGATTGACAGCTCCTCAGTGCCCCATGTGGCCAAAACCTTCTTGATGGTCCCGAGTTTCTTGCCGCAGCGTTTACCCAGGGTGGGGAAGTTCGGTTTGATGCTGACCTCCGTGAACTGTCTTTCGTCGGAAGAAACCTCGACGTTTTTGACATTGAGCTCGCTCGCGATCAGTTCTTTCATGCTGAGGGCTCGCTCCCTGAGTGGAGGATCTCGGTGGACGACGGTGAGTCGCGGGAGGGGTTGTCGTACCTTGATCCGATGATCCTCCCTTAGTTTGCGGCCCAAGGTCACGATTCGCCTGGCGATGCTCACGCATTCCTCCAGTTCGGGGTCGATGAGCTCCTTTGATTCGGTCGGATAGTCGCAAAAGTGTACGCTTGTCGGCGCCGAGGGTCGGACCGGTGGGACGAGCTTCTGGTAGATGACCTCAGTGATGAAGGGCATGAACGGCGCGAGGACCTTGGAGAAGGTCACAAGTACTTCATATAGGGTGTGATAGGCAGACGCCTGATCTTCTGGGTCGTCTCCTTTCCAGAATCGAGCACGAGATAGCCGGATGTACCAGTTCGTGAGATCATCAATGAAGGAAACGAGGCGTGGAACCACGTTGTAGAGCCTGTACCCCTCCATCTCGCTATTGACGTCTCGAACTAGGGATTGAAGGACGCTGAGGATCCATCGATCGTTCTGAGGTCTTTCTTTGCCGGCAACGGAAGGGAAGCGCTGTGTGTCTGCAGGATCGAATTCGTCCAACCTTGCGTAGGTCGAGAAAAAGGAAAGCGCATTCCAGTAGGGGAGAACCACGGTTCGAACGATTTCCTTGAGTCCCTTCTCCGAAAAACGGAGCGGCTCTCCCCGGACCACGGGGGAGTCGATCATATACGCGCGCAACGCGTCGGCACCGTATCGACGCAGTGTTTCGCTGGGATCTGGATAGTTCTTTCTGCGCTTCGACATCTTCTGACCGTCTTCGGCCAGAATGAGCCCGTTGACGATCACGTTCTGATAAGGACAACGGCCGAACAGTGCCGTGCCCAAAACGATCAACGTATAGAACCAACCTCGCGTCTGATCGAGCCCTTCGGCAATGAACTGCGCGGGAAAGAACGATTGAAAACGTTCATCACTGCCATCTCCATTCGGCGCATCTCCGGGCTCAAACGGATAGTGCTGCTGTGCATAGGGCATGGCCCCGGACTCGAACCAACAGTCGAGCACCTCCGGGGTGCGTCGGTACTTTTTCCCATCGTTTTCGATGATGACTTGGTCAACGACATGCTTGTGGAGGTCATCGACGCGGGTGCCGCTGAGCTTTTCGAGCTCGGCGATGGATCCCACGCAGATCATGTCTTGTGGATCGTCTTCGTTGATCCAAACGGGAATGCAGCTTCCCCAAAAACGATTGCGGCTGATATTCCAGTCGTTGGCTTCCTTGAGCCAGTTGCCAAAACGATTTTTTCCGACTGCCTCGGGAACCCAACCGACGGTCTCGTTTTGAGCCACCAGATCTTGGCGCAGGTCGGTCACGCGTACATACCAGGCTTCGATAGCTCGGTAGATCAGTGGAGTATCGGTTCGATCGTCGTAGGGGTAGCTATGGACGACGGTTTCTTGTTTGACCAGTTGGCCGCGAGACTTGAGATCCGCGATGATTGGCTTGTCAGCATCCTTGCAGAACTGACCTGAGTATTCCGGTGTGACATCGGTAAAGCGCGCCTCGGCATCCAGCGGGTCCACGAGTTCGATCCCTGCCTTTTGGCACGTGACGAAGTCGTCCTCACCGTAGGCCGGAGCGAGGTGCACGATGCCGGTGCCGTTCGATGTGGTGACGAAATCCCCAACAAGCACCTTGAAGCAGTTGGCCCTCTCTTTGAAGTAGGGAAACAAGGGCTCATAGGTCGTTTTCTCGAGATCGTCACCACTGAGTCTTGCCACAACATCGACAGTCTTTTTCCTGAAAACGCTGTCGACGAGATCCGCCGCGAGAAGATAGACGTCCTGGTCGCCTTGCTGGCGGACTGCGACGTACTCGATCTGAGGACCGACACAGAGCGCCAAATTGCTGGGAAGGGTCCAGGGTGTTGTGGTCCAGGCGAGAAGGAAAAGACGCCCTTGGACCAGTGCATCGCGCAGGATCCCTGCCTGGTTGGTGTCGGGATGAGGACGAGCGCTGTCGGTGTTCGGCTCGATCGTGCCGGCATGAATATTCGGGGTCGTGGAGGGAGGTAGTGTGGAGACCCGAAAGCGTACTGTGATGGCAGGATCTTGTACCTCCTTGTAGTTGGCGTTTGCCTCGAAGTTTGACAAAGGCGTTGTGAGTCGCCAACTGTAGGGCATGATGCGATAGCTTTTGTAGACGCGTCCTTGCTCCCAGAGCTTCTTGAAGACCCACCAAACCGTCTCCATGAAACTCGCATCCATCGTTTTGTAGTCGTTGTCGAAATCGACCCAACGCCCCATGCGCGTCACGGTTTTGCGCCACTCGGTCACATAGGTTTGCACCATCGAACGACACTGCTCGTTGAAGACGTCGACCCCCCGTTCCAGAATCTGGGGTGTTCCTGCTAGGCCGAGGGCTTCCTGAGCGAGGGCTTCGATGGGAAGTCCGTGGCAATCCCACCCAAATCGACGTTCAACAGGGTGACCTCGCATATTCCAATAACGCGGGACGATGTCCTTGATGGTCCCAGCGAGGAGGTGCCCGTAGTGCGGGGTTCCGGTGGCAAATGGAGGTCCGTCATAGAAGACGTAAGGCTTCTTCTGTCCTTCGCGGCGGCGGTTGGATTGGGTGAAGGCGTCGAGCCTCTCCCACAGCTCGAGGATCTCAAGTTCTTGGGCTGAGAAATCGACCTGGGGCGGAACCTTTTCGAAAGGGCTGCTCATGGGGTCTTCGGCTATAGGAAACCCCGCGCATTTCAGCAAACGTAAGGGCCCGCCCTGGGGGACCGAGACCATGGCTCGCTTTGATGTCTCGATGCCTCCCTCGGGGCCCTTCGTTGGTGAGAAGGACCGAGCGGTTGTCGGGGGTTCGTGCCAGGCTCGCTCAGGAGTCCGACGGCCGAACGAGCGGGGGAATATCCGGAAGCTGCTGCCTGAGGGCACGATTGAGTGTGGCCCACAGCTCTTCGCCTGTCTTTTCGGAGATCCAGCGGTCTTGGTCGCGATCGTAGTCGAAGTGCCACGCGGCGCGATTGGCGGCCATCCAGATCTGACGTGCCGCGCGATGTGAGTTGATCACGTAGTCCGGGCAGTCTGGAAGCTCGATGGTAATGATGTCGCTTTCCAGCTCGGCCTCCAGGTCGTCGCTTTCCGCGGCATCGAGCGCGGAAATCAGCCATTTGAGTTCGCGTGTCGCCAAGCTGACGTACTCCTCCTCGGTCATCATGCGCCCCTGATAGCGCGCCGAGTGCTTCTGGGCGACAGATTCGCGGAAAATCCATGGGCGACAGCCCCTTTTGCTCCGACGACGGCCTCTGTCGCCACCCTTTCGGCGTGATGGGATGCGTTCTACCTTGAAATCTCGATGCAATTCTGGTCGACGAAGGCGTGCGCTCTCCTGCTCCTCTTGGCGGTGCAGGTCCGCGCCGAATCTCGCGGGGCTGCCCGGAAGGCAGCGGATCCGCCCGCTCGTTCTGGAGCACGCTCGGAAGCAGAGCGCTCAGACCCATCGAGGCTGCAGCTGAGGTTTTCTGGGCTCGAACGAGAAACCGGACCACTCAAGCGGCTTGTCATTAGCCGTGGGTTGCCTCCTGAACTTGGCGTGCGGCATGCTGGAGACTCTTCCTCCCCCACGGCGAGGAAAAGCGAAGAATTCACCATCTTAGCGGTCGGTTCACCGGAAAATGTGCCTGAAACGGTTGGGTTGACGAGCCTGACCCGGACCGGCCAGCACCTCGACTCGCTGACTCGAGTTCCTCTGCACTCCGTGCGCTGTCCGGAGGAGTTGTCTCGGGATCAAGCTTGCGCCCGTTCTGGGCCGTTGCGTCTTGTCGCTGGACCGTTGGATCGGCGGCACCCCGCCATCACGGAGCGCAGCCTGATCGGTCAGGTCGGAGGGAACGTCGTGCTCCAGGCCTCCGCCAAGACCGAGCGGATCCCCGTGGCCGGCCCGAGAGAGCTCGACTACCCCCGCTACCGAGTGACGACGCGAACCCGGATCCTGCGCACGTACGTGGGGGGACCTCCGGCGGTTGGCACGAGCGACGACGAGGCACTCGCGGTGATGCGAGAGGCACTCGGCGACGCCTCGGCTGCCCTCGGTCAGTGTGGGTGGCATCTCGGCACGGAGAAGCAGCTGGATATCCAGGTAATCGATCCACCGCGTCTCAGTCTCCTCGCGGTAGGTTGCCGATTGGGAGTTCGAGCGTCAGGAGGCGAGTTCAAGGTGACAGCTCCGAGCGGGGTGCTGGTCCACAGGATTGCACCAGGAGCGACTCCCTACGAGGTTGCATCGGGCCTGCAACAGCGACTGAAAGCTCGAGGGTACCTTGCCCAGCTCTTTCGCAACGCCCAAGTGGAGAGTTCGGCCCTGCCGACATTTGATATTTTGCTCACTGATCAACGTGGGCAGCCAGTTCCTCTTTCTTCTGGGGCCGAAGGGCTCAGTTCAGATCCGACCATGCCGGTCTGTCTCGGGGAAGTCGACTTTGGTGATGGGATCGAACACTTTGATGATCTCGATGCGGCCGCAGGCACGCTCGAGGAGAGAACCTTGCTGCGGGCGATTCAGGATCATGATCCGGCCACCATCGATATCGTCGTCGTTCCCGAGTTTGCTGGACTTGGCAGGATCGGTGAATCATTCATCTTCAACGAGGGGGGGAGTCTGCAAAACGCTCTCATTGTGGATCGTTCGGGGATTCGCGCGCTTTCTCGATCGATGACCCTCGCGCACGAGCTTGGTCACGTGCTCTTGAATCTGCCAGGTCACCCCGATGATTTCGGCGTGGATCAACCTTCGCAACTCATGGATGCCGACGCGGCTGATGCGACGATCTTTGGTCCACGTCGTTTGTCGCTCGAGGAATGTTTCCGGGCTATCAAGCAGAGCGGACCCAACTCGCCGGTGCCGCTCATCGTCCCTGGTAGTGCTCCATCAGAACGCTCTGTGCCAGAGGGCGCCGCCGTCGACACCGCCCGTCCCGACACCGCCCGTCCCGAGACAGCCGAGCCCGAGACTGCCGAGCCCGAGACAGCCGAGCCCGAGACAGCCGAGCCCGATACTGCCGAGCTCAATGGAGCTGGCGCTGAGCAAGGATCCCGAATTGACGAATGAGCGTCAGTGCTTGCTCTCTCCGAGAGACCGTTGGGGCGAAGACCTCGTTGGAACCGAGAGGATTCGCTTTCGCCCGAGCCAGGGTGGCCGAGGTGGGCTGCTTGCCGGGCTCGACTTCTCCGGGTGGTCCGATGCAGGCGGGACACCCGTTTTCGCAGGAGCAGGCGGCAATCAGCGCTCGAGCCTGTTCGAGAAGTTCGGGCAGGCACCGATAGATCCGTTCCGCGAGCCCCACTCCCCCTGGTGCGCTGTCGAAGAGGAAGAGAGTTTTCGAGCGAGCGCCGGCTTCTTTTGAACAGCTGTCTCCTACGGTGCGGTTGATGTCTCGTGGATCGCACATGAGATGGACCGTCGCGACGGTTTCGAGGGCACGTCCTATGCTACGCAAAGCCTCGATCACGAGGGGACGGGCCATGCCGATCTCTTCGATGAAGGTTTCCGGGAGGGTGAGCCAATAGCTGGTGGTGTGCATCTCCATTTCCGGGAGATGCACGTCTCCGTATCCAGCGTTTTCATGGGTGAAGAATTTGATCTTCTTGTAGCCCGTGACTTTTTCGAGGACTTTGACGTCGCCCCATCCTTCGAGGACGCGGCTTGATGGGGGTTGGCTCGCGAGGGAGTCCCCCCGCGAATCGGTGGACGGTTCGTCGGGAGCACGAGCGACAGTGCCGAGAGCGACCTCATTGCGCCTCTCTGGGTGCTCGGGGGGTTCGGTGCTCCGCTGTTGAGGAAGGGGTTGAGGGAGCGCCTGTGGATCCCGGTTGGGATCTGTCGTGGGCTGCTCGCAGAGAAAGCCGCGTTCGTCGAAAGGATCCAAGATGTCCACGGTGCGGTACGTTAAGGCCGTCGTGAAGTAGTCGGGCTCGACTCGGCGCACGTAGGCTTTGTGATTGTCGAAGTCGAGGTGCTCGACCTGGTATTGTTCCGCATCTTGTTGATAGATAGCTTGGACGTGAAGCATTGTGTGGGTGGCGCGATAGTCGAGCTCGCCGATGGTTTTTTCGCTGGATGTTCGAGTGGCTTCGGCGAGGTGGGGTGTCTCCCTTTCGATGATGACAAAGTTATCCCAGCCGATATTTCTCAAAGAGACATGGCTGGCAGGAAAGGCTTCTCCGGACCAGTGGTACTTTCCCGATGTTGCATGGAGGAGGCCTAGCCCCCTGAGATATTCCAGAGCGTCGCGGGTGCTGTCCGCGTCCAGCTCGGCGTAAGCTTCTCCTTCTGCTCCTTTTGGAGCACTGAGGCGAGGACCGGGCGCGCTGAGAACAAAGGGAGCCTCGAAGGCGGCACACTTGAGATGTTGGATGAGAATTTCCGTGTTTTGAGGATCAATGAGGGCCTGCTCGGCCGAGCCTTCGAGTAAATACTCGGGCGTGCTGGCCAGGTACTGGTCGATAGCTCCGCTGCCACACACAAGAACGAGAGCAGAGCTCTTGCCCCGTCGCCCGGCCCGTCCGAATCGCTGCCAAGTCCCGGCGACCGAACCCGGGTAGCCGGCACAAATGACGCAATCGAGATCTCCGATATCGATCCCCAACTCGAGCGCATTGGTTGCCACGACGCAGAGGATCTCTCCCGTGCGGAGTCCCCGTTCGATGTCTCTCCGCATTGCTGGCAGGTATCCTCCCCGATAGCCCATAATCGCGCGGTTGACGTCGATGCCGCTATCCTGAAGCGTCTGGACGCATCGCTGACGGAGGTACTTGAGCATGACTTCGACCGAGTTGCGGGACGGTCCGAAGAGGATCGTGGGGACCTTAGCTTGGACCATGTCTCCCGCCAGTCGCACGGCGGCCTTGAGACTACTACCGCGGACGCCGAGATCCTCGTTGACGATCGGTGGATTGTAGATGAACACTTGGCGCCGGGATTGAGGTGCCCCAGAGCGTTCGACGAGCTTGACGGTCGACGCTGGGGTGCCCAGGAGGCGACATGCGTGCTCCCTGGGATTGCCGATAGTTGCCGTGGCCCCGATGAAGGTGGGGGAGCTGCCATGGAAGGCGCATATCCGTTTGAGACGGGCGATTACATGAGCCATATGTGACCCAAAAATGCCGCGATAGGTGTGCATTTCATCGAGGACGACGTATTGGAGTCCTTGGAAAAAGCTGGCCCATTTGTTGTGATTGGGAAGGATCCCCGAATGGAGCATGTCCGGGTTGGTGAGAATCACTCGGCCGTTGTGACGAGCTTTTTGTCGGACGTCGCCGGGCGTATCCCCATCGAAGACGATCGTGGGGATCGAGGTGTCGAAGCTTGCGTCAGCAAGCAGAGAATGAAAGGCGTGTTCTTGGTCGCGGCTCAGGGCCTTGGTCGGATAAAGAAAAAGGGCTGAAGCGTGCCGATCGTCAACCAGAGCCTCGACGACCGGCAGATGAAAACAAAGGCTCTTGCCGCTCGCTGTTGGTGTAGCGATGACCACATGGTGTCTGGAACGAGCTCCCTGGAGCGCCTCGAGCTGGTGGTCGTAGAGCTGAGTGATTCCGCGAGCGGCAAGTGCCTGCTGGAGTCCTGGATGGAGGGAGGGAAGAGGCATGCAGCGCGGAGGTCGCTCGGGCAACAGACGCTCGGCCGCGAGGCAGGGGCGGACTCGCCCGCTCTTGAGCCAGCTTTGCGTGACCCATTCGACTCCTCCCGGGTGATTCCAAGGTCTGCTGGGGGGGCGGCCTACAGGGGAAGACATCAGGGCCGGCAGGATACTAAACAAATGTTTGGGTACAAGGACTCCAACGCTTTCTTGGGGCCGGGTTCTGGCTTACGGTACCGCTCCGATGACGGTGAGGAGAGCGATGCGGATTTGTCGACGAAAGTGGGGAAAACAGCCCGATCGCCCGGCTGCTGTGGGGAGCCCAGGAGAATTGATGTCAAAAGTTTGCTGGCGCGTCGCGCGCTCTCACGAGGGACAACAGGGGAAGCGAGCTCGCGCGACGCCGCGGCTCTGTCCGGATGTGTTTGTCAATTGGAACGCTGTCGATGGGCGTCACTTTCTTGGGAGCGTGACGAGAGGCGTTTTGGTGCTCGGATGTGCGCTCATGGTCCTGGGCTGCGACAATGCCAAGGTCAAGAAGTGCCACGCGGAAATGCAGACGTCCCAGAAGGCACTTCTCGACATGGACAAGACGGACATCGAAAGTGTGGAAAACGCCCTTTCCTTGGTCAATCAAACGCTGGCAGCATGCGAAAAGGCCGATCGTGCCCAGGAGGTCGCGGACATCCGTGACGCCAAGCGGCAGGTCTCGGCCCATCTGGAAGCGCTCGAGGAGCGCGCAAGCCAGCCCGAACGCAAGAAGCTTTCGCCGGAGGAACTCGCCCAGCTCGAGGCGCAGGGCGATCCGAATTGCCCGAAGGGCCAGGGCTATGAGCACCCACAGAGCGACAAGGTCATTCGTTGTACGGGAAAGCAGCTGGCACAGATGCCCTGGACTCAGGCGTGGGAACACTTCGAAAAGCGCGGCTACAAGCTGGACAAGCGTCAATCACCTCCAGGCTTCAAGGCCGAATTTGGCGCGCGCGCCTATGAATTCACTTATGAGGAGGTAGACGACGAGAGCGCCCCTCAATGCCTCGTTGTGACGGGGAAACCACGGGTTGCCTGGCAAGAGATTGTCGCTCGGACCACTGGCGTTCACCCGCGCCGTCTCGAGAAAGACCAACCAGTTCCTCTGCCAGGGCGATCTCTTCCCTTGAGTCTTGAAGGGGGACCAGAGCAGTGGACGGTGGGCCTGGGAGATTGTTCGACTCAGTCCGAATGAGCCCACGCGCATCAGTGCCTCGGCAACTCACGTTTCGAGCGGTTTCGAAGCACTCCCAGAAGTGGGT
>CAYTRQ010000025.1:0-24217 GCA_964440025.1 uncultured Polyangiaceae bacterium | reverse complement strand
GCCGATAACGGTAACGGTATCTACTTTTACATTGACGGGCCGGAAGAGGCACGGCGGGCCTTCATTCACACTGCGACCGGCTCTCTCGTGACGATGGCCAAGGACGTCAAACTCCAGGTGGAATTCAATCCCGAGCATGTCAAAGGATATCGGTTGATCGGTTACGAGAATCGCGTGCTTTCCGATGCGTCTTTCTCTGATGATTCGGTCGATGCGGGGGAGCTTGGTGCTGGCTTGAGCGTTACGGCGCTCTACGAGATCATCCCGGCTGGTTCGAGCGAGGAGGTACCCGAGGCACTCGAAGGAACGATTCCTCAGGCGGTTTTGGATGCCGAAGCCGACGAGGCCAGCGGCGAGGAGTTTGCACCGCTTGCCGGCGAGGACTACGCGTCGATCCGGTTGCGCTACAAGCAAAGTGAATCCACGGAGAGTCAGCTCTTGGTGCAGACCCGCACCGTTTCGGACCGCCGCGAGGAACCGTCCTATAAGTTCTTGTTCGCTGCCGGACTCTCGGAGTTCGCATCGATGCTCCGCGGTTCCCAATACGTGAGCTTCGGCCGAGGAGAGGAGTTGCTCGACCAGATCGAACGGACCCAAGTGCTCGATCGCGAAGGGGCCATCCGTGAGGTCGAGCAAATGATTCAGGATGCCTTGCGTCTCGCTCCCTGACTTATCCTTTCCGCTGATGGAGGTGGTGGGTTCTTCTTCGTCCTCGACCTCGAAAGAAGAGGGCCTCGTTGGTTCTCGAAAATTTTGCCTCTGGCGCGCACGCATTGCTCGTTGCATGAGAAGAGGGTTACCTTAGGGCGAGCCGGCTACTGGGCGGATCCTGTCTACCGCAAGGTGAGATGACCGGAGGCATCATGGATGAGAGGAGCAGGGACGTCTCCAAAGAGGCTTACCCCCAATACGAGGAAGAACGTGAGCTTCTGAAGAAGCGTCGCGGAGAAGAGTCTATCAACCACCACTCACTCTTGGGGGTGGGCATTTCCGGAGGGGGAGTGCGCAGTGCGACCTTTGCCTTAGGGCTCTTCCAGGCCCTTGCGGGGGAAAGCCGCAAGGGAGAAAAGGGCCTACTAGAAGAAATCGACTTCCTCTCCACCGTTTCGGGTGGTGGTTACTTTGGCGGCTTCTATGGCTCGCTGTTTCTCCCCGCTCGCCAGCCACTCGCTTCGGCTCCAGCAAACGACGGGAGGGGGGAGGACTCAGCGATGGAAGGTGGTAGGACGGCTCCTGCTTCTCAAACGCATCTCACCACGTCACAAAGCCCCGCCGACGTGCGTTCGCAGGCGGGTGAGGCGAGTGTTGGCGGAGCGCTCTTGGGGCAGGACGGGCACCAAGCGTGGCACGCGGTGAAGGCCCGGCTCGCGCCGGACTCGGAACAAATGCGTTACCTGCGCGAGAATGGAGCCTACCTGGCTCCAGCAGGTCCGGGAGACCTGCTTCTGGGGGCGGCCGTGCTTGCTCGCAACTGGGTCGCCCTGATGACCGTAACTGTTTCCATGATCATCGGGCTTGGTCTTTCTTTGGATCTCGGCACCTTTGGCCTGTATGGGCTGTGGGATGACTTTCGTGAGGTTGCTGCCAGATGGATTGCCTGGGGGGCGCAACATGGGGTGTTGCTGAGTCCCGTTTTCCTGCTGTCCGCGGGGCTGGCGGTGGCATGGCTCGTGCCCATTGGATGGTCGTATTTTCTGTCGGGAAGCAGCGTCTTGTTGCCTCACGAGTCGTCTTCCAGCATGAAGAGAAAGTTCATTTGGGCGGGCGCGCTACTCGTTCAATTGGCTGGGGTGGTGGGTGCGGTCTTGCTCCACGACGCGGGGCACCGTCTGTCGGCCTACAGCTTGGCGATCATCGTGACGATGACCATGGCGGCGCGCACCAGGGGCGATTACCTGGGGGTTTGCCCGGTCAAGACTCATCCCCGTGGAGCGCGTTCCCAGTCCGAGACAAAGATCTCTTTCGTTGTGTTGGCATGTGTTGCTGCCGCCCTTGCTGTTTGTGGAATCATTGCGGCCTATGGCCCGGCGTTCTGGCCTGCGGGTCCCTGGTGGGATCCGAACGAGTGGGTAGAGGGGAAAAGAGGCCGTTTGTTCTACTGGATCGGTCTGGTCTGCGGGATTGTCGCTGCAGATGTTCTCCTGCAGCTCTCTGCATGGGCTCTCGCGCGGGGAAGAGAGGAGGCGAAGACATTACGGTCCGATGATTCCATTGGCGCGTCAGTTGTGAGTCAGCCAGATCAAGCTTCAGCGGATGACGAGAAAGGGTCATCACGTTCGAGAAAAGGGGAAGCCAATTCTGAGGATGAGGAGTGGGGTATTGATGTCGACCAATACGTGCGCCACCGCCTGTCGGTTTGGCTGAAGAATGGCATGATCGGCTTTGCTTTGCTCGCGTTGATCGGCACAGTGCATACCTTGGCGCGCACGATCTACGCCCACTCTCTGGAAGGAGTGGAGGGACTGATGAGTGCTATCATGGCGTTGGGGGCTGCTCTGGCTACTGGCGCCCGGCGCCTGGTGGTGGAGCGAGGAAGGGGGCCCGACGGGAAGCGCCCGGGATGGCTGCTCTCGGTTGCCCAATACGTTGGTGGCTTCGGTGCCCTCCTGATTCTTGTCATGGTCGGAATGGTGCTCGCGCAGGTCATTTTTTTTCAAGCCAAGGGGCCGATCGTTCCTCGCCATACCGACTGTGGATCAGGCTCAGCTGTGGCATCTCCTTGCCTGGATATCCGCGAGCCGGGTGCCGTCGAGTCGCGCTGGGTCTATGCACGACTTGCCGAGCGCTCAGCACCGGAGGCCAGCAAACAGCAGGACGAGGAGGCCCAGGCCCCCTGGCTGCCCGCGTTGGAGGTCGGGGCAGTCTCAGAGAAAGCTGCGTCACACTATCCAGGATCGCCCGGCAACAGGCTAGATGAGCTCAGGCGAGGTGCACGCCACACCCTTTTGGGGCTTGTGATCTTCCTTCTCGCTGTCGGGGCGCTGCGTCGTTTTCTCAACAACTCGACTCACCTTGCCCTCTACAGTGCACGGATTACGCGCGCTTTCCTCGGAGCCAGCAATGTTCTTCGCGTGCCCCGCGTCACACGTTCCCAGCGGGGGATACCACCGGCGGCCCCCAAGAAGGTGGCCACTCATCTCATTGTGGGAGATGATGTGCCCCTGGGAGAATATTTCCGGTGGCCCGCTTCGGAGGAAAAGTCGTCAGATCCTTATTCGCTGGGTGCTCCTCTGCACCTCATCAATGTGACCATCAATGAGACTATTGATGGTCGAAGTAAGACGCAGCAAGCAGACCGTCGTGGGGTGGGAATGACCATCGGCCCCTGTGGCTTGAGCGTTGGTGTGAGGCACCATGCGGTGTTCCGGTGGGATCAGACACCTGCTCAGGCGGAGGGCAAGGCCGGAAGTGTGTGTGTTTATCCTCGGGCGCCTGATCCTCTTGACGAGGACAGCCCCTACCAGGTGTTTGGTGCCAACCATGACCGTCTCCCCGAAGAGGCGCAGGGCCGGTGGGCGGATGATGTGCGGTCACGCCGGGAGGGCGAGTTTCCTGGTGAGCGTCTGAGCCTGGGTCGTTGGTTGGGGATCTCCGGCGCCGCGTTCACAACGGGACTCGGCTCGCGCACGAACGTGGGCCTTTCTCTCTTGCTTGGCCTGAGCAATGTCAGGCTGGGTCATTGGTGGTGGTCAGGGGTGCGGCCCGAGTTTCGGTGCAGCCTTCTGTTTGGATGGGTCTTTTGGGTTCAGCAGTATTTGCTGAGAGAGCTTTTCGCGCGTTTCTCGGGAACGTCGGATCGGCTTTGGTATCTCTCCGACGGTGGGCACTTCGAGAATATGGGCGGCTATGAGCTCCTCCGGCGCCGCTTGGAAAAGATTGTCATCATCGACGGGGAGGCCGATCCGCAGAGAACCTTCGAGGGCTTGGGGAATCTTGTGCGCAAGGCTCGCCTGGATTTCGGAGCTGAGATCGAGTTCCTCGAGGATGAGGAGCTGAGGCCGCTGATTGGTGTTCGAGGGCGAGGAGTCGGTACGCTCAACCAGCTCAAACCTAATGAAGAAGGATGGTCGGGCGCCTGCGCGGCGCTAGCTCGCGTGAAGTATCCGGGACTCTCAAACACGGGGCCTTCAGAAGGTGCAGAAAGGGTCCCTCCCCGGACGGGTTGGCTTCTCTACATCAAGCCCAGCTTGCTCGGTGCCGAACCAAGCGATGTGTTACAATACCGATCAGAGTATCCGGCGTTCCCCCATCAGACGACCGGAGATCAGTTCTTCGACGAAGCACAATGGGAAAGCTACCGTCGCTTGGGCGAAGTCATCGGCAGACGCGTGTTCCGCGGAGGCTCTTTTCCGTTCTCCCCACGGTCACAGTTGAAGCTATCGAGTTCGTGAAGCTCTGTTGCGACGTGTTCTGCTGTGCTTAGCCTGCAATATTCTACCCGGGCGGGGTCATCTTCCGCCTCTGCCCCGAGGAAGAGAGTCGGTCATACTGCCGTGAGCGCAGGAAAGGAATCGAGCATCGGTCTCGCGATGCCTCACGCACCCCCATGTTGACATCTTCTACCGCTTTCAAGACTGTACTTTTTGCCGGCTTTCTCACTGCTTGTGGAACCGGGGGGAGCGAGCCCGAGCCGATGTCTACTGGCGGAACGACTAGTGGAAGCGGCTCCGGCGGCACGTCAACCAAACAGGGGAGCGGCGGAAACCGGACCGGTGGGTCCGGAAGCGGGGCTGTCTCAGCGGGAGGAAGCTCCGGTGGGGATCCAAGTAGCGGAGGAACGGCCGCCGGTGGTGAAACGATGAGCGGCGGGGCTCCTGCGGAGACCGGAGGAGCAGGCGAGCTCTCGGGAAGCGGAGGTTACGGAGCAACCGGCGGTTACGGCTCAGGGGGCACTGGGACCGGCGGGGGGAACTCAGGCACCGGGGGCGGTGACCCAGGGGAAACCTGTCCGCTGCCCGATAGCTTCGCATGGAGCTCGAGTGGCCCCCTAGCGCAGCCGCGAGAAGGCTGGGTTTCGCTCAAGGACTTCACTGCGGTCGTGCATGAGGACGAGTACATCGTCTACATGACCAACCACGATACCGGAACCTCTTGGGGAGCCGCGATGTTCACTTTCGGCGACTGGGCGGAGATCTCGACCGCCTCTCAACAGCCCATGGACAGGAGTTCCGTGGCGCCCACGCTGCTGTACTTCGAGCCGAAAGACGTCTGGGTTCTCGCCTATCAGTGGGGAAGTACATCGTTTAGCTACGCGACTTCGAGCGATCCGACGGATCCCTCGAGCTGGTCGGCCGAACAAAGTCTTTACAACTATTCTGGAAGCCTCCCCAATTCCAGCACCGGTCCCATCGATCAACATCTGATCTGCGACGACACGGACTGCTATCTATTCTTCAATGGTGACAACGGTGAGATCTACCGCTCCTCGATGCCCATCGAAGACTTTCCCGGAACCTTTGGTCCGCACGAAACCATCATGTCCCGCTCGACGAATGAGCTCTTCGAAGCCGTGGCTGTTTATTCCCTTAAGGGCTCCGACGAGTATCTCATGCTGATGGAGTCCATCGGTTCGAATGGTCGTTACTTCAGCGCGTTCACAGCCAGCGATCTAGGGGGGGAGTGGACGGACTTGAAGACCAGCGAAAACGACCCCTTTGCCGGACGCGCCAACGTGACTTTTGAAGGTGATGCATGGACGAACGACATCAGCCACGGGGATCTGGTTCGCTACGACCCGGACCAAAGGATGGAGGTTGATCCTTGCCACCTTGAGCTCTTGTACCAAGGACGTGATCCAAGCATCAACACGAGCTATGAGCTGTTGCCATACCGCCCCGGGCTGCTCACGCTGCAGCCTTGAAGAGGCCAACGCGCTACAGCGTCGCCTGGCTGCTCGAGGGTTCCATTCACGGCTCGTCCGGATTCAGACGTCCGAACCGTTGAGGAGGACGATGGGGACGGGCATCGAGGATGCTGAGGGCTTCGTGGACGGAGAGACATTGACAAGCCTTCCCCAGGCTGTCTTCGAGACCCGATTCTCTCAGGACATCGCGGACTGGTCCCTTCACCCCAGTCAGGTACAGCTTGACTCCCCGATTCGAGTATTCTTCGTCGAGTTGTCGTAGCGCCGCCTCTCCCGATGAATCGATGGCGTTGATCGCAGACGCGTCCAAGACGACGGCTTTGAGCTCTTCCGGCATTTTCGTTTCGAGTTCTGCCAACGTCTCCTTCAAGAAATGAACGTTGCCGAAGTAATACTGGGCGTCGAGGCGAACGATGAGGATCCCCTGGTAGGTGACAAGGCCCCGGTAACGTTTGATGTTGCGGAATTGGGTTGAGCCAGGAATTCGCCCCAGTACGGCTACATGTGGTCGAGTTGTGCGGTAGACGAACCACCCGAGCGATGCGAGCACACCGACCCCCAGCCCAGGTGCTGCTCCGAGAGCCAACGTTGCGAAGAAGGTCATCCCCAGAAGAGCCAAATCGGAGCGCTTGATCTTCTTCAAACGCTGAACCTCGGCGAGATCGATCAGACCAAACACCGCCACGATGATGATTGCCGACAGGGCAGCCTTGGGCAGGTAGTAAAATAGTGGAGTGAGAAAGACGAGCGACAACCCCACGAGCAGCACCGTCACAAGGCCTGCGACTTGAGTGCGCGCGCCCCCTCGAGCGTTGACCGCGGTACGGGAGAATCCTCCCGTCACGGGGTATCCCGAAAAGAGCGAGCCCAGTACGTTTGCCGAGCCCAGAGCAACCAGTTCTCTGTTGGCACTCAAGGAGTACTTGTGCTTTTGCGCATAGGTCTCGGACACGGCGATAGCCTCCATGAAAGCGACCAGGGCGATGGAAAGCGCAACCGGCAGGAGGCGAGTCACGCGACTCCAATCGACGTGGGGGAGAGAGAACTCGGGCAACCCTGGAGGTACGTTGCCCACGATCGCCACTTGCCCCTCCAGCCCTCCCCATCCGACGACGAGTGTACCCAGACTCACCACGAGGAGCGGCGCGGGAACCAGAGGTAGATACTTCTCGAGCGAAACAAGGGCGATCACAGCCGTCATGCCCACCACCAAAGTCAGAGGGCTGAAGTCGGCGAGCGCCGCCGGCAGCTGTGCAAAGACCCCCCAGGCCGTGGTCGTGCTCGCCAGGGGGACGCCCAGCAGATGCTTGAGTTGACTCAGCGCGATGAGGATGGCCGCTGCGGAAGTGAAGCCACTCATCACTGGACGTGAGAGAAAATTGACGACAAGCCCCAAGCGCAGCACGCCGAACAGGATTTGAAGAGCGCCGACCATGAGAGCCAAAAGCACAGCAGCTTCGAGGTAGGCGGTGCTCCCCGACGCGCTGATTGCCCCCACGCCGGTCGCTACCAGCAGGGAATCCATGGCAACGGGGCCTACGGACAGCTGACGGGACGTTCCGATGAAGGCGTAGGCAATCGCGGGGACCAAAGAAGCGTACAAACCAACAACGGGCGGCAGTCCAGCCAAAAGGGCGTAGGCCATTCCTTGAGGAACGAGAAGAACCGCCGTGGTCAGTCCAGCAATCAAGTCGCTCCGCAATTGCTTGAGGTCATAGTTCGCGCATGCGTCGAACAACGGGATGAAGCGTCTCAGGAACTCAAGCGCCGGACTCGTTTCAACCACCGCGGACCTCGATCTCGTGGCCGGCGGTTCGTTGGTGAGCTCGTTCTGACTTGCCGAACGCGCCGTCTACGGCTGCAAACAAGATCATTCCAGCCATCATCGACAGCACGAACGCGAAAGACTCTGCAGAGAGTGCCGTCAAAGACACCAAGCCCGGCCCGGGGCAGAAGCCACCCAAGCCCCAACCGACTCCGAAGAGAGCAGCTCCACCCAGTAAGCGCCCATCGACGTCGCGTCGGGTAGGGATCCGGAAGGATCCGCCCCAGAGGGGGCTCGCCCGCCGTTTCATCCAAATCGAGGTGGGAAAGTGCGCCAAGATCGCGCCGCCCATCACGAAGGCCAGGCTGGGGTCCCAGTTTCCGAAGAAGTCCAGGAATCCAACGACCTTGCTCGGCTGGGTCATGCCAGCGACGGCCAACCCGGCCGCAAACAAAGCTCCACTGATGAATACCGTAAAATGTCTCACAATGTGCCTCCAAAGAGAGTTCTCACAATAAACACAGTGAGAGCCCCGGTCATAATGAATACGGCTGTGGCAACCAGAGAACGCCAAGAAAGTCGACTGATTCCACACACTCCGTGGCCGCTCGTACATCCAGAGCCCAATCGGGTTCCGAAGCCGACAAGCAATCCGGCTACGACCAGGGCAAGGGTGGAGCGTTCGATGCCGAGCTGGAAGTGGCTCGGCAACCAGAGAGCGAAGGGAATTCCGCCAACGATCAAACCCGCTAAAAACCAAAGTGCGAAGGCTCTTTCCGCCTGGGAGCTTCTAGCTTTCAGCACTTGACCTACAATGCCAGAGATCCCTGTGATGCGCCCATGCAGGACGAGCATCAGAGAGGCGGAAAGTCCGATGAGGAGGCCGCCGAGGGTTGCTGCAAAAGGAGTCAAGTTTTCCATCGTGAACACTTGGTTGCTTGTTTGGTTCGCGTCATTTGCGGACGCGAACTATCGAGTCGATCCTCGAACGTTCAACGGTATCTTGAGATAGCGTTGACCGTTTTCTTCTGGTTCAGGAAGCCTGCCGCCAAAGGCATTGATTTGAATGCTCTGGTAGATGAGTCGCGGTGGATTGAGCGTGCTGTCCCTGCGGTTGCGAAACTCCACGAACTCGGACTCGGATCGACTAGCAGGCAGCTGTACGTTTTCGCGCTTTTCGATTCCAATTGTGCTCTCGAAGCGCACCTCGCGACCGCCCGGTCGATAGTCGTGGCCCACGAACACTCGAGTCTGTTCGGGAAGACGATAGAGAGTCTCTGTCACCGATCGGTAGAGGTCTTGGGCGGATCCAGCAGGAAAGTCCGCGCGTCCTGTTCCATAGTCTTCCGTGAACAAAGCGTCGCCGGTGAACACGGCATCCCCAATGAGGTAGCTGAGGCACGCCGGTGTGTGGCCTGGTGTCTTCAACGGCTTCACCTGGAGGGAGCCGAACTGATAGTCCACTCCGGAATCCAGCAGTCGGTCGAATTGTGAGCCATCGAGCCGAATGCTCTGCGGAAGATTGAACACCTTGGCGAAGGTCTTCTGAACCTTGGAGATGTCTCGCCCGATCCCAACCGGCACGCCGAAATGGGCCGCCAGATACCGAGCGGCCGAGAGGTGATCGGCGTGGGCGTGGGTTTCCAAGATTGCTTTCACGAAGAGTCCTTCGCGCTCCACTGCTTCAATCAACCGGTCGGCTGAGTCGGTGGAGGTCTGACTGCGCAGGACGTCGTAGTCGAGGACTGGGTCGATTACCAACGTATCACGGGATCTCTCATCGAAAACCAAGTAGGTGACCGTAGAGGTATCTGGATCGAAGAAGCCGCGGACCTGGGGCGCTGTCATTGGGTGATTCCTTTCGGGAAGAATTTCGGTTCCTCCCTATTGGAGCAACGGGTGTGCCAAACAAAATGCCGCTGAAATCATTGAATATTTCCCGTTTTTCCGATGGTTTTGCGTCGAGGGACTGGGCATCTGACGTTTCATGTGTTTCAATTTTTCGTTCCAAGTATTTCAATTTGTTTCACCGAGCCTCGGCATTTGACCAACCCACGGTGGCGCAATGTGCGGCCATTCAAGCCCCGGCCATGACCAAAGCCAGCATCACATCGGAGAGAGAACGTTTACTGCTTTGGGCGCTCCAGGAAGGCGTCGGACCCGCGTTGGTTCTCGATCGAGAGTTGCGCATTCTCTTTGGTACGCCCCAGGTCGCGGATCTCATCGGGCGCACCGTTCCCGTAGGTGAGCGCGCTCCTTCCGTACTTTGTGGTCGCTCGGCGCAGCGCCCAGTTGCCGAGGCGCTTGCTCGAGGCGAGGCAGCCAAGGCTGAGATCACGCGAGTGACTCCTCAAGGGGAGCGCATCATCTTAGTGACTACTCATCCTTTGGCCGAAAATGGACGGCTCTTGGGTCACGTGCTTTTCCTCCGCTCACGGGGTGAAATTCTTGGGACCGTGACGAGGAAGCACGGCATCCTCACTGGCAGTGAGGCCATGAAGAAACTGCTGCGCACCGTGGAGCGCGTGGCTCCATCGGATGCGAGCGTTCTGGTTCGAGGAGAGACGGGGTCCGGAAAAGAACTCATCGCCCGAGCGATTCATTCTCTGTCTCAGCGCAAGGACAAGCCGTTTTTAGCCATCAACTGTGCAGCGCTCCCAGAACAGCTCCTGGAAAGCGAGCTGTTTGGCCACCAGAGGGGCGCGTTCACAGGTGCAGTCCGAGACACCGAGGGCATGTTTCGTCGGGCCAACGGGGGAACCTTGTTCCTCGACGAGGTCGCCGAATTGCCCTTGCCAGTCCAAGCCAAGCTACTTCGCGTCACCCAGGAGCGTCAGGTGCTTCCCCTCGGGGGGACTCGCGCTATCCCCGTGGACGTACGGATTGTTTCGGCCACTCACCGCTCCTTGCGCCAGGAAGTGGAGGCGGGTCGTTTCCGGGCAGATCTCATGTACCGCTTGAGGGTCATTCCTCTCTTCCTCCCAGCGCTGCGCGAGCGGAAGGAAGACATCGAACCTTTGGCCAACCTCTTTTTGGAAAAGCTGAGCATGAAGGGCCAGCGTTGCGTCGAATCCATTTCTCCAGCTGCACTGCGAACGCTTTCCGCCCATGACTGGCCCGGAAACGTGCGCGAACTCCAAAACGTGATCGAGTACGCCTATCTCATGGGGGAAGGGACCACATTGGCGGAAACCGATTTGCCGGCCGAGGTACGCGCTCAGCGCGAAGCGGCCATGGTCAACTCCGGAGCCGATGCCTATGAAGGGGACGCAGCCCGCATTTTTCGGGCTCTCGAAAGAGCCTCCGGCAACCGTCAGCAAGCAGCCGACTCACTGGGGATCAGTCGTTCCACCTTATGGCGACGCATGAAAGAGTACGGAATCGACGACGAGCACATTGCCTTGGCGAGGCATCTCTGAGGGCGGGCGACATCTCGAAACACTTCGCCCTGACGCATGACCTCCTTGAAAAGACGGGAGCCGGCGTTCTAGCTTGAGCGGTTGTTCGAGGCGCCACTCGATGCGCGCAGCTGCTTCTTTTTTCGGCGGAGTAGCTGCTCATGCTTTCGGCGGATGACCTCGCCTCTCGGCCGCAACTCTAGCGCAGCGGCCATTGCACTGGACGCAAGTGAGATGTCGCCATGTTTTTCGATGAAGAGCGCGATCTCGCGAGCTATGTCGGCCGTCTGCCACTTGTCGTTTTGATGGATGCGCTCCGCCAAGTTTCGTACGGCATCTCGCGCGAACAACTCGGACTCCGAAATGAGTTCGTGAGGAGTGAGCTGGAGCGCCTCGAAGAAGACCGAGCTCGTCGTCTCGACATGCGGGTTGGCCTCAATCAGCCGTCGTAGCTTCGAGACCACATCCTGGGAATCGGCGGTCATGTCGTCGACCAAAGAGGCCAATTCTTCCTTGCTTGCTTCCTGTCGAACGAAACGAGGCTGAGAACGTTGAAGCAAAAGTCCTGGAAGTTCGTCGACCCGAAACAACCGGAGCTCCTTCGTCAACCGAGCCAGGTCGTCAGAAACCTGCTCCCGGAGGGACTGGTACTTCTCCTCCGGAATCAAAGAATAGGGTTCCTTCGCCGGCGCTACCCGTTGCAACAGCACGTCCAACTGGTGACGCAGGGGCCCTAAGGGAAAGCTATTGGCTATCCGCATGAATTCGAGCGCAACGGGGCTATAGGAGGGATTGACTCGACGCTCCTCTCCCGGCTCCAAACGGCTACCAATAGCTGAGAGAAAGTCGGCAAGCAGGCTCCCCCCGACGAATGCCTCGTCCAAGTAGGGCCTCACGTCGACCCGCAAATCAGGTCGTGCTTGCCGGAACCGTCGCAGCGCCGCGATATGTCCTAGCGGCATCCGCTCTGGAACTTGAAGCCGCACCCGACATCCATGCCGTTTCACGCCCTGATTGTAGTTCGACTCGAACATTTCGAGCGGGTCGCGGAGGTAGGCGATAAACTCCGCGTTAGGAAACTCTTGGTCCAACTCCGGAAGGACGGGAAAGAAGAACTCGGACGAAAGAAGAAGGGTGTGACATCCTGTTTCCTCGAACTCCGCGAGGAGCTCGGCCACCAGTTCTGGGGAAACGTGAACGTCTCCCGGCACGTGGCGATCCAGCACACGCCGGAGGTTTCCAGAACTGACCCCGTTCGCGTCCGTCTCGTGGGCAGGGTAGTAGATCCCCTCGGCGCGCAGTTCCTCCCGGTGCTCGGTCAACCAAAGCTGAATTGCAGAGCTTCCCGTCTTGCCGGGACCGGCGTGGATGACAATGCGCGGCATGCTGGGAGAGGCTAGGCGGGCGAGCGGCCGATGTCACGAAGACGGCTCCCGATGCTGCCGTGGCGATGTGTGCACCGGCGAGCGGCCGATGTCGCGAAGACGGCTCCCGATGCTGCCGTGGCGATGTGTGCACCGGCGGGTACCGCGACCTCGGAGGGCAATGTCGCGACGACGTCTGCCGGTGACGAGAAACTTATCGGGACATCATGTCGACCTGCACGACCGCTCTTGTCCGATTGACGAGCCTTGCGTTGCGCTTGGGGCCATCGCACATCTCCCAACCTGGAACAGGCTCCCCTCCGCTTGCCTCAACCCCCCGGGGAAGCAGTGGCGGGGCGACTTCCATCGGCTCCTGGTACGATCTCGATCCGACCCAGCTGCTTCAGGTGGCGTGGCAACTCGTGGCTGACCACAAGGGGATGTCTGAGATCAGCAACTTCTGCGTCACCTCGCTCGAATATCTCACGGGTGATCCCGAGTGATCATTCGTCGAGCGCTTGGGAGCTCCGGTCGTCTCTGCGTCAAGTCGTCGAACTCAATGCGAATCGAAGCACTCGAGCGATGACATCTCGTTCGCAATGACAGCCAACTTTGTGAAAGATGCGACTCCAATAGCTACGCACAGTCGAATAGGCACAACCGAGCCGCTCGGCGGATTCTTCATTAGTCAATTCTTGAAGTGCCAAGTTGAGCAGGCTCCGCTCCCGCGGACTCAAGCGGTAGTGCGTCGCGAAACGAGTGACCGTCGAGTCGCCTGAGCGAGCCTCTTCGAGGATCTCGAAGAGATTACGAAGCACGCTGGCGTCGACCGGTTTCGTCAACGCAATTGTACAATGACCTCGCAGTGACAAGCAGCGTGCAGCGCCCAAATGCCGGCTGATCACGGCAACCGGTGGCCGCGGCTCGAGCGACGCCAGTCGTGGAAGGAGGTCGATCCCGTCTCCGTCCGGCAGGTCGAAATCCACAACGACATAGTCGCAGGGAGCCTCTCGCCACTCGTGCGCTTCGGTCCGGCGCCAGGCATACTCGAGTGACGGAGCCGACACGAGTGACCAACTCTCAGCCAACGTCTTGGACCAGTGCCGTACCTGCTCCTCATCATCGTTGACCACTAGAACATGACGACTTTCGTTCACCAGATTTCTCCGCTTTTGAATACATCTCGTCACCTCCGTGGGGTCGCAGTCGCTCTCCCGCAAACGGGAGCGGCGAGCGTTGGCTAAATCTTGCCCACCGATGTTTCGATGCGCCCCTGTTTCTCTCGTAAACGCATCTCAATATCCCTTCGTGATAGTGAGAAGTGTCTAGTTCATTGCCAAGAAAAACGGTGCTCCTTCGCCCCTCGGCCCCAACGAGGGCCTCAAATCAACGAGCGTGCTCGTCGCGCCGTTTTCTTCGTGCCTTTGATCGGATTCGCATTCTCTATGAGGTGAGGGCTCGAATCTTCTCAATGGCAAGTCTCTACTCACATGATGACTTTTCTCGTTCGATCGCGTCCTGACGGTTGCGGTTCGAATGAGTGTGGTCGCTACGCCGTTTTCGCTCCTCGATGAAATGACTCAAGCGGTCTGTTGGTTCGACCCTTGACGGAGGCGACCCGATGACTCCCAATAAGACCACGTGTGGCATAATGCGTCAATATATGAGTTTGAAAATTTTGAGGAAGTCGATTGAAGAGAACGACGAAGCCAGCGGACGATGCTCCATGGTCTCTTCAGTAGCCCAATCAGCAAAGAGCCGGAGCGAGGGTCACGCTCGCCCACTGATCACAGGCGAGTGCCGCGAACTTGCGTAGGTCTTTCGCCTCTTCGTGATGCAAAGACTAGGGTCGGGCATTTCCTGCGTGTTTGCCGACAGAACGTCACGTTTGCGTATCTGAATTTCACGTTCATTGAAAGTTGAGTCGACAGGGACGCCCCTTCATGTGTGGGGATTGCCGGAGACGTCGAATTTGAGAGTGCTCATCGTAAGAAATTGCTTGAGTTTCGAATGGATAGAACACTTCGTCGTGTCCTCTTTCGTTAGGGGAGCCTGATTGGCGTTGGGGATGCTGGTAGTGCTTGCCGAGCCAGTCACTCGAACGTATAACCCAATAAGGAAGGTGGAGTGTGAGCTATGCGGGGGTTGGATGGACGACCAAATTTAGAAGCGGGTGCCTTTTGTGTGCAGCTGCCTCTTTACGTTGTGCTGTTCGCGGTGTCCTGTGCCAACAAAGGTGGGGCGCATCATCTCGCTGAAATGAAGGCGGATCAGTCTGGCGCCACTGCGGAGAAAGCCACTGTCGTGGAAGCCCAGCTCCCTCCTGCGGAAAATTGCGTCGACGACCTCGATTGCAACGGGTTTTCTTGCTGTAGCGGTAGATGCACCAACACTGCGAACGATCCGTTCAATTGCGGCGCTTGCGGTGTCGCGTGCAGTGATCAGAGACCCTATTGCGCGGGGCGGTGTATGGATCGACCGTGCAACGCGACGTGCAAGAATGACGAGACCTGCTGCGGAGACTCCTGCTGCGACGCAGGGGAAATCTGCTGCATGCGCACTGTGGGGCATGCGTCTCCCACTTGTGTCGCCCCAGTCGACGGAACGTGCCCACGTGGATGCAATGGCTGTGAGTAGTATGTGAGTAGGTCGATCGGCTATCGAACCACTACGACATCACAGGGAAACTTGGCTCGGAGTTCATGGTTCCCGTCTTTGAGAGTGGTACAGGCAGAACCGACTAGCTCGAGTCGACTTTTGGTAATGAGTCGCCAGCCGTCCTCGTCGCTCATCGAAAGCGGGGTCCCGTCGAGAGTTACGGTGCCACGGTGCGCGGAGTTGAGATCGACCTCCCCGCGCAAGTCGAAGCTACACGTCTTGACGGTTCCTACGAGATCCTGCAATGCCTCGGCAAGTTCTTCTCTGGTTCCTGGCTCATAGAGTACGGCGCCAGGGGCGGCGTCAGGCGCCAATCCCGCTCCGGCATTTGCAACGGCCTGCAAATGAGCGCGTGCGGTGGGCCCGCGTCCCACATTGATGACGAATGTTTGGATACCCTTGGCGTACGCTTCTTGTGCAGCGGACACCACGAGCGCTTTGCTCTCATCGTCTTGCCGAACCTGCCCCCCATTTTCATCACAGCGATCGGGATCGCCGTTGGTGCCGAGTACCAGGTACTTTGGCCCGGTTTCCGTTACGGTCTCGAGTTGAGCTGTGGCTGCACGCAGGCCGTCTCCAGTGGGCGCATTGGGAATCGTCTCCGCGGTGCCATAAACTGCCTCGATTGCCGCGTAGTTGTTGAGCACCGGAGGCATGACGTCGGTTATGTCGGGACACTCGGGAAAATACGGAGGCGGGTTCGCATAGAGGACCAATCCCATGCGAATCTCGCTCTCGAGTGATGGGATGACGCCAGCGTCCGGCGCGAGGAGTACGTCCTTGAGGGCCTCCCAGCGGGTGAGCGGCTGACCATCTTCGAGCGACAAGTCCATTCCATTGGATTGTTCGACGACGAAGGCGACCGTCGGGATTGTTCGCGTTGTCGTCACTTCGACATCCGCGCAGACGGAAGGATCACGGTTCGAGCCGGCGGAACCCCCATCCGGCAAGGAGATCATGAGACTGCCCCCCGTCTCGGCCGACGCGGCTCCATTTGCTTGACCCCCGGAATTCATCGGATTGGCCCCGTCCGTGGCCGAACGGCCGGTCGAGCAGCTGCCCAGCAGTGCGCCTACGATGCTCGCTCCTGCCAGTGGCGCCACGAGACGGTTCAGCTGCTCTTTCTGTTGGAGCCACATCAGCCAATCCCTTCGTCCCATTGCCCCATCAAGCCTCCCTATTCTCGCTACATTAGCATCCCGTGAAGGAAATGCACATGATCATTTGATCAGCGCCCAGGAGGCCCATTTTTAGCTCATCTCGTGCGAAAGTTGGACGTTGGGACGTGCCGACACATCGAGGTGCCCCGCCTCGTTTGCCGGCACGTGGATCCGTTCCTCTTTCTGCTTCCGGTTTACCAGAGCGTGTAGAACGCCCAGGGCCAATTTCCTTCGGTGGTCTGAACGCAGTATCCGCCGTTTCGTGCCGCCGGAAGGGACGCGCCCCAGTTCCCACCGGTGCAGGCCATGGGTGTGCCGTTGACAAAAAGCTGACGTCCTCCGGCTAGATTGCCGCAGTTGCCGTCTGCGACTGGCTGCGTTGTCTCCCGGCAGATGGCTCCGGTGCCCAGGTTGCCGCTCTGATAGCTACCCGCCCAACCGAAGGTTTGGGGGTTCTCGCAAAGCCCAGCGCACGGATTATCCCCTCCAGGGGCTTCACTCCCGCACTCGACGGTAACGTTGTCGAGCCACAGATTCCTATCTGCAGGTGGTTGATAGAAATCGTTGTCGAACTCGATGCGGATCTCTTGTGGGCCTCCAGCAGCCACGAAGTTGAATTCGTAATCAGTGTAGGTCGTGGGATTTACATACACATCACCGATGATTGTGCCGCCGACACGCACAATCATATGTGGCGCTATGCCCTGTGCTGACTGACCGAGAGCGCGAACGGTGACGATACTCGGGCCCGGAGTAAAGTCGTGAGTGGTCGAGACATAACCGTTTGAATGAAGGTTCCAGCCGTCGGGAGGAGCCGGGTTGCCAACCGATTGGAACATGTCGTCCTCTGCCTCGTAGGTCGCCGTGTTGCAACCACATTCGTCGAACCTGAAGCTGACGATTCGTGTGTCGCCATTTGCGAGGTGCGATGTATACCAGAAAGTGCAGTCGTCGACTGGATCGACGGACATGGCACTGTAGTCCCCCCACCTGCGATTGGGCAACGTTGCGGCGCTCGTACTTTCGGCCACGATGATCTCCGAGCGAAGGGTGCCAGGAGCGTCCGTCGTCAATCGGCCGGTGTAGGCGATTCCCGGGAACAATTCTTCGCCGGGATCGCTGTCACTATTGACCAGGCTGTAGCCGAGCGCCAGATTGCCGTCACCGTCCTGGGCCATGCTTCCCATCCAGCGGTGGATGAGCTCGCTCTCGTCATCAGGTGCGTCTTGTGGAGTGTAATCCCCCTGGTCGTAGATCGACCAGCCGGCACCACTATTGCGGAGTTCGTACCAGCGAATTCCTGCCACCTCGTCCGTAGCGAGTGAATGGAGGCTTTCAACGTTGACTGTTTGGCTGAACACCATCGACGCGTGCCCGCCAAACTGCCGATAACGGAGTGCCATCATAGGTCGATTCGAGAGCGCATCGACGGTGGGAGCCGTCCCTCCCTGGGGAATGCAATCGCGGATTCCACCTCCGTTTCGATCACACACCATGATATCAAAAGCATTGGGCGTGAGGAGAGTCGGCCCAGTTACGGTCCAGCTTTGCGCCGTCCAATCCACCGTTGCCGTGTAGATTTCGATGCGATCGGTTGGGTCGGTCGCATCCTGCTGGTCATCGACGGAACGCAAGAAGAGACCGGGGGCGCCCGCAGGGGGAGAAATTCCTCCTTCGACGTCGACGGGGAGCATGCGGGTTCTTCGAACACCTGGTACGCCGAGCGACGGCAACGTGTCACGTAGACATTGTGAGCCGCTTGCAGCGCACGTAATGACGGAAGGTGCGCTGCCGTTGAGAAGCGCATTGCGATCAATGGCATAGAGGCCCAGATCGGTCCCTTCATAGGTCGTCATGTAATAGGCGTCTGGCCAAACGCCGAGCTTCTGATAGTCGGGTAAGTTGGGGGTTTCGACCTCGTAGAGATAGTAGTCCGCTCCCGTGGTTCCAGGGTTCGGAGTTTGTGACACGGCGATGCACACCGCATCGGCGCTCGATGCGATCTGTGTCAAGATCCAACGGTCGGCGAGTTGGTCGTAGTTGACCGTAGGATCGGTGAAGTCAGTCGTACAGGGACCGGAGGTCCAGAGAGAGCCAAGTGAAACTGGCCCACCGAGTAGGGCGCCGGTTTTATCCCAGACCGCAAAGTCCGTAGCGTTGACCGCTTGCACATAGTGATTGGGCCCAACTTCGCCGATGGTGTCTGGCGGAGCAGCAAATGTCGAGATTCCTGGCACATCCACGATGGGGGAGCTCAACTCCTCGAGCTCACGGGATTGGAAGTCGTCAAATTCGTCGAACTGGAGATCTGTGTCCGAGCAGCCTGCCAATGTGGCGAGAGACAACGAGGTTGCCCCGAGGAGTAGATGGGATCCTGTGCGTTTTTGCTTTCGAATGAGCTGCCATTTTAGTTTTTTCATTGTTGTTCTCCCTCGAATGAGGTCGGGAAATCCGGCCCCCTATCCGACTCACCCGTTGCTTGCGCCCTATGCGCTTTTGTGAGGGTGAGTAGAAGGTTAGCTGTACATAACAGGGTGATCTTGCCATAGTCGAGTCGTGATTTTGTGTACGTCGTGTGGACCATGGATCGCATCCGAGCAGGCTTTCCCACGCTGTCTCGCAATTCCTGCGCAAAAGCATGAACAGGCATCACCGAACGTCAGAGGGTGACACTTGCCGCAGCTTGCCCCTCAGAGGGTCATGAACTAAACTGCGCATAGTCTCCTGCTCGATCGGGGGTGACAAGGAGGAGGAACCAGTGAAGTCACTGAAATTACAAACAAACTATTGTCCCAGCGTTTCGCTGATCATGCTTTTCTTGTCTGTTGGCTTTGCCGTGGGAGGCTGCTCTTCCGGCGACTCGGACGGGACAGGGGGCGGAGGAAATTCTGGCGCTGCAGCTTCTACAGGGGGGAACACCACCGATGGAAGTTCGGGTGGAGGTAGCGGGGGTCAGACACCTGGAGGTACGGGAGGTGATTCGTCCGGCGGAGGTGGCAGTTCCACTGATGGTGGCTCGTCCACTGGTGGTGGCAGTTCTACTGGTGGTGGTTCGGACGGTGGCACGGGCGGAGGAAGTTCCGGAGGCTCGGGAGGTGCTTCAACCGGAGGCGCTTCAACCGGAGGCGCTTCAGGTGGAGGTGGCTCGGGAGACACCGGTGGAGCGGGCGGCTCCGCTGGGACCGGCGGAGCCGCCGTGATGAGTTGTACAGACGACTACGATTGCGAAGGTTTTTCGTGCTGCGACAACCAATGTGTCAATACCACTAATGATCCTCTTCACTGTGGCGGATGTGGTGTGGAATGCACTGGCGATACACCCTACTGTGCGGGTTCTTGTATCGCCCGTCCTTGTGGGGCGACCTGTGAGGGAGAGGAGACGTGCTGTGGGGATAGTTGCTGCGATGCCGGGGAGATCTGCTGCTTGAGGACGGTGGGAGCGGCGGTGCCCGTCTGTACGGCTCCGGTCAATGGTACCTGTCCGCTCGGGTGTACGGATTGCGACTAGGAGTTCCCGTCTGCAAAAGACGCTTCGCCGCCCGCTCGTCTTGCCGGCGAGAGCGGTCGACTTCGCTTTTTCGCCTGTACTATGACGCTGAACCCCTTATTGCTTGTTGGTTCGCATCCATTTGTGGATGCGAACTAGTGCTGCGACCACATAAAAGTGGTCGGTAGGGAGACCACTTTTATGTGGAAATCATTCATCTTCCTCCGGTCGGTCGCAGCACAAAAACCAGCAAAAAAGCCGAGGCAAAGACGTACCCGAGCGCGGTTTCGAAGCCGACCTCACCCACTTCTGGGAGTGCTTCGAAACCGCTCGAAACGTGAGTTGCCGAGGCACTAGGAGGACACGTCTCGCCGTGTTCAAAGGTTCCGCCGCCGCTCCCGAGCGGGTGAGGCGAGCTTGGCCCCACCTGGTTCGCCCGACTTCACGGAGTCAGTCCAGCTAACTGGGCGGAGTCAGCTCCGGTCACTCGTCGCGGAGCGACGCACCGGCGGCGTTCTGGTTTTAGGAGGTATGAGTGAGCCGTCGAGGGGCCAGTCGTGCAAAGAAGCGTAAGGCTCAGTGCAAGAATCAACGTGCGAACGATGAGCCTGCCGTGGCCGGGGCTGCGGAGGTCACCTTGCGATGGCAAGTATTGAACGACGGGGGCCTGATCGGGGGCCCGTTGCTCCGCCAACATCAATCTTTGACGCACTCGCTTTCGTGGAGAAGTCTCGGTCGGTTGCTTGGTTTTGCGTTAGCTCGAAGCGCTTGATCCTCCGGCGCGGAGGGGGCCCAGCATCAGACAACCGAGTGCCCTCGGTGAGGGGGCCTCGAGCTTCGCGGACGAACCCTCTGGAGCAGGCGTAATAGAGCTGCCTGGGCGAGTCCGATTGACCTAATGTGGTGACCGTGCGACGCAGTCGATCATGTTTGCGTCGAAATGGCCGTCCACAGGTTGCGCTCAATGGTGGCTTCTGCTGGGAGTGCTGGTTGGGATGGGCACTCTCTTGGGGGCGTGTGCCCCCGAACGCAAATTCCGGCCGCTCCCCGGAGGTGGTGGCATGGGGGGCGCCATGGGTGACGATGATGGCGACACGTCTGGCGATGGGAATGCGGGGAGCACCGGCGGTGAAGGAGGTAGCGATGGTGGCACGGGGGGGAGTGGTGGCACGGGCGGCGCCCCTTCTCTCTGCATGGAGGACGACACCCGGAGCGTCTCTTGCGGTACCAACAAAAACGGCGAACGAGAGCAAACCTGCGTCGCTGGCGAGTGGCAAGACACGGGGGACTGCGACAACGCCTTCATCACGGAGTGGACGGTGGAGGAGGGCTCCCTCGCGATCACCCTGCCCACGGTCGAAAACGGCTCGTACGACTTTGTGGTCGACTGGGGCGACGGGAGCACCAGCCACATCACCCAATGGGACGCGGCCGGTCGCAGTCACGGCTACGTTGCTGCGGGAACGTACACCGTGCGGATCGAAGGACAGTTCGTGGGATGGTCTTTGGGGGAGTTGAATGACATCTCCAACGCGGTCAAGCTCACGGACGTTTCGCGCTTTGGACCGCTGGTGCTAGGAGACACCGAGGCGCAGTTCTGGGGTGCGTCGAACCTGACTCTCTCTGCCAGCGATGCGCCAGGGTTGGAGATGACCACGAGCCTCAGAAGGGCGTTCTATGAATGCTCCAGCCTGGTGGAGGCTCCGAGCCTTGCCTTGTGGGATGTGTCTAGCGTGACAGATATGCGTAGCATGTTTTCTGGAGACATACCAGTCGTCGGGCCTGCCGATTTTAACCAGGACATCGGCGATTGGGATGTGTCGAATGTGACGGACATGGGTTGGATGTTTGATGGCGCAGCTTCATTCAACCAGGACATCAGCTCCTGGGACGTGTCGAATGTGACAAACATGAGGTCGATGTTTAGTAACGCGCTTTCATTCAACCAAGACATTGGAGGTTGGGACGTGTCGAATGTGACGGATATGGCCTATACGTTTTCTCAGGCCACTTCATTCAACCAGGATATCAGCGCCTGGGACGTGTCGAATGTGACGGACATGAGTTCGATGTTTAATGACGCAGCTTCATTCAACCAGCACATCAGCTCCTGGGACGTATCGAATGTGACGGACATGTTCTATATGTTTTCGCAAGCCACTTTATTCAACCAGGACATTGGAGGTTGGGATGTGTCGAGCGTGTCGAGCATGAGCGGCATGTTCTCGCAAGCCACTTCATTCAACCAAGACATTGGAGGTTGGGACGTGTCGAGCGTGTCGAGCATGAACGTCATGTTTTCCGGAGCGACTCTCTCCACCGAGAACTACGACTCGCTCCTCTTCGGATGGGCCCAACTCGACCTGCAGAGTGATGTCTCGTTCGATGGCGGTGACTCCACCTACAGCTCCGCCGCAGCCGAGGCTCGTCAGCAGCTGATCGACGAGTTCGGTTGGGAGGTCCAAGACGGTGGCCTAGAATAGTTCGCGGCGCGAAATGGCCACTTCGTCGCCCGCCCCTTCGGGGCGAGGGCGGGCGACTCCGCTTTTTGCCCATTTTTTGCCGTCGAACGCTTTGTTGCTTGTTGGTTCGCGTCCATTTGTGGACGCGAACTAGAATAGGTCCCGTCTCAAAAAGGCGCATCAAAGCCGGCCCTTGGGATTGCCTTCACGCTCGGCCGGGTTCGGACCGTTGGACCCGCCCCGACCTCGGTGAGGGCGGGCCCCCCGGTCTCACTCCTCGCCCTCGTGTGTTGGGCATCCGTCATTTTCCTTGGGCCCCCATTGCTCAGGCAATGCTCGTGTTGGATTGCCTTCACGAGGGAGGAGCCCCTTGTGGCGTCCAGCGAACTGGGATTCGGAAAGCGAAGGTAGCTCGTTGGTTCGACCCCTTTTCGGGCGCGAACGAGGTGCATCGTGGATCAGTCTTTCTCGTGATAAGTGACGATAGATCGGACAGACTGTTCCACAGATGGAACATTCGGACTTGAACGCGGCTCGGCTCTTCGTGGAGGTTGTCAGGCAGGGATCGTTCACCGGCGCGGCGCGCACGTTGCGCCTGCCCAAGTCGACGGTGAGTCGAAAGGTCTCGGAACTGGAGAGCCGCCTCGGGACCAGGTTGTTGCAGCGGACGACGCGTAAACTGAGTTTGACGGATTTGGGGGTTGCCTACTACGAGCGCGCTGAGCGGGCCGTCCAGGATCTTCGCGAGGCCGAGGCATTGGTCTCCCATGCACAAGACGCTCCCCGAGGTACTTTGCGAGTGACCGCGCCCCCCGACCTGGGAGACGCGCTGCTTTCGGTTTGGCTCCCGGAGTTTTGCCGAGAGTATTCCGAGGTGGACGTGGTGGTCGATCTCAGTGCCCGCCGAGTCGATCTTGTCGAAGAAGGTTATGATGTCGCATTACGAGCCGGACCGCTGAGCGACTCCTCACTCATCGTCAAGACACTATTTGCTGGGCGATTCGGGCTGTACGCCAGTCACGCCTACTTGGAACGGCGGGGGCGTCCGGACGAGCCGGAGCAAGTGAAAGGTCACGACTGTTTGGTGTTCGGCCACGTTCCTGAAACGCGCTGGCAGCTGGAAAGCGCCACGCGCCAAGTCATCCTCGATGTCCGAGGGCGCGTTGCGATCCGCGACTTCGGCTATCTACGTCGGGCGGCTGTTCAAGGAGGAGGCATCGTGCTGTTGCCGGACGTGCTCACGGGGCGCGACGTCCAGGAGGGGCGTCTCCAAAGAGTACTCCCTGACTACTCATGTTCGGCAAGTGCGATCTCGATCGTATATCCTTCACGAGAATTTTTGGCCCCCAAAACTCGAGTTTTCATCGATTTTCTTGTTGCCCGTTTCAACGAGTGGCGGGCGATCTGTGGCAGCGCACAATGAGGTGAAGGCTTGGCCTGGAGAGCCCATTTCGTGAGCGAGCCACGCAGCTGCAGAGAGGTGCCCAGGGCTCGTGCACGGGACTCGTGCCGGGAGGGGGAGTGAAGCTGACGATGTACAGCGCGACTGAAGACTTCTGTGAAGCAGGGGCATGTTTTGTCCCCTCCCAGAGGAGCTGCGAAGAACCTACCCTGACCAGGGCGGCGAGCAAAGCAAGAAAGCGAACAGGAGCCACCCATGAGCTCATCCGGCAAACGTTCGATGATCGTCCTGAAAACGCTCGATGCGAAGCCCAGAGGCGCTGTCGCTCCACTTCGACTGATGAAATCTCGGTTGGGTGGAAATTCACGATCGAATTTCGCTGCGCGCCGGACATGTCGCTCGTCTTTGGCGTCGATTGCGTACAGATTCTGAGTCCATGCTCACTCGAACCTGGAGTTATATGTCTACCTTCTCGTCTTTGTTCTCGCTCACATGCTTGTCGTCGATCGTCACTCTGTGTTGCACTTCTCTTTTTCTGTCTGCTCTTGGTTGCACGGTGTCTCAGCGTGAGTTCTCCGATAGTGGCGTTGGCGGCACAGGATCCCAAGGGGGGGGAGCCGTCAGCTCGGGGGGTCAGGCCGCGACAGGGGGCCAGGCC
>CAYTRQ010000024.1:0-24318 GCA_964440025.1 uncultured Polyangiaceae bacterium | reverse complement strand
GAGAGAAAAGTGGTCTCCCTACCGACCACTTTTATGTGGTCGCAGCACTAGATGATTCGTGTGGTCACTCGGCCCCTTCAGGCGATTCAGCGACCGTGTTGGATGGGGGGTTGCGTTTCGTGGCGCGCTGGGCAATGACCTCCGTGGTTTGGTTGCCGATGCGTGTCAGTGCTGTGCCAAGCGCATGGGCAAGTCCAGCTGGACTTTGCTCCTTGAGTGGTTCCGTGGCGACGACCAGATCGTTCCATATGAGATTCCCCGTTCGGTTGTCGCGCAGTGTCAGCTCGAGGATGACACGGGCTATCCACTCCTCCTTGCTCTCGTCGACTTCTTCCAGCGCAACGACGCGGCCGCCAAGAACGACGTCCGTCTCCGGGGTGAATCCGCCCACTACGGCTTTAAAGCGTCCTGACCTGCGATAGATCTCGCGCAGCACCGTAGAGACCATCTTGCCCGGTTCTGCCGCCCAGCGATGAAAATGATAATAGTCGAGGCGTACCTCCGACTCCCGATAGACGATACGGCGGTCATCGTACGCGGCATCTGAGCTGAAAATCCGCACCGACATTGTTACATCATGATGACCGTGGTCGGACTGTTCGACCTGATCTGTCGCGGCGTGGACCTGATAGTGACGGATCGGAGTGCCGCTACAGGCTAGTCCTGACACTACTAGAGGAAGAAGCCAAAACCGCCCTATCATGGGAGTTTCCTTTCCTTGGGCTTGTCACCGAATACCTGAATCACGGGTTTCTCTTGGAATGTACGCGTGATTTCTTCCAGGTTGTTCGACGCTCGGCGAAGGTTCTCGATGGCCAAGCGGATCGATTCCTGGTTTTGACCGACGGTTTCCGTTGTTGCTTCGAGCAAGCGCTCGAGTGCAGCAAGGGCCTGGACGGCACCGGTCACTGCGCGTTGTACCTCCAGTTGTTCGATCTGAGCTCGTGCGGCAGCGGTGGTCTCGCGAATTTCCCGAGTGGTTGCAGGGACTTTGGATTGTTCGACGGTCGAGCGGATTTGCGCGAGGGAGGAGTCGAATTCGCCCAGGGTCCGGTTCAGGTGATCGCTTGTTGTTCGAATGCTGACGATGGCTCGATTGAGGGGAGTCTCGTTTTCTTTCAAAATCGTCTCGGCCGTGACCGTAGCCTGATTCATGTTCGTGATGAGCTTCTCGAGCTTGCTGGCAGATCGATCGACGCTGGCCAGAATCGAATCAATGCGACGCCGGTTTTCGGGCCTGGTCAGTACGAGCAATTGCGTTAAAAGCTCATCGATCTTGGTGCTAATGTCGGTAAAATCTCCTGTGAGTTGAGTGAGAAGATTTTCGCCGGCTTCGATCTCTCCGCCGGGAGGCAGTCTCTCCGACCGGTGGCTACCTCCTTCGAGCTGGATGTATTTGAGGCCGGTGATACCCTGGAAGTTGACGACTGCCTGGTGATCCTTTTTCACTGGGGTACCGGGATCGACCTCGATGCGGACCTCCACGATCTCGACATTTTCAGGTGCGATGTGGATCTTGTCGACCTGCCCGACTCGGACGCCGCGCATCTTGACCGGTGACCCTTCGTCGAGTCCGCTCACACTCTGACGGAATCGAATAGAATAGTGAGGTCGCGTTTCCCATAGCTCTGGCCCAATGAGAGCCAGAAGAGTTGCCGCGAGGAGAAGCAAGGAGACCGCTAGGAAGATCCCGAGTCGAATTTTCTCGGCACGTGTTGCCATCCTAGATGACCAATTGTCGAGCAGTCCTTGCACACTCCCGTTTGGGTGAGGGGCTGCAAGTCCTCTTGAAAGGCTGAGATGCGTTCGAAGTCATCGTTTGTTGATTCGCGTTGCTTTGCGACCGGTTTCGCCGGCTCGTTCGACTCCCCTGACTCGTCTGGCTCACTGGACTCGTCCGCCGGGGTTGCTTGTTGTTGAGCGTTCGATTTTCGCGCTCGTTCATTGCGATGTTGTTCATCCTTGTAGGGGGGGGCGACCTGTGACCACTTGAAGAACGCTCTGTCCTGACTTTCCTTGAACGTAGTCGGGGGCCTTGCGTGAGAAAAAGTTGCTGACTCCGGGGATGGTGCTGCTCGCCAGTTCTTCATAGCTCCCCTGAGCTAGTACGGCGCCTCCCTCCAGCATGACGATATGGTCGGCGAGAATGCGAATACTGTCGAGCTCGTGGGTGACAACGATCATCGACATCTCGAAAAGTTGCTGAAAGCTCCTCAAGAGCTCGTCGAGGCCAGCTGCAGCGACGGGATCGAGGCCGGCCGATGGTTCGTCGGCGAAAATGAGCTCTGGGTCGAGGATCGAGGCGCGAACGAGCCCGACGCGTTTGCGTTGTCCACCGGAAATCCCAGAGGGAAGCTGGTTCTCTATTCCTTCTAGACCGACGAGAGCCAACTTCATTCGAATCATTTCCTCGATCACTGGCTCTGGGAGACGTGTTCGTTCGCGCAGAGGAAGAGCGATATTTTCGTAGATCGTCTGGGACCCAAGGAGCGCCCCGTATTGAAACAACATACCGGAGCGAGCCAGGAGTTGAGTGCGCCGATTGGGTTCGAGTTTGCTGACGTCTTCGCCAAAGAGGCGCACTCGTCCACTGAGTGGGGGCAAGAGCCCCACGATTGTTTTGAGAAGTGTCGACTTTCCGCATCCGGAACCACCGAGAAGCACGGTGATCTGCCCCTGGTGAAACTCCAGATTGATGTTGTCCAGGACGGGTTTGCCCGGATAGCCGGCGACCAATTCCTCGCAGGAGACGATACTTGGAGGCTGCGAACTCATGTCTGATAACCCTATCCTACAAGGCCCCGGGTCAAGAGGTCCGTTTGAAGAAAAAGCTGGGAGCCTGCGAACTAGAGCACATCTCACTACCTCGAAAGCTCCCGCCGCCTCTCATCCAGGGCGGATGAGGCGGCACCGGCAGAACCTTTTCCAGCGCTTGTGCTGTGTTTTTTGCCCGGAACGTATCTCGTCAGCCCCTTCGGGATGATGTGCCGACGTTCTCTAGCTGAGAAGTGTGGAAAGAGTCGTGAAAACGCTATCTGCTACGATAATCATGAAAATGCTCGCGACAACGGCTCGAGTCGTCGCGCGCCCCACCTCGGTGGAGCCTCCGGAAACGCCGAGTCCAGAGAAGCAAGCGATCAAGCCGATCAAGAGGGCAAAGACGAGGCTTTTGGAGAGTCCCTGCAGTAAATCACTCAGTTGAACGGCGGCGAGCGACTGGTTCAAATAGCCGGGAACTGGGATTTTGAGGTAGAAAAGGCCGATGAGGACCCCTCCCAGTGCTCCGATGAGATTGGACATCAAGGTGAGGGCGGGTTGGACGATGACAACGGCGAGTATCCTGGGAAGGACCAAGAACCGGTTGTGGTCGATGCCCATCGTGTGGAGGGCGTCGATTTCTTCGTTGACCTTCATCGTTCCAAGTTCGGCCGCAATGGCTGAACCGCTCCGCCCGGCAAGCACGATACCTGTGAGTAAGGCCCCAAATTCGCGAAACATACCGATGCCGACCAGGTTGGCGGTGTAGATTTCTGCACCAAAGGCCCGAAGTTGATCAGCGGACTGAAAGGCCAACACCAGTCCGAGTAGGAAACTCAGGAGGGCAACGATAGGAAGCGCGTCGACGCCGACCCTCACTGCCTGGGTGGTCAGCGCCCCCCGTGGGGGAAAGCGGCCAGTCAAAGCGCGTGCTACGGCGGCGGCAGTGTCAGCTACTGTGGCGTAGAACTGGCGAATATTGATCCACCCCTCGATTCCGTAGGATCCCAACGACTCCAAAGCTGTCACTTCTTCAGGAGGAGCAACCGGTGCGTCGGGCCTCTGGGGCATGATGGCCAGAATCTTCTGCAGCTGTTGGGAAAGGTGGGTGACGCGAAACGACACGCCGTGAACCTGACAGCGCTGGGCAAATAGAGAGACAATTGCAACACCTGCGGAATCGAGCTGAGTGACGGCTTGGCACTGCAGTTCGAGTTCTTTCAGCTCGGTACTCTTCAAGATCCGTACGAGCTCTCGATAGAACCGATCAACGCTCGTGTGTCGCAGTTGCCCCGAGAGAACAAAACGAACAAGGCGGCCAGCTTCGAGCTCCTCGACTTGGGTCGTGAGCGCGGGCTTCTCATCAGTTGCGTCTGACTCCGCGGAGAGACTCATCGTGAGTCGGCAGGATAGAAGGAAGAACGCGCAGAACAACTGCAAGTCGTAGGTTTCTTGGCCGGCCGTTGGGTAGGGCAGGTTGAACGACCCCATGCGAACCCGCTTGATGCAGGAGGTCGTGTGCTCAATGCAGGTGCGTGTGCTTGATGCAGGAGGTCGTGTGCTCAATGCAGGTGCGTGTGTGACCGAGGGCGGGGTATCTTGCTCACACCATTCGGTTGTAGTGGGGAGACCGGAGGTGTTGTTGGGACACTCTCATACATCCATTCATCTAGTTGTGGGATAAATTTGCGAGTTCCGCAGAAAAAGTTCGCCTGAAAGGGTGGTAAGTGCGTTACTCTACCTATGACCCTCATGTCAGTGAGGTGAGAAAACCGAGGCTGCAGTACCGGTGAGCTTCCTGCAGGGCACGTTTCGCCCGGTGAGTGAGGGTTTCAATTGCCCGGTACCTGAAGCTCTTCGTACTCGCCGTATTTTCGCAGCGACATCTCGCGGCTCCGACCCACCATCTCAAGATGGCCAATTCAGTTCCCCACCTCAAGTCACTTCCCCGTAGCTCTCATGTATAAGACTTTCATTTGTGTACCAATCTTTCTGGCGTTCTCTCTTACGTTGAGCGCATGTGGAAGCCGACCAACCTTCGAAGGTTCCGACGACGGTTCTTCGGCGTCGACGGGCGGCGATGAAGGAGAAGGAGGAGGGGGTTCTTCTGATGGTGACGTCCAGTTGGGGCCGGGCGGAGCCGGGAACGACGTCGAGGACGTTGAGGGCTCTGGCGGTTCGATGTCGACGTCGCCGGCTTGCGGAGATGGGCAGCTCGACTCAGGGGAAGAATGCGACGACGGAAACGTCGAGTCGGGCGATGGCTGTTCGGAGATCTGCGAAATTGAAGATGGCTTCACCTGCCCCGTAGTAGGAAGCAGCTGTGAAAAATGTGGGAACGGGACTCGGGAAAGCGCCGAGGAGTGCGACGATGGGAACTTGGCGGATGGAGACGGTTGTAGCTCGGCGTGTGAAGTCGAAAGCGGATTTACGTGTATCCCCGGTGTGGGTTGTAACAGTTGCGGCAACGCAAAAGTCGAAGGTCAGGAAATCTGCGACAACGGCAGGCACTGCGCCGATGGCGACGGAAACCCCACGACGAGCTGCAATACCGATGCAGACTGCGGTGGCATCGGCGATGAGGTGTGCCTCCCCCGTTCGGGAAATGGGTGTGATGAAACGTGCAGCTGGGTCGAGCAGGGATTTTCTTGCTATGACGATGGAACATGTGAGCAATGTGGTGACGGCGTCGTTGATCCACACGAAGCCTGCGACGATGGCAATCGCTATTCGCTCGATGGTTGCCGGTTCAACTGCCAGGTGGTGGAAGACGGCTACACGTGTCCGGAGAGTGGCGGCCCGTGCCAGAAGTGCGGCAACGGCCGGCTAGAGGGAGACGAGGTCTGCGATGACGGCAATGCCGAGGATGGCGATGGCTGCGACGCAACCTGTAGCACCGTGGCACAGGGGTACCTTTGCGTGGTACCAGGCCAGGCCTGCTACGAGTGCGGCAATGGGATCCAAGAGGGAGCGTATGATGGACCTCATGAGACCTGTGATGATGGTTCCCATTGCTCTGATGGAACGCGCTGCCGAATTGACGACGAATGCGCGGGAATCGGTGACGAGAAATGTGCGCCTCGGGCTGGTGACGGTTGCGACCTCAGTTGTCAGATCGAGACGGATCAGGCATGGGTTTGCCCCGTCCCTGGGGAGCCCTGCCTCAGTTGCGGCAACGGTACGATAGAAGAGGGAGATCTGATTGGGGAGGAGTGTGACGACGGAAACTCCGATGGAGGAGACGGTTGTTCCTCACTTTGTCGATTGGAGCCCGGCGCCGTTTGCTCGCCGGATTCGCCGACGGCGCCTGATGGACAAGAGTGCATTGTGTGCGGCGATCTGCTCGTTGAAGGTGACGAGACGTGTGACGATGGCAATCGCTACGATCTCGATGGTTGCTCGTCCTTCTGCCAGCCGGAAGCTGGATGGACATGCCCCTCCACCGGAGGTCAGTGCTTTAATTGCGGTAACGGAATCAAAGAAGATGCCGAGGAGTGCGACGACGGAAATAACACCATTGGAGATGGATGTGACGACCAGTGCTTCATCGAGTCGGGCTGGGATTGCGAGGTGCTCAGTGGCTCGCTGCGGAGTACCTGCGATCAGTGCGGCAATGGTCTTCGCAAGCTGAGCGAGGAGTGCGATGACGGCAACGCCGTGAGCGGGGACGGCTGCTCGTCCTGTGTCTTGGATCCGGGCTATGTCTGTCCAGACCCAGGAGGTGTGCCTTGCAATGATTGTGGCAATGGCGTCATCGAAGGTCGAGAGGTGTGTGATGAGGGAGAGGACATTAATGCATCCCACGATACGATCGGTTGCTCTGCCGATTGCTATCAAATAGAAACCAACTGGTACTGCGTAGATCCTGGTTCTCCTTGCGAAGAATGCGGCAATGCAGTGGTGGAGCCGAACGAGGCGTGCGATGACGGCAATACTTCCTCGGGAGATGGGTGCCGAGGGGACTGTCGGGCGACGGAGAGTGGTTGGATCTGTACGAGCACCGCAGAGGGCAGCTCTTGCACCCAATGCGGCAATGGTGTGCTCAATGACGGGGAGGCATGTGACGACGGTAATCAGACATCTGGCGATGGTTGTAGCTCGTGCACAGTAGACTCCGGGTACAATTGCTTCCCCTCCGACGAGTCGAATCCGAGTTCTCGCTCGGTTTGCGATCCGTGTGGCAATGGCGTGGTTCGCGGCTCGGAAGAATGCGATGACGGCAACGCGGACACGGGCGACGGCTGCGAGTCGTGTGTTGTGACCGATGGCTGGAACTGTCCGTCCACCGGAGGTGACTGTCACAATTGCGGTAACGGAACTCTGGAAGGCTCGGAAGTCTGTGACGAAGGCGAGGGTAACTTAACGGCGGGGTGTGATTCTTGTGTGTCTATCACTGACTATTGGCAATGTCCTGTGGCAGGGGAGTCCTGCGTGCAGTGCGGTGACGGGGTCGTGGATCCGGAATACGAGGCGTGCGACGATAGCAACAATGTGAGTGGAGACGGTTGCCGCGACGACTGTCTGCAGGTGGAAGCAGGTTGGCTCTGTCCGTCTGACGGAGGCAGTTGCACGACTTGTGGTAACGGTGTTCTGGACGATGGAGAAGGGGAAGAGTGTGATGACGGCAACAATGTGAACGGAGACGGTTGTAGTGATTCCTGCATTTTTGAAGGCGCCCCCTACAACTGTGTGACCGCAGGTCTTCCGTGTGAGAAATGTGGCAATGGGGAAAAGGAGGCTAACGAAGCTTGTGACGACGGCAACACGACGGGAGGCGACGGCTGTGAGACGGATTGCCAATCCCTCACGGCGGGCTGGGAATGTCCGCTTGCGGGAGTCGAGTGCAACAATTGCGGGGACGGCATCTATCAGGGGGTCGAGCAATGTGACGACGCCAATGACGTAGCGGGTGATGGTTGCACCGATTGTACTTTGGATGATGGCTATAGCTGCGAAGAAGGCGGCGAGTGTACCTCCAACGGTTGTGGAGACGGCTTCGTCGCCGGCGTGGAGGAGTGCGACGACGGCAACGATACGAGTGGCGACGGCTGTAGCGTCCGCTGCGAAGTTGAGGACGGCTATGTCTGTCCCGAGACAGGTGGGGCATGTATCGAAAATACTTGCGGTGATACTGTGCTCGGTGGAGACGAACAATGCGATGATGGGAATACCAGCGGTGGTGACGGATGTGACGCCAATTGTCTTCTCGAAACCACCTGTGGTGATGGCTTCGTCGGTGGGACCGAAGAATGCGATGACGGACAAGATCCACCAGCTGACGGCGACGGATGTGATTCGACGTGCTTGTGGGAGTCCGGCGCGGTTTGCAGCGGGGAGGGGGACAGCTTTTCGTGTTCGACCCTCTCTGACACTTGTGGCAGTGGCGTTCTCGGCAATACCGAAGAATGCGACGACGGCAATACGACCGCTGGGGATGGCTGTGCAGCTGATTGTACCATTGAGCCGCTCTACGAGTGTACTGGCGACGTTGGCGATCAGAGCAGCTGCGATCCTCTGTTCCAGTGGGTGATGGTCAGACCCTTCGATGTCTCCAACATCGATCCGGTGGGCATCCACTACGATCCCGAACTTCGCTCGTTCGTGGGCTACAAGTCACAGGACTCGCAGAATATCGTCGAACTCTGCCTAGATGGCACTCTGCTCAATCACCCAATCAAAAATGACGGCGAGGTTTGTCTTCCGGACGGTAGCTGTACTGCCTACGCGCAGGAACAATGGCCTCTCGATAATCTACGTGACTACCCGACGAGCTACGGTTCGCTGACCGGCGCCACCTATGATCCAGTGACGGCGACCTGGCTGTTTCTTGACGGCACGGATCTGCAACGTGTGGATTATCTTCCGCAGTTTGGTGAGGCGACCAGCGTTACGGGGAGCGTGAGCCTGAGCGGGACCAACGCCAGTTCAGGAGTGGGGTTGACCATAGGAGACGATGGACGCCTCCAGATGGCGATCTCCGAATCGAGCGGAAGCAAGTTTGTCGGGCTCCGAGCTTTCGTGCGAGACAGCGCACAAACAATTGGCTTCGATCTGGGCACGATCGACGACACCTGGACTGTGACGGGAAGCGACGTTCTGGACGGCATCGTGAATCTGAGTGGTCTCAGCGCGGTGGCGATCATCAACGATGTGCCCACCGGAAGCCTGAACGATGGATCGAGCGATCTGCGCGCCTACGATACGACGGCTTCCGAGCAATCGTTTGGCAATTCGGGCATCAGCGGAACGTTGTTCTCTTCAATGGACGTCAACGGTGATCCGTTGCCCCAGGATCCCCTGCTGAGTTTTGAAGCCGACGGCATGGAGGCCACTTCGGACGGCTCCGGATTTATTGTCTGTACGAGAAGTAACGGTGGACAGTGCTATCTGTTTGCGCAGACATGCTCAGATGACTCTGATTGCGTCTCCGGCGCTGCCTGTCAAACAAGCGCAACGGTGCCCTACTGTGCAGCACCGGGGAAAGCCCGCGATGACTTCGCGGCGACGAGCAAAGACGTCACTATTGATATCGATACGTTGGTTAACGATACCCGTAGTGAAGCGACCTGTCGGGATAGCACTTTCGACGTGGATAGCTGGACTCAGGGCGTCTTGGGAGGGACGGTGACGTTCAGCTACGACTCGAACGAGTGTGCAAATAGCGATAACCTGCCCTGTGCCATCTATTCGCCGCCTGCGGATGGAACCTGCAATGTGATCGACAGCTTCGATTACACGGTCGCTCTCGGTGGTGGAGAGACTGATACTGCTGTAGTTCGAGTGACCGTGAGTTGCAGTTGTGGAAATGGCGTTCTGGATCCGGGTGAGGAGTGCGACGATCCAGATGATCCCTATTGTAGCAGCTCCTGCGAGATTATCGCGGTATGTGGGAACGGAGCCGTCGAGGGAAATGAGACCTGCGACGACGGCAATACCGAGAGCGGAGATGGTTGCTCTTGGGATTGTCGATTGGAAAATTGCGGCAACGGCGTTCTGGAGGGGGACGAAGAATGCGACGATGGCAACGAAACAAGTGGCGACGGATGTCGAGCTGACTGCACAGAAGAAGTGTGTGGGGACGCTATCGTGGATCCGGACGAGGATTGCGATGACGGCAATGGGGTGGAAACCGATGGCTGCTTGAGTAGCTGCGAATTCGGGCCTGTTTGCGGTGACGGGGTGAAGGAAGGCGTCGAAGAGTGTGATGACGGGAACAGTACAGACACGGACGGTTGCCGTAACGATTGTTCGTTGCCCTATTGCGGCGACAGCATTGAGGACTCCGAAGAGGAATGCGACGACGGCAACAACACCAGCGGAGACGGCTGTTCCTGGGACTGTCTGGCCGAGATCTGCGGCGATGGGACCGTGGATGACGGAGAGCAGTGTGATGACGGTAACACCCTGGACGATGATGGGTGCAACTCGAGCTGTCAGGTCGAGGGCTGCGGCAACGGTGTCCCCGAGGGAATCGAAGAATGTGATGACGGCAATGACGACAACACCGACGGTTGCCGCGATGACTGCACTATCCAGGGCTGTGGAGATGGCATCGTGGACGCCGATGAGGAATGCGACGATGGCAACAACACGAATGGAGACGGCTGTAGCGAGATTTGCGAAAGCGAGTACTTCTGTGGTGACGGCCTGACGACGACCGGAGAGGAGTGCGACTGGTCGGATCCGGAGACCTCTGATGGATGTACGGTGGAGTGCACGCTCATCGTATGCGGCAACTCAATCGTCGAAGAAGGCGAGGAATGCGATGATGGGGCCGATGGCGATCCGACGGACGGCTGTCGGGACGACTGTCTGGTGCCTGCTTGCGGTGATGGTGTCATCGACGACTTCCGAGGCGAGGAATGCGATGACGGCAACCTCACTGACGGGGACGGTTGTGACTCGTTCTGCCTCATTGAAGCAGTATGCGGAAACGGCAAGACCGACCCCGGTGAGGAGTGCGACGACGGCAATCTGACGAATGGTGATGGTTGCAGCGAGACGTGCCTCTTCGAGGGTTGCGGGAACGGAGTTCTCGATCCCGGAGAGGAGTGCGATCCAGCTGATCCGGATACGCAGGACGGCTGTCGAAGTGACTGTACATTGATTGCCTGTGGTGACGGGATCTTTGATCCCGGCGAGGAATGCGATGACGGCAATCTCACCGACGGTGATGGCTGCTCGTCGAGTTGTACTCTCGAAACGGTCTGCGGTGACGGAGTTCGAGAAGAGACAGAGGAGTGTGATGATGGTAACTCCAACGACGGCGATGGCTGTAGCTCACTGTGCCGTTGGGAATACTGCGGCAATGGAATCATCGACGTGGACGGAAATGGCGATCCAGTCGAGGAATGTGACGACGGCAACAATACGAGCGGAGATGGCTGCTCTTCGACCTGTTTGGAGGAAGCCATCTGCGGTGATGGAGTCGTCGAAGACAACGAGGAATGCGATGACGGCAACCTCGATGACGGTGATGGCTGTAGCTCGGACTGCCGCAAGGAGGCGTTCTGTGGTGACTACACGGTGGACGACGGCGAGGAGTGTGATGACGGACCCGACGGTTCATCAGACTGTACGGTCAACTGCACCAAGGTCGTCGTGAAGTAAGCACGGCGGGTCGCGGAGACTCGGGCTGAGTTCTCAAGGCCCTGCCGTCACTCAACCGCTCGAGGATGTGGCGTGCGTCGGCAGGGCCTTTTTCCAACGAATCGACAGAGCTCGGTGGGGCTTAGAGTGGAACGCCTTTTGCTAGATGGAAGAATGATGTTTCGATGGTTTGCGATTCTTCTGGCGTCTTCACTGGCTGTTGCGTGCTTTGGCGAAATTCCGACCCAAGAGTTCTATGATGAGGACAATCGGGCCCAGGCCGAGTCTCAGGGTCCGACGACGCTCTCCCTCTTTTTGACGGACGCGCCGGCCGAATATGAGGCCGTATGGGTGACGGTCGGTCCGATTGCCGCGCAAGCGGAAGGATCTTGGCTTGTCCTTTCGGAACAAATCGCGCGCGTGAACCTTCTGGAGCTGCAAGACGGCGTTTTGGAGAACTTGGGCAACGTTGAAGTGAGCGTAGGCCATATCGACCGTTTGCACTTGATGGTTCAAACTGCCGAGGTCGTCGTGGGTGGTGAGATGCATCCCGCTACGATTTCGTTGAATGGACAGCTTGGTGTAGAGGTTCCCATGAACGCTCGACTCGCGGCAGGTTCCGACTACGAGCTCGTATTGGATTTCGATGCTAAGAAAAGTCTGACTAAAACCGGCTCTGGATATGTCATGACTCCTGCCGTGGACGTAAAACGCTTTGAAGCCGTGCCTCCTCAGGCGCCGGGAAAAGGTGCTGCAGGCGCAGGAGGGATGGTGCCGTCCGCGGGTGAATAAAAGGCCTTCGGCGACGCAGGTTGGAGCGCGTTTCCTCGACTGGCTGGAACACGTTTCCATCGCTCCGCAAGGCCGGGTGCGTTGTCCCGCTGGGAGAGGAGCGTGGGCGGAGCCCTTCGTCCGCAAGGCCCACCGCCGTGCTCTGCGGGCGGGTGAAGAGCGTGGGCGGAGCCTCCGTTGTGCCTTTGCGCTGGTTTTTTCCACGGGCGCTATTGCTTGCGCCGGCCTTCTCGAGAACGCTCACTGGGTTGTCATGGACTGGTCGCCAAGTTAGAAAGTTGCGTCGTCGGCCGGCCGAAGTGAACAGACAGTCGTCTGACGGGTGTAGGTGAAGATCCAGCAGAAATACTTCTCACGTTACGCGGAGCCGGAAGCGGCGGTGGTTGCCGCCGGATGGCCTTCTGAGCGAAACCGCTACGCAGCTGTCCTAGTTGTTCCCGTATTTTGTGAGTCGCTTTCCTTTTTGAATGGCTATCAACGAGCAACGCTAGCATCGCAGCGGCGGGGCCGGCGAGTGCTTGTCATCGTCGTGGTGAATGGACGCGGTCGACCAGAGGAAGTGGCGCGCAATGATAAAATACTGGGAGCACTTCGGCAGAGAGGCCGTCGCACTGAGATTTCCAGTCGGCCGCCGATCGAACACGTTGCGGGAGCTGACTTCGATCTGCTTGTGGTGGATCGGTCAACCCCACCCGACGCGTTGAAAGGGAAGGCAGGGGTTGGGTTTGCAAGAAAAATTGGCTGTGACATAGCTGCCGCGCTGATTCTTCGCGGTGATATCTCCTGTCCCTATCTGTTCAACACGGATGCCGACGCGACGCTCCCCGAGGAGCACTTCGAACGGCTAGAGTGCTTCGGAATTGCTCCGAACGGAGACTCTGCTCTCGATGCGGGGTGGCGGTTGGCTCGGCCAAGAGGAATCGAAGTGATGAAAGAGGAGGAGTCTTCGATTGAAGGCGCGCCAGCTGCTGTTGTCTTCCCGTTCATTCATACGTCCAGTGATGAGAGAGCGGTTAACGAAGCAACGTCTTTCTATGAGATTTGGTTGCGTTATTATGTAGCTGGGCTTTCGTGGGCGAATAGCCCGTACGCCTATCCGGCCATGGGATCTTCTCTGGCTGTTCATGTTGCGGCCTACTGTTGGGTACGCGGCTTTCCCCAAAAACAGGCTGGGGAAGACTTTTATCTGCTCAACAAAATCGCCAAGGTGGGTCTCATTGCTTTGCCGACCGGGGCTCCTGTGCGACTCCGTTCGCGTCGTTCGTCTCGAACGCCGTTTGGCACTGGCTCGCAGGTCAAGGCGATCCTCGAGGGTGGGATGGAGCGCTTGCGATTCTATTCGCCCGAGAGCTTTTCCGTGCTGCGTCTTTGGCTTTCTGAACTAGCTCGGTTCAGCCGTCATCGAGATCTCCGGCGGCTCGAGGAGGAACTGTCGATGCACGGAACTAGCCGTGAGGCTTTCGAGGTTCTTTCGGAGCTCGGGGCTTTCGAAGCGCTGAAACGCCTACGCGATCAAGCTCGACAGGACGTCGTTTTGCTCGAACGGTTGCTGGAATGGTTTGACGGTAGGAGAACGTTGCGCTTGCTCAATGAGTTGCGAGCGAGGGAATCGCGGTCGTTGTCGATGTCTGACGTTGTGGGTGCGGCTCCCTTTATGCCTCGCGCGAAACTGGGACCGAGCCCTGAGCATGTATTGGAACAGTGTCGTGGGCTTTCCGGCCCGCCGTGGGTAGGGGTCTCGCTGGCCGCGAGAAGACTGCTCGCCGGAGTTCCGCGATCTCTTTGAATCCGCCCGACCGGTCGGCTCAGAACCTCTCTTATCACCGCGAACGGCTCCGAGCTCCGTTTTCGAGAGATATTCATCGAAATCCCGTGACGGTGAAAGACATCTGAAACCTCTGCCTCTCTGCCGCGTAGCCTCAAAAGAAGTAGGTTGGGCTTCCCCACATGGGTTGCGAAGTGGACAGGTCCTGTCAGATCAGTTCTGACATTTGCACAAGGAGAACGATATGAGCCAGCAAGCCGAAAATGGCATCATCGAACGTATTCAGCAGCTCCGCGAGCGCGCTTTCGTTCTTGCTCCGGCCAGCTTTTTGTTGGTTCGTGTGTCTCTGGGGCTGATGTTCGCGCAAGCCGGTTGGGGCAAGCTTGGAAATCTGGAGCGCACGGCGGGTTTCTTTAGTAGTCTCGGCATCCCTGCTCCCGGTTTTCATGCGGGACTCGTCGCAGGTGTCGAGTTAGTAGGAGGAACTGCACTTGTGTTAGGGTTGCTCTCGCGGCTCGTTTCTATTCCGCTGAGCATTACGATGATCGTGGCAATTCTTACGGCGAAGTTGTCCGACGTAGGGGGAATCATCGATCTGATCACTCTTGATGAGACCCTCTATCTTGCCGTTCTTTTTGCTCTCATTGCAGTTGGACCGGGCAGCTGGTCACTCGATCACCCTCTTTCTCAGCGCGTATTTCGACACAAGGCGAAAGAAACTGTCCCACAGCAAGGACAGGCCGCGTCGACGTAAGCTCGAAATGGATTCATCTACTGACAAGGAAGGAACGAACACCTATGAATCAAAGAACGATCGCTCAATCTGTATCGCTAGGTCTTGCCCTCGGTCTTGCTGCTGCGGGGACCGCACATGCTGAGCCTGAGGCCGGCACTGCCACTATCGCGCCTCTCGGCGACAAGGACGGTTGCGGCGGAAAGGATGGCTGCGGTGGCAAGGACGGTTGCGGCGGAAAGGATGGTTGCGGTGGTGAAGAGGGCTGTGGTGGCAAAGATGGCTGCGGCGGCAAGGATGACTCCTGATTGACCATGCCGGAGGGTGAGAGCCTGCCCTGGAGACACACTGCCAAGCGCGCCCTGGTCGGGCGCGCTTTTTTTGCGGCGCGCTTCACTGACGTGAAAGAGCGTGAGGTCAGAAAAGAAGGCCAATTGACTCTTTCTCCTGTCCACAGACAGATCTCTGGCTCGCTCTTGCGCCATGCGGAGCAGTGGCTTACCAAGCCGCTTGTGAAGGAGTCGCTTCTCTCCTGGACGGGCCTGAGAAAGGGCTTGAGGAATGGGCTGGCAAGTGCCCTGGCAGCTTTTTGCCTTAGTGGCCTAGGATGTGATCCGTTTCATACAGGATTTGCTCCTGAACAGCGCGCACGCTCCTATCGCACATCGGAGTTTCATCGTCCTCGAGAGGAGCCCGAGTCGTTGAGGGTGATGACGTACAATATCAAGTTCGGAGGAGGTCGCATCGATTTCTTCTTCGACTGCCACGGCGATCGAGTCCTGATGGAGGAGGGAGAGGTTCAATCTCATTTGGCGGGGTTGGCGCGGAAAATACGACAGGTCGATCCAGATCTTGTGTTTCTTCAGGAAGCGGACGTGAATTCCAAGCGCTCCGCTTATGTGGATCAGGTGCAGTGGTTGCTCGACGCGACACGACTCAACTATGGCGTTTATGCTTCGCAGTGGAAGGCTGATTTCGTGCCCAGCGACGGAATTGGCGCGGTCGACTCGGGCAACGCCATTTTATCGAAGTATCCTTTGAAGGAGGCGACGCGTATTGGACTTCCCTTGCGCACGGATCAATCGGCCATCGAGCGCTACTTCTTTCTACGAAGAAACATGCTTCGAGCTCAACTTCACGTCCCGAACCAGGAGCCGATATGGCTTGTTGGGATCCACGCGGCGGCGTTCGCGCAGGACGGCACCAAGAAGTTGCAGATCGATCGGTTCAAGCAAGAACTTGATGCGCTTGGTACGGGGGGCGTTTTCGTCATCGGTGCTGGGGATCTCAATACGTTGCCGCCGGGGACGCAGAAACGTCACGATTTTTCCGATTCCGTCTGTCAAGATGAGGCTTTCATTGCGGACGACTATCGAGAGGAGAAACACTGGCTCGAGGCGCTTTACGCTTCCTATTCTTCCGCGGTGCCCTTGGACGAGTACCAATTCAACAATGAAACACATTTCACCCATACGACGGACGGCCAAGGATTTTGGAATCGCAAACTCGACTACATCTTCACTTCTGTTCCTGTCGTCTCGGGTAGTTGGAAAACCCACCAGGGGTCCGAGGCTTGGCCGACGATGCCTCTGTCCGACCATGCTCCAGTGAGTGTCGAGATCGATCTCCCCTGAAGCCTCGTGCGGCCGCGGAGCGACAAACCGCCAGGTTGTCGCCACGATCTCATTGGAGCTTTTGTCCATCTTGAAATGAAAAATCTCGTAGTTCTCTTTTGCGCCGCTCTGGTGCTCATTTCAGAGGCGGCCTCGGCTCAGACCCAACCGAAACAATCTTCCCTGTGGTCGGCGGCGTCGGCGACGACGATTCCACCTGGAAGGATCGAATGGGGCCTGTCAGGACCGTCGCGGGTGGGTTTGAAGGGCAACAGCGAACTTTCCTTGCATCCGTTGCTCTTCTTTGCATTGCCCCACATTGGGCTGAAAAAGGTGTGGCACGAGGGCATTGTTTCTTGGGCTACGCAGCACAGAATTGCTTACCCCACAGGCTTTTTGCGCTTCGTTTCGCGAGAGGGAGTCTTGGGGCTCCTCCCGGCGACCACGGATGTTCCTTTCGCGTTGCAACTCGAGACAGATGTCTTGATGAGCTACTATCCCTCCAGGGAGATAGTTCTGACAGCCTGGCTGGGAGTGGGTGTGGCGCCACGTGGTCCGGCGGAGAACTTTCCCGTGTTGGACTTCCCATTTCTCTACCCGCGTTTTGCTGTGTTGTGGGCTCCTGCGGTTCCTCGTGCAGGGCTTTCACTGCGATGCGCTGCTGGACAAAGATGGTGTCCTGCGTTCGGTGCCAGACTGTACGGGATTCTGATCAGCGAAAAGGGAGCGGGGTTTGCATTCGAGCCGAATGTTTCGGTTGAGTACCGGGCTTCGGACCACTTTGCCGTGTCCGTCGGGGTACGAGGTTCGGTGGCGGAGTATCCGGTGGGAACTCGGGCGCATGTTTTGCCGTTTTTCGATGTGCGTTGGGGGCTTTGAGCGGGCCGGCGCCCATCGTCAAAACTGCGGATGGCAGAAGGGGGCGGCAGCTGGTGAATAGCAGCCGGCGAACAGCAGCAGGTAAGTGGCAGCAGGTAAGCGGCAGCTGGTACGTGGCAGCTGTTGAACGGCAGAGTGTGGGGGACACCCGCCAAAATCCATCTGGATAATTGCGCTGGCTCAACAAGATCTTACATTGAAGAGGTGGCGCGAAGCCGCTCGACGTTTTCTTACCTTCTGGAGCCCCTTCATGAATCATCTTCGTTCCTCAAATGTCGGAGGCTGGAGCCCGCCGGCGGTCTTGGTTTCTAGCGGTTTGGTTGCAGTCGTTATTGGCTGTGCTGCTTTTGGATGCAGTGCTGGTGAGGTTCCCGTCGACGGAGGTGGCGGAACTCGCAGTGACGGTGTTGGCGTGACAGGTGGTTCTGGAACGGACAGTGACATCAGTTTGGGAACAGGCGGTAGCGCGACCATGGGGAAGAAGGAAAATTGCGTTAAACTCGCGACGTGGGGAGCGCTGGGCGAGTGGGGCGCGGTTCCAGGTAGGGACGGTCAGGACGCGATCACGGCTTGGCTCAATGAAACGAGCACTGGTGAGGCGGAGTACTTTCCCCAGAAGCCACAAATAACCACCGATTCTCTTTCGAGATTCGATGTCATCATTCTCCAGGATCTGGCTCAATGGACCTTTTCCTCACAAGAGCTCATGGTGTTCGAGGAATGGGTTCGTGCGGGTGGAGGAGTCATGTCCTTGCAGGGCTACAGTGATCAGCCGACGGAGGCGCATCCGACTAACGAGCTCCTCGCCTTTTCCGGTATGCAATATGCTGGCTTGAGTGGCGCTGGAGATATTTCGACTTCTGCTGCCAATGAAGATGGTTGCGCGTACTGTCTAGGGAATTCCGACCGGCAAGGAGGGTGGATCTCCGAGCATCCGATCTCCGCCAATATCTCTCTCGTCGGCGCTTTTCATGGTCGTTCGATCGATCCGGGAGGAGTGGGACGAGTGGTTGCCAAGTGGGATGGCCTTGTCGCTGGGGCGACCGTAGAGGTTGGCGAGGGGCGCATTTTTATGTTCCACGATGAGTGGGTCACCTATAGCAGTCAGTGGGATGGTACGACCCTCATGGAGGATTGTAGAACGGTGGATCAGTATCACTCGTGCTACGGTGTTCACCCCACCACGAGCTACCAGATCCCGCAGTTTTGGTACAATAGCATCCGATGGGTCTCGAATGCGGGATGCTTTGATATCCAGGACGAAGCGATCGTCAAATAGGTCGACGGTTCTCTCGAGTCACCCTGTGATGTCCCACTCATGACGAGCATACCGTGGCAAGTTCTGGATTCCGAAGTTTTGCTCGACCGCCGCTGGCTCAAGGTGAGACGGGATCGGGTGAGAACCGAGAGCGGTGTCACGATCGATGAGTTTCACGTGATCGAGTCCTCACCTTGGGCGGCGATCGTCTGTGTCACGGACGATCAGCAGCTCGTTTTGGTGCAGCAATACCGGCATGGCCATCGAGGAGCCTCGCTCGAACTTCCTGCTGGTGTGATCGAGCCTGGGGAAGCTCCGCTTTCCGCTGCGAAGCGAGAGCTCCTCGAAGAAACTGGTTTCGAAGCCGACCGCTGGCAACGGCTCTGGCAGACGCGCCCCGAACCGGCACGTCATGAGCAGTGGGCCCACTTCGCATTGGCGCGCGGTGCACGGAAAAGCCAGGATCAGCAGCTGGACGAGACCGAGGCCCTTTCAGTTTTGCTTCGTCCTGTCTCGGAGCTTGATCAAATTCTGGAAGAAATGGTCCACGGCGTTCACGTGGCCGCGCTCCTGTTGGCGGAGCGTCGCGGCTTGCTCAGGTAGGACGGAAAGCTCGAAAGATCCAGCTTCAATCGAATACAGCCACCCCCTCTCGCTCTGCGTTGGCGATGCAGGCCGGCCAGCTCGAAAGCTCGAACGACCGTCGCGCTTGCGGATTGAGGAGCGGATCGAGGCGTGGATCGAACTATTTCTTCTTTTTCGCGTAGCGTTGTCGGAATCGCTCCACACGACCAGCCGTATCCACAATCCGTTGCTTTCCGGTGTAGAAAGGGTGGGTGTAGGAACTGATGTCCACATGAAAGACGTTGTGCTCGACTCCGTCGATTGTCTTCTTTTCCGAAGACGACATGGTTGAGCGAGTGACGATCTCATGCTCGCTATCGATGAAGATGGCCGGGCTATATTGAGGGTGAATTTCGGGCTTCACGATGGCTTTCTCCCGCTAGGTGGGGCGCGGAAACTAGCTCAACCGAGGGCAGCTGGCCAGCCCGGGGCACGATCTGTCGTCACGCAGAGTCGATTCATGGGCCGGGAAGGCTGCCAGTCAGTAAGTGGCTGAAATGATTGATTCTTTTTACAGGAAACCCTCGAAAACTGGACGTGTTGGGCGGGCAGCTTTCAGCGCAAAACGGTGAGGGTGACCGCTTCCCACTGTCCGGCCTCCAGCTCGATGTCGAATGTTCTGCGGACTCCTTGGCCCGTGAGTTCCACTCGATGTTTTCCAGGTGAAACAGGAATGCGTGTCACGGCAATTCGGCCAGGGAGTGTGGCCCAGCTCCGGGTGTCTGGAGTATCGGCGGCTGTGAGGGCCGCCTGTGTTCCGAGGCCGACGAGCGCGCCGACGAGGGAGTCGTTGGTGGCCGCCTTGGTTGCAGCCCGGGCTCCCTGGCCAGCGGCGATTCGAGTGATCAAACGCACCACGGCTGACGCGATGACCGCCCCTTTGACTTTGTCGTAAGCGCGGCGTGCTTCCTCGTCGACGCGCAGGGCGGCGTCGAGCACCGAGTAGCGTCCATCGACTTTGACACTCGGCTTTTGGTAGTGACGCGTTGTCTCCTCGAGCTCGGGATAATTGATCCACGTCACGAGTCCTTGGGCCGCGAGCTCATTAGCAAGGGCTGTTTGCCGGGGAGAAAGCCAATAGGTGCCCAGCGTGAGCGCCAAGCCGATAGGAACGCGCTTGGGAACCTTTGCGGGAACGCGCCCATAGTTGATCACAACGAGGAGTTCTGCCGGCGGATCGGATGCCTGTTGAACTTCCGCGGCCTTCTCGAGGTCCTCGTTCTGTCGGTCCGGTGACTTCGGGGCAGGTGAGGCCTCAGCGGGCGCGCTGTCCTCTGGCGATGCTGGCTGGGGGGTTGGTGTGCCACCTTGGTGGGTTTGGAGAAACTCTCGAATGCGGGGGCTTGGATCCGCCAACCCGCGGGTGAGTCGGCGGAGCGGCTCGAGCAAGCTCGTGAAATCACCGTGCTGGAGAACCTCCTCGTAGTAGCGGAGGGCAATGTCCGGACGCCCGCTCTTTTCGAACGAAAATCCAGCGAGGTAGGCGCCGGGAGCTGTCATGGAGGCGGCGACGTATTCATGATCCTCCAGGTATTCTTTCATGATCGAAAATCGACGAGCCTCGACCTTGGCGCCGCTCAGATCGTGCCGGGCCAAATAGTTGACCATGTTCATCGTATTGATGAGCAGTTTCTCATACGGCGGAGCCTGATAGGGGCCCACGTCGTCGGAAAACATGTATTTGCCAATATCGTCGAGAGCAGTCTTCTTGAAGTCGAGAAGTTCGATTTTCTTATCGGCGAATTGGAGATCCTGACTGGAATTGTCGAACAAAGTGAGCTGCTGTTGAATCATCGAGCGATCCAGCACGAGCAGTGCTTGGTCTCCTTTGTTTTTCGCAGGAAGCTCGTCACCGCTCTTCACATTGAGTTCTTTGTTGTACAGTTCAAGCGCGCGCTTCGGGTTACCGGCGTCGAGCGCAGCGCGCGCCTTGGCGGTGCGGGCTGCGTGACCAGCGCACGCAACTGTCTGCAGAGAGAGCGCGGCCAGGAGCAGCCATCGGGCAAATGAAGAACCTGTCATAGTGACGGGATGCCGGATTGAATCGGCAAGGCAGGGCAAAGAGGGAAAATGAGGAGCCCATTTTTCGCCATGAATCAGACGATGGCTTTGGTCAGGGAGGCCTTATTTTGGAACAGGATCTGCCCCGTTTCGACTTCGAGGACTTGCATGAACAAGTAGTACTGAACACGTCGCTCGTCGTTGAACTTTTCGTCCGTGGTGAAGACCTTACCGGTGATCACGTACTTGACTCCAAGTTGGCGGCCATAGGCCGCTGCCTTGCCTTGATCGAATGCATCGCCTTGCTGCCTCTTGATTTCCTGAATCAAGGAGGCCTGATTCTCTAGGCTAATGACGCTGACATGGCCTGCGTTGATCAGTGTGGTTTCGACGTCGCTGATCAATGCGTCGAGCGCACTTTCGATATGCTCGGAGGTTTCGTTACGGAAGGGAAGGACAGCGACTTGTGGACGGTCTTCTTGCTCCCAGCGCTTGACTACGGCAGCGCTATCGAGCGCCGACATGTTTTCTGAAAGGAGCTTTTGGAGGTCGCGGCGATCGAGTCCTGTCCCCATCGCCTGATCGTCGAGCCCTTCGACGTCTTCTCCGCGCACGGCTCGGGGGCCGCTGCAGGCAGAGGTAAAAATCATCGCGGCGGACATCAATACGAGAGACAAACTAGAGCGAAGTCGGATCATGGTGGAATCATGCATGAGCTGGAGTGATAGTGCACCTCCTAACCCGAGATTCGCGGTCAATTCGTCAGGCTGGAGGTCTCGAGTCGGCTATCTGAGTGCCAGAGGCGTGGGGTGATGTACGAAGAGGAGGGGCGTCTTCTTCCCCAGGGGAGTCGACGTTTCTTTCCTCCTCTTTCTCGACGGCAGGGATGACCGCCCAGTTTTCGTCCCCGCCGTGAGTTCAGCGACGGACGGGAATGATCTGGACTCGGCGATCGTCCCCTTCTCCCTCGCTCTTCGTGATCACTCCCTCGAACTTGGCGAGGGCCAGGTGAACCACCCGCCTATCGCGAGGATTCATCGGTTCGAAAGTAATGATCTTGCCGATCTTGAGAGCTTCCTTGCCGAGCTTACGGGCCATGTTGGCGAGGTTGTCGTCTCGCCGACTGCGGTAACCTTCCGCGTCGACCAGGATGTGCCTCCGTTCGTCACCCGGTCGGTTGACGACCCGGTGGGTCAGGAACTGCAGCGCCTGAAGCACTTGGCCTTTTTTGCCAATGATGCGCGCTGAGTCCTTCCCGACAATCTCGATGCGGATTTCTTCCGGGTTTTCTTCGTCCGGCCGACACAGCACCGCCTCGCAATCGATCTCCATATCCTCGATGACGTGTGAAACGAATTCGAGGGCGAGAGCACTTTTCTCGTCGGTGGGTTCGATTCGCTCCCGCTTGGTTTTTTTGCGCGCTTCCTTGCCTTTGTTGCGGGCTTCTTTGGAGCGCTTCTCCTTCTCCGGGGCTTTTTCCGAGGGGGCGCCCACCGCATCGTCGCGGCTTGAGCTGTCCAGTTCTTCAGTGGTCATGGTAATTACCCGTCTGCTCGCATGATCTTGTTGCTTGATGGGAGAGCACTCCAATAGCGCTCATCTATGATTTCTTCTTTTTCTTTTTGCGGGGGGGCGATTCGACGATTTCGCTGTCACCCATGTGGGCCTTGCGTTCTTCCAGAGTTTTCTTGGCATGGCGTTCTACGATTTGCTGTTGACCAATGCCGAGCAGGCTGTTGGTGAACATGTAAACACCAAGGCCCGCCGGGAGAAAGAGCATGAAGACGGTAAACATCCCAGGCATGAAGTACATCATCATCTTCTGCTGGGTCGGGTCGCCCCCTTGCATCGGCATCAGCTTCTGCTGCACGAAATAGGTGCCTCCGATCACGAAGGGGAGGATATAGAACGGATCGGGCTCCGAGAGATCGGGAAACCATAGGAATGGAATGTTGTACAATTCAACCGCCGTCTGCAGGGTCGTGTAGAGAGCGAACCAAACGGGCATCGAAGCAAGCTGAGGCAGGCAACCCTTCATCGGGTTGACCCCGTGCTTTTTCCACAGCTCCATTTGAGCTAATCCCTTGGCCTGGGCGTCATCCTTGTACTTTTCGTTCAGGCGGTCCATCTCGGGCTTGAGCTCGCGCATGTGGACCATGTTTTTGATGGACGGCCAGGTGAGGGGAAAGAGCAGGATGCGTGCTGTCACGGTCAACAGTACGATGGCAATGCCCCAGCTTGGAACGAGATCATGGACCCAAAGTAGGAATGAAACGAGGACTTTGGCGATCACCGAGAAGAACCCCAGATCGATCAGGGGTTCAAAGCGATGCCCGGCAGCGGCCAAGGCCTTGCGTTCTTTGGGACCAATGAGGGCCCGGAACTGATAGTTGTCTTGTTGGCCTGGAGGAAGCTGGCGCTTGGCGTAGGCGAGGCGCACCCGATAAAGGCCCGCCGATTCTGGATCGGCGCTTTTGCTGGGATATTTGGATGCGTCCCAGCGTTCCTCGATGCGCAGCTGGCAGATGGGGAGCTCCGGTCCGCCGTCATGAGCCAGGGAATTGGTAAAGTAAGCGCTCGAGACGGCGGTCAGAGCCCAGGACCCCTCGGGCTGAGCCCAATCGCCGGGATTGAGGGCTGTGGTGGGGAATAGTTCCTTGTCCTTGAAGTCCCCAGGTTCGAAGTCATCTGGCTGGAGGCGCTCCGCTTCCCCTCCCGAATCGAGGCACTCGACGTGACTCATGAGGGGGTTCATGCGAAACATGGCGCTTTCTACCTCCTCGTCGAGGAGGTAGGCAGAGGTGTTTGCCGTGAGAGAATAGGCTCCGGCTTGGTCTCCGCGATTCTCCACCTTCACTTTGAGGGAGATGGCGTAGGGTGACGAGCCCACTTCGAAGGTCTTTTCGATGGCCACGCGTTCATCTTCGTAGACGAGGACACATTTCTGGGCCGAGTTTTCCTTCACCGTGAAGTCTTGAACATCGGTCTTGGCGAGCCATTCTGCCTCTTCATCCAAGGGATTCCTCAGGCCGATGAAGAGGGGGCGGAGGTGCGCATGATCCGGTGTCGTGACGAGATCCAGCGGTTCGCCATTCTTTCTGTACTTGGCTCGGAGAAGCTCCAAACTCGAGATCGAAGCTCCGTCCGTTTTGATGACGGCGTGAAGGCGTTTGGTCCAGAGGTCGCATTGTGCTGGCTCGGGACGCTCCCCTTCAGGCAGGATCACGGGTTGTCGCGTGATCGGTTGAAATTCCTTTTCCTCGTCCGAAGACGAGTTGAACAAGAAATAGAGCCCTCCGAAGAGAGC
>CAYTRQ010000023.1:0-24460 GCA_964440025.1 uncultured Polyangiaceae bacterium | reverse complement strand
CGACCACATAAAAGTGGTCGGTAGGGAGACCACTTTTATGTGGAAATCATTCATCGTCCTCCGGTCGGTGGCAGCACAAGAACCAGCAAAAAAGCCGAGGCAAAGACGTAGCCGAGCGCGGTTTCGAAGCCGACCTCACCCCCTTCTGGGAGTGCTTCGAAACCGCTCGAAACGTGAGTTGCCGAGGCACTAGTTGCCCGCGGCGCCGGGAGACGAAGCTCCGGGGTTCGAGGATTGTTCACTCTTGAGTTGAGCTTGCCGGAGGCCCTCGACGTGACGACGGATGGTGCTCGCAGTTCCCGGCCGGCTCTTGGGGCTTCCCGGATCCATGCCCACGAGTTCGATGGTCGCCCCATGCCGGGGCGCGGCGGTTGCTGCGTCGCGGATGATCTCTTCCACATCGGGATCGAGGTCCACGGTGTTCGTGGCATCGATGATCACGTGAGCGCCCTCTGGCAGGCTGGTCAAGGTTCGTTGAATGCTTGCCTTATTGAGGAAGGACACGTCCTCGCTCAGTTGGACTCGTATGGGCTCTCCGTCCTCATATTTTTCGGGATCGAAATGGAAGGGAACACGATAGTTGTTGTAGAGAATGGAGAAGATACCGATGGCCAGACCGATCATCACGCCGGTGAGAAGATCCGTAAATACGACACCCACGATGGTCGCCACGAAGGGAACGAACTGATACTTCCCCTTTTTCCACATCTCCGCGAATAGGGCTGGCCGAGCCAGCTTATAGCCGACCATGAACAGCACCGCCGCGAGGCTGGCCAGAGGGATGAGCCGGAGCATCTCGGGGATGAGTAGCAGCGCAAACAGCAGCAAGAAGCCGTGAGTCACCGCGGAAACTTTGGTTTTGCCGCCGCTTTGGATGTTGGCTGAACTGCGTACGATGACTTGGGTGATGGGCAAGCCGCCAATCAAGCCGGAGACGGTATTGCCGGCTCCTTGAGCGAAGAGCTCGCGATTGGTGGGGGTCACCCGCTTCTGCGGGTCCATCTTATCGGTCGCCTCGACGCACAAAAGCGTCTCCAAGCTAGCGACAATTGCGATCACTCCGGCAGTCTTCCAGATCTCGAGCTGGGTGAGGCCGCTGAAATCCGGGGATCGAAGAACGTCGCCGAAGTTGGAAAAGGTGATGATCGGCAGATCGACGTAGAAGGAGCTGCCCAGACGGAGAGGGTCAAGACCGCGAAACAGGAGTGCCATCAGGACACCGACGACGACCGCCAACAAGGGACCCGGCACGAGGCCCAGGCGCGACTGCTTGATCCGGGGTCTTTCCCAGAGGAGTAGCAGGCCCAGAGCCACTATCGTGATGAGGATCGATCCGGGATTAACGTAGTCCATCATGGCGGAGAAGGCCGAGAGCGTGTTTTCGTCCCCAGGCTGGGAGAACTGCACGCTGCCCTCGTAGTCCTTGTTGTAGCCCACTGCGTGAGGGATCTGTTTGAGAAAGATAATGACGCCAATGCCGGCGAGCATTCCTTTGATCACCGAGGAGGGGAAGTAGTAGGCGAGTACCCCTGCCCTTGCGAGCCCCATCGCGACCTGAATCAGCCCTGCCAAGACCACTGCGCACAAAAACAGTTCGAAGCCGAGGTCCGAAATGGCATCGAGGACGATCACGGCCAATCCCGCCGCGGGTCCACTGACGCCCACGTGCGAACCGGACAAGCTGCCAACGATGATGCCTCCGATGATGCCGGCAATCAGGCCGGTGATCGGGGGAGCGCCCGAGGCCAGTGCGATACCCAGGCACAGGGGCAGCGCCACGAGAAACACCACCACGGATGCCGGTAAATCGTTACGAAGGTGCGCGAAAAGACCGTTTTTGTTCATATTTTCTGGCAGGGAGAGTGAAAGTTGAGGGGAAACTGAGGGATCGGGGCGACCGCAGCGCTCCCACCCACTTTTACCATCGAACAGCGCGACCTATTTCAACCGAATCGTCTGCGAATTGCAAAGTGAGGCAGATTGCAACGAGTTCTGGGGCCCGCGGGCGTTGCCCAACCTAGCTCGCATCCGAAAAGGATGCGAACTCAACAAGCACTGAGGCGTTCAGCGCCATAATACAGGCGAAAAAAGCGAAGTCGCCCGCTCTCGTTCAAGACGAGCGGGCGCCTTTTGGAGACGCGAACAACCTAGCCGGTGAATGGAGTGACCATTTGCGGACGCTCGCAGGCTAGCCGGTGAGGGGAGTGACCATCTGTGGACACTCGACGGTGCTACCGACGGCGCTTGCGAAAGCTCGGAGCCGCCTGGCTGCTCGATAGGGGGCCAGCTCGTTTGCTGGAAAAAATGGGCACTCGGTTGCCGGTTCGTCGTGAGACGAAAGCGGACGATCGAGACGAGCGCGCCCTCATGTCTTGGCCTCCACCTTGCAGAGGGAGTGCTGAGGCTGGCGATGGCTAGCCCGTGGGAAAGGTCGCGTTTCCCCCAGGAGCTGTGTGTGAGAATTCCTCGATATTTCTTAGTTGTCTCGATGAGCCTTGGAGGCGCTTGGGCGTGCCAGGGAGCATCGTCGGGAGGAGGACAGGCGGACGGTTCGGGCGGCGAAGTAGCGGGCGATGGTGCCGTCCTTGGCAAGGACGGCACGGTTCCTGCTCCCGAAGAGCTCGAACTCGAGGAAAATTTCCGTTCTCCTGTTGTTAGTGGTCGCTATCTCTGGACGGCGAATCCAAAGACCAATCGAGTCGCGCTCATTCACGCCGAAACTGCGAGCGTGCGGGTGATGGACGGTGGCCACGGACCAACATTTCTCGCGCCGCTACCGGGGAAAAAGAAATTGGGTGGCGCCCTGGTGATCAATACCCTCGGCCAGGACGCGTCGATCTTCCGTTTTGGGGAAGATTCGGGCACCGAGACGGACATCGTCCAGCGTCGCACGGCGATCCAGAAGGGAGCCAGCGCCTGGGCAGTGGGCGAGACCGGACGCACCGCTATCGCGTGGTCACGCTTTCAAGAGGATCTGTTGGGTGCACTGGACGGCTATCAAGAGCTGACGGTTCTCTCGCTCGATGACGAGGTGACCTCGACGGAGCTCACGGCGGGCTACCGGCCTACGCAGGTGGTCATCAACAGTCAGGAGACTCGGGCCTACGTTGTCTCCCGCCCGGGGATCTCGGTGATCGATCTCTCCTCGGAGCCACCGGTTGTCGCTCGTGAGATTGCCTTGCCGGAGGACGAGGCCACGGGGGCTCGTGATGTGTCTCTCACTCCCGATGGCAGTCTAGCGCTGGTGCGTGTTGGACGCAGTGCGGAGATTCTACTGGTCGACACGGAAACCGGAGAGCAATCCACTCTCACCTTGCCCCGGCAGGTCACCGATCTCGATCTGAGTGCGGATGGGACCCTCGCCATTGCGGTCATGCGGGGCACCCCCATTTTCGATTCCGAGGAGAGCGACTCCGACGGAGGCGGGACGTCTGCTGGAGGTGCAGCCGGCGCAGGCTCCTTGCCGTCGGCAACGGAAAGTCAGATTGCGCTGTTGCCTGTGCCGGCGATTGCCCAGTCGCCTCAGGACTTGACTCTTCTTTCGTCCTCGGAGCTTTGGGGGAGCGTTGTGATCGCTGGCGACAAGAGCCGGGCACTACTGTTTACCAGTGCCGTAGCGAGCTCGCGGCTCACGGTCGTCGACCTACAAACCCTTGAGCTGCGAACCATCGATGTGACGGCCCCGATTCAGGCCGCTTTTTTGAGCGAAGAAGGTTCGTTGGCACTGACTGTGATGACCCCGCCGGCCGGAAGTTCGCAAGCGGGAGCTTTTGCTCTTCTCGACACTGAAGAGGATCTTCCCGCCCGCATCGAAGGAACGGGAACGGTTCCTCGGTTCGTCGACATTTCCTCGGAAAATGCCTTGCTCACCACGTGGGGTTCCGAAACGCGTCCCGCAGAGGCGTTTCTAGGATCGTTTCCAGAGCTGACCGTCGATCGTGTGGAGCTGGTGAGTGAGCCGCTCGCCAGTGGGATGATTCCCTCGGCGGGAAAAGCCTACGTCGCTCAGGCCCATCCGGAAGGTCGAGTGACCTTTCTCGATCTAGGTACCGGCGAGCCTCATACGGTGACCGGTTTCGAGCTGGCGAGCAAGGTGGTGGATTGATGGTTGTTGGAAAGAAGTTCGTGCGCCTTGGGTGCGTTGGTCTAGGCTGCACCTTCGCTCTGGCATGCGCTACCGGCGGTGGGGATGGGGCAGCCGACGCCGAGGCCAGTGGGGGCGCTGTCGCGATCTCCTCCGGCGGTGGCGTTGTGGCGTCGGGTTCGGGGAGTGGCGCCCAGGGCTTGGGGGCAGCTCAGGGAAGTGGAGGCTCGGAGGTCGACATTTTTGCTGGGATAGCGACCGGTGGAACGGGTTCCGCTTCGGCTGCGGAGGCCGACGCAGGCAGGACCTTCGGTGAGCCGGTGGTGACCGGGCGCTATCTTTGGAGTGCGAATCCCGAAAGCGGTCGGGTGGCGCTGGTCGATTCGGTTTCTCTCACGACACGGATTTTGACGGCGGGCCTCTCGCCCACCCACCTGGCCGCGGTGGGCGACGAAGCGCACCCCCCGGAGGCTCTGGTCCTCAACACGGGAAGTTCCGATGCAACGCGATTTGTCCTGAATGAAGGAGTCGTCGAAAAAGCGTCTTTTTCGACTCATGTTGGTGCGAATCGTTGGACCGTCTCTCCTTCTGGTGACTTTGCGGTAGCTTGGAGCTCGGGGGAAGAGGATGCGGTCGATCCGACGGAAGGCCTGCAGGAAATCACACTGGCGGATTTGACTGAGTCTCCGGTCACCGGGCAGCGTCTCACGGTGGGCTACAGGCCTCGGTCGGTACAGTTCGACGCGGCCGAGGACCGGCTCATCGTCACATCCGAACAAGGTATCTCATTGGTCGAGCTCGACGCGCCGGACACCGAGTTCGTCGATCTGGGCGAGCCAGAGGGACGTCGAGTGCTCCTCACACGAGACGGACAACACGCGGTGGTGCGACGCAAAGGCGCCGCCGAGCTCCAGGTGGTGGAACTGGTGCCCGGAGGGCAACGGCTGGCGGTCGAGTTGCCTGGTCCCGTGGGTGACGTGGCCCTTTCGTCGGGCGAGCGAGTGATTGCCCTCGTGCCCGAGCAGTCCATCGTGGCCACCTTTTCACTAGTTGACGCACTTGGCGACGAGCTGGAGCTCGAGTCGCTTTCTCTTGTCGACGCCTCCCCGGATCAAATGCGGCTGACGACCGATGGGTCCCGTGCGGTGCTCTTTTCGAGCCACGCGACGAGTCACAGCCTGAACATCGTGGAGCTCGATGCTGGCCAGCAGCTTCTGACGAGCCGCACGGTCAAAGTGCCCACACCGGTCGAAACGGTGCATCTGTCTCCTGACGGTCATCATGCCTTTGTGGTGGGTCAGGGAACGGAAGGAGCGCTTTCGGGATCGTTTGCCATCGTCGCGCTACAAGACGTGCGTTTTCCCAAGGTCGTTGGTACGAAGCTTCCGATTGCTCACTTATCGGTAGGTGATCGAGCGGCCGTGGTGACAGCGAGCGCCGATAGCGCCCAGCATCAGGCGTTTCTTGTCGCATTGCCGTCTCTCGAGGTGCAAGAGGTCGATTTGCCGAGTCCACCGTTTTCCACTGGGGTTCTCCCTCTCAGTAAAGTGGGATTTGTTTCTCAAGAGCACCCAGAGGGGCGTGTGACGTTTCTAGGGACGGAGGGGGGTGAAGTGCGAACGCTCACTGGATTTCAACTCTCTGCCGAGGTTGTCGACGAATGAAACGAGTGAAAACCATGATCTGCTTTGTTCTCCTCCTGTTTTTGGCGGGCTGTGGGGAGCGAGACGTCGCCTACCAACCGATTCTGGAACGTGCCCCGCCCGTTGGACTCTCCGGCGCGGTGGCACTCCGCGACGATCAGCGAAGGCGCTTGCTTTTTCTCACCGCTGATCAAGAGCGGAAACTGCACGTCGAGTCGGTGCCTGCGGGTCGGAACGTCGCGGCGGCAGTTGCCGCTGCAGATGGAGATCGCCTGTTTGTCCTCTCCCGTGGTGTGCTTCCGCGTTTGAGTGAGGACGACGAAGGGCCCAAACTTTCCGTTTATCGGGGCGGAGCGGACAAGGGTCAGCGTTTGGAGAAGGAGTTTTCGCTCGACGATCCCATGCAAAACCTCGCGCTCGATCCGCAGGGAAAGTGGGTGGGGGCGTACGGCGGTGACTCGACCGTCATCAACCCCAACCAACTCGTGCTTTTCGATCTGAGCTCCGGGAAAGGGGTCGAAAGTGAGCCTCTTTCAAAGACCATTCGTAGCTTTGGTGGATCTCCCATCGAGCTCCTATTTGCCGAGGAGCTCGAGGTGCCGGAAGGCGGAAAGCGTCGTTTGTTGATTGTACGCACCGATCGCGACGTGACGTTGGTCGATCTCGAAAATCTCGAGCGGAGTGAGGTGACCGTCAAGCTCCCCGTCGGGGACGACGGGCAAACTCAACAACCGGAGCAGATCGTCTACGACGACGGGGATCCCGATGACGCCACCGACGCGCGACTCGCGATTCGGCTGAAGGATAGCTCCGACGTTGTTCTCGTTCAGCTGGGGCGTCCCGACCGGGCAGGGAAGGACTTTTCCGTAGTGGTCAACATCGTCGACGTCGGTGGAGAGCCTTCGTGGATTGACTTCGTGCGCACGGATGGCGGTTTGAGGTTGGCAGCACTGGTGCCCGGCGCCTCGCGAGCTGTGCTAGTGAATCCGGAAAACACGCTTTCGGAGGCCATTCAGCTGCCTCACCCCATCTCTCGGATGCGGCGGATCACGACCGACGTGGCGGACGCGCCAGCTGGAGGGGACGTCGCTCTTTTGTGGGGAGCTTCGAAGAGCATTGCGTTCTGGTCGTTGGGCAACGCGAGCGCGACTCCCTATCGCAGTGTGAGCAGCACGGAACTGTCGTTTACCGTCACGGAGGTGCTCGATGTCCCAGCGCCTAACGCCCACTTGAAGGTGCTGTTGGGGCAGAGTTCGGACGTTTTCGTCCTCGATCTGAAGACGCGCCAGAGCTTTCCTCTTCATACCAAGTTGGATCAAGGTCGGGTCGCCGTGTCTCCAGACGGTCAAAGGTTGTGGATTTATGATCGCCTCGGTTCCCAGTTCTCTTCGGTTGACCTTCCCGAGCTCCGTCCCAAAGCGCTGTTCGTGGAGGCACGCATGTCTGCAATTTTCGACATTGCGGCGAGGGGTGGCGAGCGCGCCGCGGTGGTGCTCCATATGGAGCAGAGTTGGGGGGCCACGTTGTTCGATGCGCAAAGACCGGATTCGGCGCAGAGCATCTACTTTCCCGCTCTCTATCTGAGGAACGATTAATGCGACTCCTTTCCAGTTCGGTCATGTGGCATTGGCTTCGGGTGTGCGCTCTTGCTCTTGCTCTTACTCCCAGTGCTTGGGGACAGAGCGCACGGCAGTTGCCCGAGGACGCCCCCCCCAAAAGGCAACAGAAGGACAACACGCCGGCCGAGTCGGTTGTGCTTCGGGACCCCTTTCTGCGGACGGGGCTGGGACTTGGCGTTCGCTTGACTTGGATCACCGATGACGACTTCGATGTGGTCAGCGACACGGATGTCCTCCCCTCTTTTTTCAGTCGAGCCGACCTGGTGCTTTGGCAGCAGGATCGTTTGAGCCTGGGAGCGGCCCTGACGGGCAGCGCGGCACAAACGCGGAGCTATGTGCGCGGCATGCCTACGGAGCTGACCACGGGGAATGTGCTTTTGGGTGCTTTTGCCCGATACCATTTGCTTTCTCGAGTGGTGGGCATGGCTCGATGGAGCATGGGTCCGCGCTTCCTGGTCTCCCGCTTCGGACCCAGCGGTGAGCCGGAGACCCTGCATTTCAGCAGTGCCGAGTTCTCCAGCGAGCTCGCCTCCGGTTTGGCCGTCCAACTCGCGGGCTCCCGGAACGGGCAAGTTCATGCGCCTCGGCTCCGGGCGTTTTTCGAACTCGGTTATGAACTGACAGCAACGACTGCGCTTCGTTACGAAGTGAGCGACGAGGGGCCCTTGCGGACCGAGCCTCTCGAGCTGGGACTGTTTGGTTTCCGCGGACCCTTTCTCGGGGTTGGTGTGGGGGGAAGTTTCTGATGGTCTGTGCGATGATGCGGAGGAGTTTCGCCAAGTTTGCCTGGCCGAGCGCGTGGTTGCTCATCGCGTGTGGTCCTGATGAGCGTGCAGCTCGCATCCCGACAGGGGGCACTGGCGGAGTCGTAGAAAGTGGCGCCTCGCCCGTTGCTGCTTCGGGGAGCGGGGCGGGCGTGAGCCAAAGTGGTGTGGGCGGAGGAACGAGTCATGTTGGCTCGGGAACGGTCAAGAGCTTCTTCGAGGATATCGAGGAGGAGCCTCCTCTGCTGACCGGGTCGATTTTCGAAAATGGCTTTTCTTTGGGAGATGCGCCCGGTTTTGGTGGAGCTTTCCCGGATGTTGATTTGGAGCAGACCCTCGGTTTGGGCTCGGGGGACTTGACGGTTTTAGCGCTTTTTGACCGGTCGGTGTCCATGAGCGACCCGTGGGAAGGGCGCCCCAAGTGGCAAGTCGCAGGCCGTGCGTTCATGGACGGTCTCGTTGGTTATGAACATCTAGTGACGCTGGGTGCCATCTTTTTTCCGCAGGCGGCGGAGTGCGATGTTGCCCCTCTGGCAGATCCTCGGCAGATCCAATTTCAGGCGGGTACGCACTTCAAACAAACCTGGGAGGCTTTTCCACAAGATCGGTTCCCCAGCGGAGGAACTCCCCTTGGCCCAGCCTTCGAACACGCTAACCAGGTGGTTGAAGAGGCGAGCCGCTATGGTCTTCTCGGCGCTGGTCGTCGATTTCGGGTAGCGGTCATCACCGATGGGCGTCCCAACTGTGGGACCGACCCCGAGCGCGTTCTCTTTCTTGCCAATCAATGGAGGGAGAAGGGGGTGGAGATCCACGTGATTGGACTACCAGGATCGGAGGAGGCGGCAGATTTCCTTGATGAGCTCGCCCTCGTGGGGGGGACTCAACAACACAACGCACCCGTCGATCAAGAAGAAGCGGAAGAGGACTTTACGATAGTGGTGAAGTAGCTCTTGTTCTCATCGAGCTCGCAGAATGGACAGGCGCTCCGCCAGACGACGCTTGAGGGGATGCGTCCCGCGTCCCGTCCCGCGAAGAACATCCGCCAGTGTGAACTCGTCCAGGTGACGAAGGAAGCTCTCCGTTGCGTCCCGCAGGATTGGTTTGAGACTGCAGACTGGCGTGATGAAGCATTCCTCGCCTCCGGTGCGCAGGCATGGAACGACTCCTAAATCGCTCTCTAGATTCCTGACCGCCGTGCCCAGGTTGATGTGCTCCGGAGGTCGGGCAAGGCGTACACCTCCCTCCTTGCCCCGAATGGTTTCTACGTAGCCGAGCCGAGCGAGGCTCTGAACCACCTTTGCCAGATGATTCTCCGAGATCTCGAAGGTTGCGCAGATTTCTGGCGTCGTGACTTTTTCGGGGGAGCTCAGCGCGAGCACGAGCAACGTACGCAGAGCATAGTCGGTGTGGGAAGTGAGATGCATCCGTCACGCAGCCTACCCCGAACGAGGAGAGCGTGCGAGCGCGTTCAACTGTCCGTGCGACGAGCAAGAACGAACGGATCGCTATGAATCGATCGCATTGCGGCTCCCGCCAAAAAGCACTGCTTTTTCAAGTTGTTCACGAGCGTCGGATCGCCGCAAAGGTAGACGCGATAGCCTTCCAAGTTGGAGAATCTCTCCCGGAGGAGAGCTGGGAGTCCCCGGGGTTCTTCTCTGGAGCTCGAGGCGGCCTCATTGGAAAAGCCCTCCTGATTCAGCACGTTTTCGGTATAGAAGAAAAGTTCGTGCTGGGTCTCGAGCTGCCGGAGCTCTTCGCGGAGGTAGAGCCGCTCCGGATTGGTCGCGCCGTGGATCAGGTGAACGGGAGCCGCATGGTTCTGGTCCAAGGCAGTTCGCAGCACCCCGAGTAACGGGGCGAGTCCCGTTCCCGTGCCGACGAGTAGTAGCTTCTCCTCGCGTCTTCCGGAATAAGTGCAATCCCCGGCCGGGCCGCGGATCTCCAAGGGAACGTCTGGATTGCTCGTCAGATAGGTGCTCATCGCGCCGCCGGGGTGTCGAGCGATGTGCAGCTCGACAAATTCGTCGCTTTCACGGCTCGCAATAGAGTAGGGTCTCGTTAGACCGTCCATGGGGCGAGTGAGGTGGATGAACTGACCTGGCAGAAATTCGAAATGCCGAGGGCGCTCGATGAACACCCGATAGATATCCGCGCGGAGCTGCTCGATAGCGAGCACACGGCTGGAGAAAGCGGGAAGTTCATCTTCGCGGACGAGTTCCGGACTTTCCTCCACCGCGCACTGACACGCGAGAAAGAAGTTCCGAGAAATCAGGGATCCTGCGAGGCCCTTTTGAGTGACTTTGGGGGGAGGCGTTTTTCCCTGCACCAGGCACGACTGGCAGACCCCAGCGCGGCAGGATGAGCGAATGGGGACCTCGTTTCTCATCAGGCAGTCAAGCACGCTTTCCCCCGCTTGGGTCTGTAGCGGCGTTCCCTTGTAGATCAGTGTCGACATTGAGCTCTGCCGCGCGACTTACCTATTGAGAACGTCGTCTTTGACGCCTTCCGCAATATGAGCGACTTCTTCGATATCCTTGTCGTCTGCGCTGAGCTCTCTCAGGGTCGAGGAGAGGTGCTCCATGACCGCGTTGAAGTGCTCTTCCGTCAAATTCATCCCAGCGTGGGCCGCACGCATGTCTTCCCCGGTGTAGTGATTGGGCCCCCCAAAGGCCATCGTGAGGAAAGCTTTTTGCTTGACGTGTTGTCGCTCCATGTCGACGGAATCAAAGAAGCGACTGATCCGGTCGTCCTGAAGCACCTTTCGATAGAAAATATCCACAGCAGTATCGATGGCAGCCTCGCCACCAAGGCGGTCGAATAGGGTTCGTTGCTCTGTCATGTTCTTTGCCTCTAAAGTGGTAAATCAAATACCTGTTTAAGATCGCGTTGGCAAGGGAGCCAGGTTCTGCGCTCGCGTCCGGCGCTCAAGCCGGAGGGAGGCATGCGGACAAGCGACGTTGCCCGCCTTCGCCAACAAAGGGGCGGGCGACCAAGCGTGTTTTGGAGACGGGAACAAGCCTTGTCCCGCCCGGGGGCGGGCGAAGTTCTTTTGCGGCTCTCGCCGACGCCCCGCCGACGATCGAGCACCACGCTTGCCCGTTCCTGCCAGGTTAAAGCCCTGGCGTGCAGATAGTAGCCGGAGCGGGACGTCGGCAGGCAGTTTCTCGCGCGCAGGCGGACATTTATTGTGGGAGGTTGAAGAGCACGGAAACAGGATGAGTAGACTGGAATGAGAGCCGTGAATTTGTGGCATCTTCAGAAAGCTGCGAGACAGCAGCTCAGCTGTTGAGTAGTCTCGCTCACGGATGCGGGAAAGCGTTCTGGGCGCCGGTGCAAAAGCTGGATTGGCGTCTCGAGTCAGTCACAAACATGCATTTGAGCAGCCTCTTCGACTCCGTCCCGCAAATCGCTAGCGACCATTCGCCGTCGGATCCGTCGGCTGGCCGGCGGTTCACGGCCGCCTCTTTGAGCGAGATGGGGAATCGGGCGAGCGAGGCTGTCGTCTGAATACGTTTCAATCAAGGAGGAAGCATGCTGCGTAAACTCAAGTTTCTGGTTGCTGTGGGCCCACTTGCGACTGCCGCCTTTGCCTGTGCATCTGGGAGTGGTGAAGGGGATATGGGCACGGGGGCAGCCCCCGGTTCTGGCGCTACCCCGGCTACTGGAGGAAGCACGACGGACGGAAGTCCGACCACGGGCGGTGCCGGTTCCGATGGACCTTCGGGCTCGGGAGGCAGCTTCGGCGATGACGGCGGCTTTGCGACGGGAGGAAGTGGCGCTGATGCGTCCACGGAGACCGGCGGCTCGGGTGGTGGCTTCGGCAACGACGGCGGCTTCGGTGACGACGGCGGCTTTGGCGCCGGCGGCGACAGCACGGACGGCGGCTTCGGTGACGACGGCGGCTTTGGCGCCGGCGGTGGCAGCACGGACGGAGGCTTCGGAGCGGGCGGCGGCAGCACGGACGGAGGCTTCGGAGCGGGCGGCGGCAGCACGGACGGCGGCTTCGGAGCTGGCGGCGGCAGCACGGACGGCGGCTTCGGAGCTGGCGGCGGCTTTGGCAATGACGGAGGCTTTGGCGACGACGGCGGCTTCGGCGACGACGGCGGCTTTGGCGACGACGGCGGCTTCGGCGCCGGCGGAGGCAGTACGGATGGAGGCTTTGGCGGAGGCTTCGGTGCCGGCGGAGGTTCCGGTACCGATGGTGGCTTCGGTGCTGGCGGAGGTCCCGGTACGGACGGAGGCTTCGGCACCGATGGCGGTTTCGGAGCGGCGAACGGCTGAGAAGGCGTGGGGGCTCGCCTTTTCCGTCTCGTCGGAGAAGGCGAGCCCGACGGACTCCGTGCTCTCTGCAAGTTTCAGAAGCACTTTGTTATTCGTCGCGTCCGTTCATGAGCAAGCGGCTGGTACGCTTCGTTCGCTCGCACCCTTTGGGATGCGTACAAGTGAGAGCCGTCAATGGGGCGCAGACTGCCTGCGAGCCGCTGTGGCACTCGCTTCCCCTGCTCGAGCCGTCGAAGGAACAGCAATCGTTGTAGCGCTCACAGGGTTCGTCACAGTAGCAGCCCATGTAGCGGATTGACCTCGCCGCGAATCCGGCGTGCCTCGAATCCGGTGTGCCTCGAAAATAGACAAGCCTGAATAGCCAAACCTGGACCACGCCAGAGTTTGATCAACGTCTGAGCAACAGGACTTGTGCTGACGCCGCAAGCCGACGAAAACCTGCACCCCCGTGGTTTGGCTTCTTCTAGCAGTCGGTTCGGCGCTGGTTCTTGGCGGATATGAGATAGCGCGCAAGGCTGCCGTTCAGGAAAATGCGGTACTTCCGGTGCTACTGACGGCGAATGGGGCGGGCCTTTTCGTGTTAGCGGCAGGTGTCGTCGTGACGGGGATGGCTCCAGGGATGGACCAGTCGAGCGGAATGGTCGTACAGAGTCTCACGGGGTTGCATCACGTGGCTGTCGCGTTGAAAGCCGCATTGGTGACGACCTCCTGGGTGCTGGTCTACGCCTCGGTCAAACATCTGCCTATTTCTATCTCCGGTCCCTTGAGAGCGACTTCTCCAGCTCTGACGGTTTTGGGTGCATTGCTTTTGTTTGGGGAAAATCCTGCACCGAGCCAGTGGCTGGGGATGGCAGTCATTTTCGCGGGCTATTTCGTATTTGCGACCCTGGGACGAGGCGAGGGAATTCGCTACGCGGAAAATCGATGGGTGGGAATATTGGCGCTAGGGACTTGTTTCGGAGCAATGAGCGGTTTGTATGACAAGCATTTGTTGCAGCGGATGAGGATTTCTCCCACGACGCTCCAGTTTTGGTTTTCCGTCTACAATGTGCTGTTGCAAGTGTTTTTGGCCTGGCTTCTCTGGCAGCGCCAGCCTGATCGCCTGCCCTTTCGATTCCGGTGGGTCATTCCGGCGGTTGGTGTCTTGTCGGCTCTGGCCGATCAGCTTTACCTACGCGCTCTTTTCCAAGAAGAAGCTCTCGTTTCCGTGGTGGCTCTGATCCGACGAACCAGCGTGGCGGTGAGCTTTACGATTGGGGGGCTCCTATTTAGGGAGCGCCTTTTGAGGCAGAAAGGCGCGGCTTTGGGTGTGGTGCTACTGGGGCTGCTGCTTTTGTTTTTGTAGATTCCCGACCTCGCTGCTGAGAGTTCCGCTCACCTACGGGGCGGGTGAGGCGAGTGGCGGTGCTGCAGTGCTGTAGCACCGTACGCTTCCATTTTCGGAGAGAGGTCGCGGACTGATCCTTGATCGAATGACTTTTCAAAAATTGCGATTGACTCGCAGGTTCATCAGTGGGAAAAGGAGTCCAGGTGCTTGACGGCGCCTTGCAGAGAGAATCGGACCGAGTCTTTCGAGAACGCATGTCCCTTGGGCCATTCAGGTTGCGGCCTAGGGACTTTTCCTGAACGGCCCGGGTCACAGGGTTCCTTCTTCTGTGGCCCGGGTCGGGAAGGGAAGGAAGGCTGCGCCCCGACGCGAAGAAGGGAGCCCTCGCAGTTTGTCTTGGTAAATAATGCGAGTGGATTGCGGTGTCAACAGTGAATGAAGTCCCGGTTTGAAACGGAATCTCCGTTGAAAGGAACCAGCCTTGAACCACCCTACTGGACTGGCCTTGAGCCACAGAGATGCCCAAGAGGTTCTTCGACGGGCGCGACTCAGCGAGCATGACTGGTTGCCCGATTCGCCATTTGAGACGGCACTGATCGTGGTCGTTCGTGAGGCTCAAGTGATGGGGGGGAGATGTCCTCATGGCTCTCTCGTCCGGACTATCGTGTTCGATCGGCAGAGATCGCGACCCATCCAGGTTCGCGTCGGTCCTGCTCATGAGCTCGAGAGAGAAATCATGCTTGCCTTGCAGGCGCTTGCTCGTCCTCTGGACGCCCTGATCTACAGTGGTCCCAAGGCTCGGATGCCCTCTGTTTTGCGTTTCTTCCATGGTGCCCCGAGTACTCATTTTGTCGTTCAGGACGCCGAGATGTTGCTCGTGCTGCGTTCCAAGAACCAGGTCATGACCGATGCCTCGAACGATACGATCAACGCCCCGACTCGAGCGGTGCGGTGAACGCACGGCGATGCTCACGGGGCACGGGCGGGCCGCGCTGCCCCAACTTGACCCGCCACCGCGTAACGGTGCCCCACGTCGGGGGTGAGGATCGAGCGGACATCTACGGGCTGGTGCCGAGAGCGCTCGTGCGCGGCGCGGCCGCGATCCAAGCCAGGGCGGAGCGAGGGTCAGTCGGTCAACGGAACCGTTGGCGCGCCACGGCAACGAGGGTCATCCCGAGGCCGCTCAGCAGGCAAGCTGCCCCTAGGGGGACGAGGATGATGCCGGCGCTTGGATCACCGTCTTGAGCTCCGACGCCGCCCAAGAAGAAGCCGAGCGGGACGCCCAAAATCCCCAGGCCAAGTGGTTGAGATGCGCGATAGGCCCGAGGGACGCGCGAGAGGGTCCATGCAAAAGCGAGCGACACGACACAGAGTACGCCACCGTGGGCGTGAGCCAGACGCCACATCAGGCGTCGCGTCTCATTTTCGACCAACAAATAAAGCGGCGCCTTGAATGCGTGCAGGCCTTCGAGAACAAGCCCCATGAGCACTACGATCAATAGTCCGCCCCAACCAAGCAGAAGATGGCGTCGAATGGCGCTGGCCACCACACCCGTTGTGCCGTCATGGGTTGCCGGCTCGCCGGTTGCCGCCTCGCCCCGGGTTGCCTTGGCCGTCGCCGCCCCACCTGCCTCCGCCCCACCTGCAGCGCCCTCATGGCTCGTCCGAGCTCCGGGAGCCTCATGAGAAGACAGAGAGCCCTCGCTGAGCAGTTGGCCCCGGGGCTGCTCGATCTCGGTGGACTTGGAGCGCGGAGTGTTGGGGGTGTTCTGATTCTTGCTGGGGGGCTTACTCACTGATGACCACCGGTGTCCGATCGCGCATTTGATGAGCTTGTTGCAGGAGCTCGAGGAGCTTCTTCTGGTGGCTGGCGAGCTCTTTTTGCGGGCGAGCGGGAGCTTTGCCTGTCGAGAAAGGGGGAGTGGACGCTTGGTCAGGGAGCTGGGTCAAGGATCGCTCGGCAATGCGGCGCACCGCGTGATAGGGGTCACGGCGGAGCTGGCGGAGCGCCAAGCGGGGCCACCCACTGCCCACCGTATCCAGCGTCTCCGGTGAGCCGAGCGCGGCCGCCAGGACGGCGCGGGTGGCCGCGTCGCCCCTCAGAGCCAAGTGGACGCCCAATGGGAGCTCTTGAACCGTTTCTGGGATGGCTTCGGACTGCGCCAGGGCAGATGCGGAGCGAGCCTCGGGGCCGAGAAGTTCCGGAAACATTTGACTCATCTGAGTGCGCAGCCAGCCTCTGGAGCGGTCGACATGGCAGAGCACACATGCGGAGGGCGGGTCGGTGAGATGAAGGCGAGGACTTGTGATGCGGTGGGAGCGAATCGCCTTGAGGAGAGCATAGGTGGTCTTGGGCATGTGGCAATTGACACAGGAGGCGCCCGCAGAGCCCGACGGATGGCCGCTGTGTTTTTCCGTGTCGGCGTGACAATCCTTGCATGGAGCGTTCACGTTTTCGGCCACGGGTGGGCTGAGTTGGTCGATTCGTGTGCCCTGGTGCAGGGAATGGCAGCTGCCACAGCGCATCTGTCGTTGGCCGCTGCCGCGGCGAAAGCAGGGACTAGCCAGGAGCCCGTTGTATTCGCGTCCGCCCACTCGGATCGATCCGTCTCCCCAAAAAATGCTGCGGACCGTGCGGCTGACCCCAGCCGCCGCGAGCTGTTGCGGGCTGGGAAGGAGCACCTCCCGTGAGGCCTCCAAGAGCTCGCCGGCCCGAAAGCTATCGACGAATCCCGTTTCCCACCAAGCTTCAGGATCCTTGGGAACGAAGTAGGAGTGACATTGTCCGCACAGTGCGCTCGCGCGCCGCGCCCCGAGTCGCTTGGGATGAATCATCCCGAATGGCGATGCAGGTGCGGCCTTTTCGGGTTCCCTCGGTGCCCCCGCGTCAACTGCTTCCGCGTCAAGTGTCCCGGCGTCAACTGCCTCCGCGTCAACTTCGGTTCCGTGCCGAAATGCTCGTCCCGGAGTTGCGGCGTGGTCCCCGCGGGCGAGCGCGCGCCCCAGCGGACTACGGAACTTTCGCGCGTGGCGCTCGCCCGGCCCATGACATGCCTCACAGGCGATACCGAGCTCTGCCACCTCGGTTTCGTAGTGCACCGAGACGGTCTGTGTGGCTGGATCGAATGATTCCGACTCCCGTGGCTGTCCCGCTACGGCGTGACACTGAATGCAGTTGGCATTCCAACGAGCCACATGAGGCAGTGAGTTTGGTGGTTGCAGGAAGACCTGGCTGCGCGGTGCCCATTTTTGTTCCGCCAGCAGATAGACGAACGGCAGTTGGCGCAGTTCGCGCTGGGCGCCTCCCTCGAGCCAAAAGGCCAGATAGTGGTGTGAGCCGGTGGTCATGACCAGGCGGCGACGAACGCGTGGCGTTTGCTCGAGGGCGCGCCGCAACGGGGTGCGGAGTTGATCGCGACCGAGCCCTTCACGGTCTGCTTTCTGGGAGATCGCGTAGAGCCTTTGGGAGAACTCATGAAGATCTGGCCCTTCGGCGATGACTTGGCCCTCTTCATTGAAAAAAAGCTTATAGGAAAATCCCTCTGCCTCGAGGCTGACGGGGAGGTGAGGCGCTTGCTCGCCATTCCAGGAGAGAGAGCGAGCTGGGCGGGTCATCGTGCGATGAAATGTCTCGTGCCAGCTGTCGTACTCCGCCGGGTGACACATGCGGCAAGCGCCCGATCCGATGTATCCTCTTGCTTTGCTCACATGGGGAGTTCCGACCGGTGCGGGAGGCTTGTGCCATGGTTGCCACAGGGCCAAGGAAAGCGCGGCTCCGGTAGCGAGGAGAGCAGCCAGAACGTTTCTGATCACGATAAAAGACCCCCTCGCCGTTTCTGCGAGAAGAGGGAACGCGACCGGAGCGCATCCCGCAGCCCCTTCGGGGTCCCTGCTTTCACGGCTCGCCCGAGGACTCCTCGCGCCGGATCCAGACATCCCCTGAAGGACTCATTTCTATCCTTTCGGGAAAGCGTTGCTCATAGAGAGGAAGTAGATTTTTCCGACGAGGGGCTCGCTCCTCTTCTGGGGGCAGGTCGTAGCCCTTGGGTTCGATGGCCAGAAGCGCTTTGGTGTCGACCTCGTCGATCAGATCATCGTCCAGGAAGCGTTTTGCGTAGTCGAGATAGACGCCGCTTTTCACGAACTCGTCGAAGATGTCCGGATCGAGATGATTGTCTCGCTTCATGAATCCCATGATGCGCATCGCCTCGCTTAGCTTCTTGGCCTTTTTGTAGGGACGGTCGGCGGCGGTGAGCGCTTCGAAAACGTCGGCCACGGCCATGGCCCGGGCAGGGATCGACATGTCGCCCGCGTAGGTGCCGCGTGGGTACCCCGTGCCATCCATCTTTTCGTGGTGACCTGTAGCATACTCCGGAACGCGCCTGAGTCCCCGAGGAAACGGAAGGGCCTCGAGCATGCGGACCGTTTGGACCATGTGTCCGTTGATGATCAGCCGCTCGTCATCGGTCAGCGTCCCTCGGGAGACGCACAGGTTTTCGAGCTCCTCCTCGGTGAGGAGAGGCTGCTCTTGCCCTCCCTGGTTGTATCGTCGCTTTCCGATCGCGCGGACGCGCTCCTTCGCCTCCGGCGATAGATACTCCCCACCGATATTGACGTGCTCCAAGAAGGAAAGTTCCTCCTCCAGCTGATCCAATTGGTTTTGGTAGAGTTGCTCGGCTTCTTTTGCTGGATGACCGGCCGCCACGTCTTCGAGCATTTGGATGTGGGCGTCGCGCCGCAGGATTTCGAAACGGTGCCGCACCGCTGCCATGCGATCATGGATCGTTTCCAGTTTTGTGGACTTGTCCATCACGTGGACGGGCGTCGTCACCTTTCCACAATCATGGAGCCAAGCTGCGATGGTGAGCTCGTACCACTCATCATCATCGAGAGAGAAATCGGCGAAGGGCCCCGTCTTGGTCTGACAGAGCGATGCGGTGAGCATTTCGGTGAGCACGGGGACACGCTCACAATGTCCTCCTGTGTAGGGGCTCTTGGAGTCGATGGCCGCCGCAATCAACTTGATGAAGCTTTCGAGCAAGTGCCTTTGCGCCTCGAGGAGTAATTTGTTGTCGAGGGCCAGGGCTGCTTGGGAAGCGAGTGCTGTGACCGTCTCTCGATGCTCCGGCGCAAAGGGGACGACCTCGCCACTGCTGGGGTCCATGGCGTTGAGCAGTTGCAGCACCCCGATGACGTGGCCCTGACCGTTGATCAAGGGAACGGTCAAGAAACTCTTGCTATGATACCCGCTGCGTTTGTCGAATTCCTGGGTTCCTGAAAAATCGAATCCCGGTGCGTCGTAGGCGTCGTGAACGTGGACGAGCTGTTTTTCATGGACCGCATAGGTGGCGACGTTTCTGAGGTTCGGCGTGCCATCCTCGAGGTAGAGCCGCAAAGGGGGAAAGGTCGCCTTGGCGTGCCCGGCGCCGCCGAGTTCGATGGACAGCGAACGATTGCGGATGATCTCGAACGCCAGCTCATTGCCTTCGGTGCGTAGATAAAGGGTTCCCCCGTCGGCGTGGCACAGCTTTTGGGCCTCGGTGAGGATGATATCGAGCAGCTTGTCGCGGTTGGTTTCCTTGCCGAGGGCAATCCCGACGCGGTGCAGCAGCTCGAACCGGTTTGCCGGGGGGTGAGTGGGTTCGCTCGTTTCTTGGGTTTCGACCTGTCCGGTCACGGTCGGGACGTTAGCAGAATTCGCCTCTGTCGGGGGGCACTGTCCGAACGAGGGACCAAACCAGCATGGAGGCGTGAGCAGCAGCCCCTGGGCAAAGGAGCGAAGTCGCCGTCGCCCGCTCGATCAGCGGGCGACGAAGCGGCCGTTTGTCGCTGCAAACGAGCCAATGAGTCAGGGCGGCAGGGCGCTGGCTCGAGTCGGGAAGTCGCCCACATTGCACCACCTCCAAGATCTCGCCGCCGCTCAGGCGCAGGCGGGGGAGACGAGCGTCGGTGTCGAGCAGCCCCGAGGGGGGCTCGTGCCGTGCGAGTGGTTACCGGAGACGTTGACAGACGTGGCATTTTCGAATGACCTTGAGATGAAAATGCGTGGAGTTGGGAAGAGGCGGAGGTCCAAGTGATGAGTTTCCGGCTTCGCTTTTGGGGCGTCCGAGGAAGCATCGCTTGTCCTTCCCCCGAGCATGTGCGTTACGGCGGCAACACCAGCTGCCTTGAGGTGAGCGCTGGCGATCACACCATCATTCTCGATGCGGGCACGGGCATCCGCGCGCTCGGCAACGATCTGCTGGCACGGGGGGTACGTCGGGCCTCGCTCCTGCTGACCCACAGTCATTGGGACCACATCAACGGGTTCCCCTTTTTTGGTCCTGGGTTTGGCAAAGACAATGAGTTCCTCATTATGGCCGGACATCTGACCGACGGTTCGATTCGCGACGTTCTGGCCGGGCAGATGACCCAGCCGATGTTCCCGGTGCCCCTCGAAGCCATGAAATCGACGATGAGGTTCGAGGATTTCGCTGCTGGATCGAGCTTCGAGATTGGACCGAGTGTCAAGGTCAAAACGGCCCCGCTCAATCATCCCAACGGTGCTACGGGTTATCGTATCGAGTACGGTGGCAAGAGTATCTGTTATGTGACGGATACCGAGCACCAAGTCGGGCAACCCGATCAAAATGTTCTCGGACTGATCGAGGGTGCAGACTTGGTTGTTTATGACTCGACCTACACTGACGACGAGTTCGAAAGTAAAATAGGCTGGGGCCATTCTACTTGGCAAGAAGCCATTCGCCTTGCCCGCGTCGCAGAGGTCAAGCAGTTGGCTATTTTTCACCACGATCCAAGCCATACCGACGATATCATGGATCGTATTGGAGAGCAGGCGAAAAAGACTTGGGAAGGCGCCGTGGTGGCGCGCGAAGGCATGACTTTCGAGTATTGAGCCGAGGCGATCTCGAGCGAAAGGAGCCGGGATCCCGCTGCGCCGCACCCGAGGCCACGCTGCACGCGCAGATCCGAGCCGCGCCCGAGGGGCCTGAAGCCTGGGGTGGTGGGGCGGCCCCTCCAGAGCAGTGCGCCGGCGAGATGAATGGGAGTGCCCTCAGAGCCACGCCCCCCTCAGAGCAGTGCGCCGGCGACCTGAACGATAGCCGGCTTGGCGGCGGGATCGAGCCAGCTCAAGACACGCTTCAGATGGTGAGGCGACAGGGCGGTGCAGCCAATGGTGGAGGTGTTTGCATTCTTCCAAGTGTGCATGAAGATGGCGCTTCCGGCGCCTGGCTTGGTGGGATGCCTGTTATGGTGCACGACGAGCCCCAGCTCGTACATGCTGAGTTTTTCCGCGGACGACCAGGAGGGAGCGCCTTGTGGGGGGACCTTTTGCCAGCTGTTGTAGAAGGGGGACGTGGGATCATCGACGAAGCGGTCTTGGCTTCCGACGGAGCGCCATGGCCAACGTGCTGGCTGATAGGGGGCCGAAGTTTGGGGGCCAAAGGCGCCGGCGGGAGATTTGCGGTCGCCTTCTTTTTTGGGGGAAAGAGCCTGGAGTGCCGTGGCATCGTGCAAGCCACGACCCCGCCCGAGACCTTTCTTGCCGATGCGGACAGGTCGAGGATCACCCATGGGGACGAAGTGTCCGCTGTCGTTCCTTCGGTAGCGCTGCAGGCTTCCCGCGCTGCGGTCCCACGTGGCCACCGTGACCAGAAGAAGTTGGCGGTGCTCGTCGGCGATCTCGAGCCCATGGCGAGCCAGCAGGCCGACCAGGCCGCGGTCCGCCGGCTGCACTGTGGCTCGGGTTTTCGGACGAAAGCGGTGGGTGATGGGAACGAAGCTCAACAGATCCATCTCGCTGGTGCGCGTTCCGTCGTTCCAGTTGTTGATGATGAGCGGCCGTCCAGACTTTCCTAAGCGATCGCTGACGATGCCCATATGCTCGGGCTCGGGACCATGCATGGTGTCCATGAAGCAGACGTCGCCAGGGAGCAGGGGCTTTCTGGAGGTGTCGGCGGGAACGCCCTGCCAGTGTGCTTGGAAGTACGGTAGCAGGTTTTTTACCCGCCGGTGATCGATGTTGGGGTCGGGCTCTTCCACTTGGGGGTAGCGACTCGGGTGCGCCTTAATGTCCTCGGCCAATAGTGCTTGGAGGTCGTAGCCAGCGTTGCGCAACGCTCGGATGATGACATCGGTGCACACGCCTTGTTCGCGAGGCACGTCACCCATGGGGTAGTCGAGCTCGCGGTAAGAGCTTTGGTAGGCGGCGCCATTGAGCACTGTCTTCTTGGCGCCGATCAAAACGTCCAGCAGATCGGGGATGCCATCCTCGTCGGCGTCTGGGACGGACGTGGCCTCGACCGTGGGCCCCTCTCCCCCGACTGCAAACGCCACCGGCTCGCCATCGACCAGCACGAAAGGGGAGCCGGTCCTCTTCGGGTGGAGGACGACCGCCGGGCCGCTCCGGAGCCACGATGGATGATGTAAGTGCACTCGATCATCGAGCTCCGCGAACACGCCGCGATCCTCGAGCTTGACCGAGTGCGGCTCGGTGGGCCAGCAGCGCGGGACGGAAAACGGTGGCTCGGCGGGGGCGCCCTCGTTGCTCGTTGAAGCGGGCGCGCCCCCGTTTTCGAGCGGCGCTGTCTCGTCGTTCCCTTCGAGTGCCGAGGGTCTGGGAGAACCAGTGTTCTTTGCGGTCGGTTCGCCGCGGGCTCGTTGTGTCGTGGTGGTGTCGGCACCGCGCGTTTGGCAGCCCGGAGGGCTGCAGGCGGTCGCCAATAGAGTCAGAACGGTCAGCGCCAGAGCCCAGACGCACGACCTCGTGCATTTGACCGATGGGGGCCGCGCGAGGTGGTGTTGTCGGATCGCTATCGGCCTTGGAAGAAGCCAGCGCCTCGCCCCACGGACGCTCCGCGATGCGTTCCTCTCCCCCTTTCGGGTGCTCAGCAGCTGGGTTGGGCGGTTGTGCTCGTTCATCTCGGGAGAAATGGGCAGCTGGGAGCAGAAAATCAATGTGGGGCCACGGGGGCAGAGGAGGAGGCCCCTGAAATGAACTGGGGAGCGCTTTCCGGGGGAGAAATCAATGTGGGTCCGCGGAAGCATGTGAAAGCACGTCCCTTGAATGAATTGGGGAGCGCTTTCCGGCAAACAACCCGGGATACGGGGGATGGACGGAGGGCAGGCTCCGACCGTCAACCTGGCAGCGGGCCCGGAGTCCTCGCCGGAATTGTAATATAATTACAATAATTTAAGGAAACGGTAGTCTTATCCTGGAGACCATGATAAATCGGCGCTGACTGCTGCGTGGAAGTGGCAGCTCGTTGAGAGGAGAAAAACATGAACATCGGAAATCACATTCGGAGATTTGCCCAGTGGGCGACGGCATCCGTCCTGTTGCTCACGCTCAGCGCGTGCGCGGTGAGCACCGAAGATGAAATGGCGGTTTCTTCCAAGAGGCAGGCGCAACTCGGACAGGACACATTCATCTATTTGCGCTGCAATGCCACGGGTTGGGGCGTTGACGAATCCACTCTTCTGGCTCCGACCGAAGATCCTGATATTTTCACCCTGACCTTTACCGTGGATGAGCCGTGGCTGACGGAGCACGGTGGTGATCAGTGCACCTTGACGGAAACCAACGAAGAAAACGGTTGGGGGACGTGGCAGCGGGCCTTTTCCAACGTCTTTTCGACGCAACTGGAGGTCCCGGCGAGCACACCGATCGAACCGAGTTGGCAATATTTCAGTGTGCTCTATCCCGAGCAGGGCGAATATACCGCGACCCTCGATTGGTCGAGCTCGATGATCACCATCGAACCCAGCGGAGGCTCGGAACCTGACTTGCTGTTGGACTGGCCGGTGCCCGGTGAACAGGGCACCGACTGGGTCATCAACAACTATGTGGATCTCGATCCGTCCTCTGGGGTCTTGGATTATCAAGGTGGGGCGCGTTCTTACGATGGTCACTTGGGAGTGGACATCGATATCCCCACCTTCCGTGAGATGGATGCGGACTTCCCGGTCTTGGCGGCTACGGCTGGCGAGGTGGTTGGGTTCGTCGAGTCGAATCCCGACCGCAACACCTCCTGCATGGGCTCTTGGAATTACGTCACGGTGCTCACGGAAGATGGCTACGAGCTGACGTACGGACATCTCAAGCAGGATTCCGTGACGGTCAGTGTGGGGCAGCAGGTGGTCTCGGGAGAGGCTCTCGGTGTTGTCGGCAGTTCGGGCTGTTCCAGCCAGCCGCACCTGCACCTAGAGATCCGAGATCCCTCCGGCAACGTCTTGGCGCCCTTCGACGAGGGGTTGTGGCGTGAGCCTCCCCCCTATGAAACGCCGCTCACGGTCATGGACTTCGTGCTCAGCGACCAGCCGATGTCGAGCGTCACGGACGTTATCGATCCCGTCGACAACGTTTCTCAGTTCACCTTCGGGAGTTCTGCGAGTATTGGGTTATCGGTTGCTGGAGCCGTTCCGGGCGATGAGCTCGACGTCGAGGTGCTGCGCCCCGATGGCACCACCTATTATTCAACTCAGCAGGACATTACGACCGATTTCCCGCACACTTTCTGGTATTGGAACTTCTCCATCAGTGCTTTGCAGGGCCCGGAGGGAACCTATACCTTGGAGGTGCGTGCGAACGGAGATCTCCAAGTGAGCTACGAGTTCGATGTCGTAGCTCCCTAACGCCGGCGGGGCTAGTGCCTCGGCAACTCACGTTTCGAGCGGTTTCGAAGCACTCCCCGAAGTGGGTGAGGTCGGCTTCGAAACCGCGCTCGGGTACGTCTTTGCCT
>CAYTRQ010000022.1:18393-24689 GCA_964440025.1 uncultured Polyangiaceae bacterium | reverse complement strand
CACTGGAGCAGCTGTCGTTGAGCCTGAGCATTCTGTTTTCTTGCCTTTTGTTGGGTATTTCCAATCGTCGAACCCCGTTTGGTCGACTGGGAATTCGTGTCCGATAAGATGAGAGGGGAGTCTAACGGTGAAGCAGTGACCCAGAATCAATCTGTGGAATGAGCTCGTGCGTTGATGCAATGCGTTCTACCCTCGTTTCATGCCCCTCTTGCGAATGTTCAGCCATAACCTTGCCGACGCGAGCGAGCGGCACGGCGCGATCTGGCGGAACTACCAGATCGTTTATCATCTGAATGATTTCCTGGCAGGCGTGATGTTTGTGCTGGGCAGTGTTCTGTTCTTTTGGGAAGAGACGATGACGAGTGCGACGGTACTGTTTGTGATTGGCTCCATACAATTCACGGTACGCCCACTGATTCAGGTGCTACGGGACTTTCATCTGACGAGGCTCTGAACTCGTTGTAGAGAGGATGACAGATGGTCGGTCGATTCTTCCCGCGGTCCGATGACGATCACCTGAGTATTGTCGAAAGGACCACCCCGCCCCGGTCGAGCGAGGTGGCCTCGCTGGTGGCTCGTTGCCTCACGCCATCATGGGGCTTCATCCCGTGGAACTCGAGCGTGCGGTCGTCCTCTCTGACGAATAGCATGAAGTCGTTTGGCTCGCTCCGTCAGTCATTTGTGATTGATATGGACAGGGCGGATTGGGTTTGGAATTTTGCCAGGTGCCCGACTATTCAGCCAGTGGCCCCCGCAAAATCAGCTCCCGGAACTTGCGGTCCATCTCTTCGGGGGGCTCACTGGTCGGGTCGGCGACCCACTGCAGAAGGACTGCCAAAAACGCTCCGACGATGAGTCGCGCGCGGAGCGCCGTCGACGCGCCGTCTCCGGAAGGCTTTGAGGTGCCGCTCGTCTGGTCCAAGCGCTCCTTCACCAAATCCGTGAGCATGATCTGCATGTGCTGCTGAACCGGCGCACCAGAACGAGCCCCCATCACTGAATGGAACAAGTTTCGTTGTTCATGGGCGTGGAGAAACATGGGGAGGGAGAACATCAGCGCCGGGTGCGTCGGTCCCTTGCGCTCAGGGAGGACGATGGTCTCGTCGGTCAAAAAGTCGCGGAGCCCCTGCAGGCTTTGTTGGAGCAGATCTTCCTTGTCGGCAAAGTGCGCATAAAAGGTTGAGCGGCCCACGTTGGCGCGCTCCACGATGTCGGACACCGTGGTTTCTCCGTATCCCTTTTCGAACATGAGTTGCAGGAGCGCATCCTGCAGAGCCTGCTGACTGCGCCTGACGCGCCGATCCATCTTCTTCTTGGTCATGTTCATGGGGTGCTCGATGACACGATAAGTGTGACGAAACGGTGATGCTCGATGAAACGGTGATGATCCGCGAGTTTCGGGACAGATGACCCGATCCGTGCGGAAGCGGACAGCTGGGCCGATCTGTCGCTGGTCGCCCTGGCCCTGAAAGGATAGTTCTAGGACATGATGTCTGAAAACATACAAGATGTCCATCAACGGAGCAGCCAAGAAAGTGCAGAAATTCCTGCAATATCAAGAGCTTCAGCAAGTTGTGTCGTGGAGGCTCGCCACCTCGGGCGCAGCTATCCGCGAGGCGAAGGAGGGGAGTTTCATGCACTCCGAGACGTCTCCTTGAGCGTTGTCGAAGGGGCTTTCGTGGCGGTGGTGGGTTCGAGCGGTAGTGGCAAGTCCACCCTGCTCAACCTCATCGCTGGCCTCGATCGTCCCACGGCTGGACGGTTGCGCGTGGCGGGGATGGACCTGGTGGGACGTAGTGAAGATGAGCTGTCCCTCCACCGCGGAAAGAACGTCGGTGTCGTTTTCCAATTCTTTCAGCTTCTTCCCACCCTCACGGCGCTCGAAAACGTGATGCTGGCGATGGAGCTCGTCGGTAAAATCGAGCGATCGCGGCGGCGTGAGCGAGCTTTCGACTTGCTCAGGCAGTTCGGCATCGTCGACCAAGCCGACAAGCTTGTCACGACTCTCTCGGGCGGCCAGCAGCAACGGGTGGCCATCGCGCGAGCGCTCGCCAACGATCCGCCGCTGCTCGTTGCTGACGAACCAACGGGCAATTTGGACAGCCGCACGGCAGATGCGGTCATCGAGCTTCTGTCGGAGCTGCCAAAGATGAACAAAACGGTCATCATGGCGACGCACGAAAAGCGATTTCTGTCTCACTTCGACCACACGGTGACTCTGAGGGACGGAAGAATCGCGAGCGATGCGGAGCCGTCGCCCGCGTCTAAGCGCGAAGCGGGGATAGCCGCATGTTGAGTCTCAAAAAGCTGGCCCGCGATCTTTGGCTGACGCGCTCGCGCGCGTTGATTATGGTGGCCTCCATTGCCGTGGGACTCACGGCATTCGGGGCGCTTGTGGGAGCCTACAGCATTCTCACCCGGGAAGTGGCTCGCAATTATATCGAGTCGGAGCCCGCCTCGATTCTTCTCGAGATGGAAGACGTCGACGAGCGCACCTTGCAGTGGGTGCTGCGCCGGCCTGGCATCGAAGCGGCGACGCGGCGCACGCAAGTGCGCGGTCGTTTCTCGACCGAGCGGGATCCGACCAAACGCCGGGCCTTCTTCTTCGTCATCGACGATTTCGAAGAGATGGACGTTGCCAAGCTCTTCCCCGAGTCCGGCGCCTTTCCTCCAAAGCCAGGCACCGCCCTCATGGAGCGCAGCGCCGTCTCCGTCGCGGGCTCGGGTGTGGGGGCGCGATTGTTCGTGGATCTTCCCGGCAGGGCGCAAGTGCCGGTCGAAGTGAGTGGCATCGTGCATGAACCAGCGCTCGCGCCGGCGACTACGGAACAAGCCGTTTACCTCTACCTGACCCAGGAAGATCTTGCAGAGCTGGGCTTCGAGGTGGCCTTCGATGAACTGCGGTTGACGCCCACCGGACGACAAGATCTCCCGACTCTCGAAGCCAAGGCACGTGAGCTCAGCCAAGAGCTTGAAGAAGCAGGGTTCGGCCCCGTGACTGCGATTCGTGTGCCCCCGCCCGGACAGCATCCGCATCAAATGCAAATGACCACTGTCCTCACGCTCTTCATCATCTTCGCTGGTCTCATCGTGGTGCTGTCCAGCCTGCTCACTGCCTCCCTGCTTTCGACGATGATGGCGCGCCAAGTGCGGGAGATCGGCATCATGAAGACGCTCGGTGCGCGCAGCTTTCAAATTTTGATGAGCTATGCGCTTCTGGTGGAGCTGATTGCGCTGCTGGCCTGGGGGCTCAGTTTCTTCCCTGCCGAAGCTGGAGCGCAGATGTTCGTGCAGGCCATCACGCAGCTGCTCAACTTCGACGTTGCCAATGACTCGCAGAGCCGAGGCGCTCGCTTGTTGCAAGCTGCGGTGGCGCTCTTCGTCCCTCTTCTCCTCGCTCTTCCGGCGCTGGTGCGCGCTAGTGGGGTGTCGGTGATGGGCGCGCTCACCGACTACGGGATGGGCTCGTCGTTTGGCAAAGGACGCTTGGAGCGGTGGGTCGTCCGATGGAAAGCCCAGGGTGAACTATTCGCCTACGCCTTGCGCACGGCGGTGCGTCGTCGGGGGCGATTTCTTCTTTCCTTGGCTCTTCTCAGCACGGCCGGCGGCATCTTCCTTTCGTCAGTCAATACCGCGCGCTCGTGGGAAGTGCTCACCGAGCGGCTCTACACGTCACGCCACTACCACTTAGATGTGAGCTTTGCAGGTCCAGTCGATTCTAGCTCGCTTGCGGCGCGGCTCGAAGCCACGCCCGAGGTCGAGGAGGTGGAGGTCTGGCATTCGACACGCACTGCTCCGGCGGCGGGCCAGGAACTGCCGATCGAACGGACCTATCCCGACGGTGCCCACGGCGCGCTTTCTCTCGTCGCTGTACCCCTCAGCTCCACCATGGTGAGCTTCGACGTTCAGGAAGGCCGGCTGCTCGATGCATCGTCGCGCGGTGAAGTCGTCGTCAACCAGGTCGTGCCGCACGCGGGAACGGTGTCGGTCGGCGACGAGCTCGCACTGTCCATCGACGGCCAGGATCATCGCCTGCGGGTGGTGGGCAAGGTGGAAGAGGTGGGAACGGGCGCGACCGCCTACGTCAGTCCGCAAACGTTTGAAGATTTGGTCGAGGGCGATCATCGACAAACGTCGTTGCGGGTGCAGAAGGCGAACGACGTGGAAATGGCGGAGGCGCTTTCTGCGATCAACCGAGTGATGGAGGCGCAGGGCGCGCCGGTGACTCATGTTTCTCCTCTCTCGGTTTTCGAAAACGCGGTCGCGGCTCACTTCGAGATCCTCGTGAATTCTCTGATCGCTCTTGCGGTGCTCACGGCGCTCGTCGGAGCAATGGGGCTTGGGGCCGCTCTTTCTGCAAATGTTGCTGAATCGACCCGCGAGATCGCCGTCTTGCGGGCGGTGGGCGCCAGCGGTGGCCAAGTTCGCCGGCTCGTCGTGTGGGAGGCGCTGCTTGTGAGCGGTGTAAGCTTCGTGGCAGCTTCGGCCCTTGGACTGGGTCTGTCTGCGGTGATCGGACGAGTGATCGGAATGATGAGCTTCGGGCTCCCACTTCCTCTCTCACCGCGGCTCGGTTTCTTCTTTGCCCTGATGGTGGCGCTTTTGGGGCTTGGTGCTCTCGCCAGCCTTCTGCCAGCACGGCGCGCTTCTCACCTTACCGTAGCCCAGGCTCTTCGAGCCCTTTGAACGGCGAAAGGAATGACGCATGAAACGTTTTTTTGATTGGACGACGCGTTTGGTGCGCTTTTGGCGTTACGTCCACCAGCAGGTTCGGCAATCAACTCCCATCAAGGGATAGCCAAACCCACGGGGTTGACCCCACCGTTACCATTGAACACATAGAGATACAGGGAACCGAGATCCGAGAACCCGCCGCTGCGGACCGTTGCTTGGATCTCGTCGTTGGTCCATGAGCTGGGCGTCAATAGGGCGAACTTGGTGCACGCGCTGTAGGTCGAAGCATTCCCCAGCTCCACCCGTGCCTGGGCATGGGGGCCGATGGCGACGTACATGTCATCCATGACCCGCCTGAAGTTGTCGCTGTCACGGTACCAGCCGGGAATGTTGATGCGGTCCCAGTAGGGAGGAACCCCGCCAGGCTCATCTGCGATGAGAGGACCATCGATGTCTTCGCGCCGGAAACCCCGGTCGCTGAAGTACTGAAAGTAACTCGCAGCAACGTCGCCATGAGGATCGCTCGAGTCGAGGCGAGCGTAGAAGGACATGACCGTCCAGCCGCCAAAATCCCAGATCTCGTCCAGGTCAAACCAATAGGACTTGGGAGCATTGTTGCCAGAAATCGCAAACGACCCTGCCCAAGCAGGAATGTACAGGTCATTGCCTTGTCCGTCGTTTTCCTCCTCGGAGTAGCCCTGGAACCCCAACATCAGCCAGGAGTCCTTAGTGGACGAGTCATCGGAGAACGACTCCGGTCCTCCACCGGAGCCGGGAAAGTTCTCCAGATCTTTGACCGAGTAGCGATAAAAGACCTCCTGGAACGCTTTGAGGCCATCGTGGAACGTCTCGTCTCCCTCTTCGGCAGGGAGCCCGGCAACGATCTGCTGGGCTCGGCCGCTGTCGGCGACGAGAACGACCTTCGTCCCGGAGCGAGCGCCGTCACCCAGGTCGAGGTACCGAGGTTGTTCCGAGATAGCGAACCAGCTCCCCAACGTGGGAGATTCGGGGTCGACTTCCTCCCCATCACTCCCTCCTTCGAAGTTGTCGAATACGCTCACGGTGGGCCCCTCGCCAAACCCCGTACCGGTAATCATAATGCTCTCCCCCTCCGCCACCGTACCAGTCAGCTGCTGAGGGTCTGGAACCCCCTGGAGACAATCAGGAGTCCCGTCGCTGTCCGCGTCCTCGTCCACGGCACCGCAACCGCACGCCCCTGGGGCCATCTTCTCATCGTCTTCCGGGCAGCCGTCCTCACAGTCCGGAGTCCCGTCGCTATCGGTGTCGACGCTGCTGTCGCAATTTTCTTCGGGAACGCACACCCCGGAGTCATTGCAAATCTGGCCTGACGCACATTCGCACTCATCTCCGGTCGAATCGTCAGGAACTGAGCCGCCGCTGCAAGCCATCAGCCTCAGCGCAAGGAGACACATCAGCGCAAGCACACACTCTGTTGAGGGAGGGTGTCGAATGATCCTCATGAGACGCTCCTGCCCGGACCGCTTTTGCCCGGACCGCTTTTGCCCGGACCGCTTTCGCCCGGACCGCTTTTGCCCGGACCGCTTTTGCCCGGACCGCTTTTGCCCGGACCGCTGCCGCACGGCCGGCTGCTTCCCGGATCG
>CAYTRQ010000022.1:9711-18293 GCA_964440025.1 uncultured Polyangiaceae bacterium | reverse complement strand
GCCCGGACCGCTTTTGCCCGGACCGCTGCCGCACGGCCGGCTGCTTCCCGGATCGCTCCTGCCTTGGATGCTCCGCCGCATCGTGCCCGGTGCCGTCGGTTTCATCTTTGAATGATACCGGAATGTCCGCTGCGTTCCCAGGTCAAAGGCCATCTCGCCGCTGAGGCCGAAAGGGCACACCAGAGGGCAGGCCAAGGGCAGGGCCCCAACCGAGGGCTGGGCCAAGCTTTGCCAGAAAGAGCGGTCCGCCTTCCGTTGCGGCCGATTGTCGAGCTCTGCGAGATCTTTTGCCTCGGCCCAGACTGGAAGAGGCGCTCCACCTCCAGCGCCATGGCTGTGTGTCTGTGGGCTTCTGCACGGCTCTGCCTACACCGAGGCCTTTTTCCGCCATTTTGCCCCCAAGACCCACTTGCCCTTGCATCGGAAAAAATCGCGACGACGATGCGCGGCATGACCACGTGGCAGCTCAAGAAGCTATCGTCGTTCCAAGGCCCCGCCGGTCCTGTCATCACCTGCGTGATGGATGGCGTCGGCTTGGGCAAAAAGGACGAGTCGGATGCCGTCTTTCTGGCTCGTACCCCCAATCTCGATTGGTTGGAGAAGCACGCGCTCTATACGAGGCTGAACGCGCACGGCGTAGCTGTGGGAATGCCGACGAACGGCGATATGGGCAATAGCGAGGTGGGGCACAATGCTCTCGGAGCGGGGAGGATCTACGATCAGGGAGCCAAGCTGGTCCAAAACGCCGTCAAAGATGGCTCTCTGTTTACCAGTGAGGCCTGGAAAAAGTGCACCGGGCGCGTGCGAGAAAGCGGTGAGCCTCTCCATTTCATGGGGCTGCTCTCCGACGGCAACGTGCATTCCAACATCGAGCATCTCAAAGCCATGATCAAAAAGGCCGATGAAGATGGCGTGGAAAAGGCCCGGGTGCATGTCCTCATGGATGGACGAGATGTGTCCGAGACGAGCGGTCTCATCTACGTTGATGACCTCGAGCAGCTCCTGTCTGCGATGCGGGACAAGGGACGCGACTACCATGTTGCTTCAGGCGGTGGCCGCATGAAGGTGACCATGGATCGCTATGAAGCCGATTGGGGCATGGTCGAGCTGGGCTGGAAGACCCATGTGCTCGGTGAAGGCCGACAGTTCAAGAGCACGCGGGAGGCGATTGAGACCTATCGAGAAGAAAATCCCGGCATCAGCGACCAAAATCTACCTGCCTTCGTCATTGCGGACGAAAAGGGACAGCCTCGGGGACCCATCCGCGATGGTGCAGCGGTGATTTTTTTCAACTTCCGTGGCGATCGTGCCATCGAGATCAGCCAGGCCTTCGAGCTCGAGCAATTCGAGAAGTTCGAGCGTGGTCCCCGACCGGATGTCCTTTTCGCCGGCATGATGCAATATGACGGTGATCTGGCGCTGCCGCGGCTCTTTCTGGTCGAGCCCCCGGCTATCTCCGAGTCTTCTGGGGAGTACATGGCCAAAAATGGGATCTCCCAATTTGCGATCAGTGAAACGCAGAAATACGGCCACGTGACCTACTTCTGGAATGGCAATCGGAGCGGCAAGTTCGACGACAAGGCGGAAGTCTACGTCGAGATCCCCAGCGACACCCTTCCCTTCGAGGAGCGGCCCTGGATGAAAGCCGCCGAGATCACTGATCGACTGATAGGTGAGCTTTCCACCGAGAAATATAAATTCGCTCGGCTCAACTACGCCAACGGAGACATGGTGGGACACACCGGATTTTTGAATCCCGCCATCCTTGCGGTCGAGGCCGTCGACTTGGAGTTGGGTCGCTTGATGCGTTTCACAGAGAAAGCCAAGGGGATCCTGATCGTCACCGCCGACCACGGCAATGCCGACGAGATGTATGATCACAATAAGGACGGCAGCTTGGCCGTCGACAAGTCGGGCCGGCCCAAGGTCAAGACGAGCCACACGCTCAATCAGGTGCCATTGATGATCTACGCACCGGCCTACAGTGGCGCCATCAAGCTGAGTGGAGTGGACAATCCCGGACTGGGCAACATTGCTGCCACCACGTTCAATCTACTGGGGTTCGAAACGCCGGACGACTATCTCCCGTCCCTCGTCACGTTCTAGAGAGCGCCAGCACATCCCCCCAATGTCCGCCGCCCCTCGCCCCGGGGGCGGGTGAAGTATGTATTGGCGGAGCCTTCTCTCTAGCGCTTTACCCGATGCGTCCGTGTTTCTGATTGGAGCGTATTTCGCGGGCCCCTTCTGGGGTGATGAGATACGTTCTAGAAGCCAACACATCCTCCCCCATGTCCGCCGCCGCTTACCCGTGGGTGAGGCGAGCGGCGGAGCCTCTTCCAGGAACCAAGCCATTGACGGAACAACTCTTTGCCGGAATTGACATTGGCGGGACCAAGATTTCGGTTTTGATCGCGGATCCAAACGGGAAGATTCTTGGTCGTGCGCGCAAGAAAAGTAAGCCGGAACGCGGTTTTGACGTGGTGATGGACCGCACGGCCGCTTGCTTGGCCGATGCCTGCGATGAGATCAATGTGACGCCTCGGAACCTGACCGCGGTCGGAGTAGGAGCGCCAAGCCCCATTCTTCCCGATGGAACCGCCATCGCTGCCACGAATATGGGCTGGAAAAATGTGCCCTTAGTTCGGGCTCTCACTGAGCGCCTCGAGCGACCGGTGTTTGCGGAAAATGACTGCAATGCGGGGACGTTGGGCGAATATTCCTTCTCCTCCAAGAAGCGGCGAGGCACGCTCGTTGGTCTTTTCATGGGGACGGGACTCGGTGGCGGGCTCGTGTTGAATGGTCAGCTCGTCACAGGAGACAACTCCATGGCGGCCGAGATCGGTCATATGACGGTTCAGATCGACGGTCGTCCTTGCGGCTGCGGCAAACGAGGTTGCCTCGAAGCTTACGCCTCCAAGACGGGGATGGGTTACGCGTTCAAAGAGGCGATTCTTCTGGAAAAGAAGAAGTCGATTCTGCCTTCGCTCATGGAGGATGCCGGTTACGACAACGTGCGCAGCTCCCTCCTCAAGCGCGCGTGGGATGAAAAGGACCAAGTGGCTCGCGAGACGTTGGCTCAGGCTGCTTATTTTCTTGGCCTGGGTGCGGGCAATCTCATCACGTTGCTTGCCCCCACCACCGTCGTTCTGGGCGGTGGGGTTTTCGAGGCGCTCGGCAAGGAGCTCTTGCCGCTGGTCCAGAAGGCTGCCGGGCAGCACACTTTCCCGAAAGCGTCGTTCAAGGACACGAACATTGAGCTCGCTCGGCTCGGCGATGACGCTGTGGCCCTCGGAGCGGTGGCCTACGCTCGCTCCCGTCTTGCTGGCTAGAGCCCGTCGCCCGACCTACAAGCCGGTCCCCCAACCTTGAAAGGCTTGGTCGCCGCTCACCAGGGGGCGGATGAGATGAGCCTCGACGGAGCCTTTGCAGCACTTCGATGTGCTGAGGGCCGGCGCGCCCCCCGGTGTCGCGCCGATTGGAAGCCTTTCTGGGGGGAGGACAGGTGTCGGCCGATGGGCCGGTGCTTGGCGATGGCGGTCGTCAGGGGGGTGTAGGTCGGCTTCCGACGGGCGGATCGGGGGCTTGTCTGCCGCGATCCAGGTTTTACGCAGCATTTGCGCATTTTACTTGGCGCCGGGCCCATGCCCTGGCATACCACTGACGTCAGTGTCAGTGACTGGCGGAAGCCACGAGGAGAGCAGGATGACCGAGACGATTTCCGCGACCGAGCCCCAAAAGAAGTCCCTTCCCATTGCAGGTCAGGCGCCTCTTGCAGGCGGTGACCTGGATATCGACGCAGAGCTCAAGGCTTTCGAGGCCAAGGAGCGTGAGCGTCTTGGTATCGAAGAGACGGACCAATGGCTGGAAGAGATGGCCGATTTGTCCTTCACCAAGAGCGAGCGCTCGAAAATCACCATGCTCATTGGTGGGCTCACGGTGGCGCACGACTATCTCGTTTCCGGTGGTTTGAAGCATTGCGGCTACGAGGTGGTCCCTCTTGAAGCACCGGACTATGAATCGCTGCGCTACGGCAAAGAGTTTGGCAACAAGGCCCAGTGCAATCCTACGTACTTTACTGTTGGAAATCTGGTGAAGGTGCTGACGCATCTGCGTGACAAGAAAGGGATGAGCACCGAGGAGATCATCGACAAGTTCGTATTTCTCACGGCTGGTGCTTGTGGTCCGTGCCGGTTTGGCATGTACACCACCGAGTACCGCAAAGCTCTGCGCGATGCGGGCTTCGACGGGTTTCGCGTGATGCTGTTTCAGCAGCAGGGGGGACTTTCTCAGGCGACGGGAGAGGAAAGCGGGCTGGAGATGAACCCGCAGTTCTTCATCAATATGCTCAAGGGATTGGTGGCCGGAGACATCATCAATGGTCTCGGTTACCGGATTCGTCCCTATGAAGTGAACGCGGGCGATACCGACGAGACCATCGAGCAGGCCAAGCGCGTCTGCTACGACGCGTTGCTCAACGGCAGAAGCATCCTCGCGGCCCTCTATCGTTGCAAGAGGCTCTTCTCCCAGATTGAGGTCGATCGAACCCTGCCTAAGCCCAAGACGGCCATCATCGGCGAATTCTGGGCCATGACCACCGAAGGTGACGGCAATTACCGGCTGCAACGCTTCATCGAGACCGAGGGGGCGGAGGCCGACATTCAATTCGTCACCGCTTGGCTCCTCTACAACATTTGGGAGGTCGCCTACGATACGGAAGAGCGCAAATTCCTACGTCGCGACGACGGGGGGAATCAGGGCCTGAAAGGTTCCGGAGAGTATGGAGCCCTGGTCCGAAAGATGTCCCTGTGGGCGGCCGACAAAGCGCTGCGAGCCGGTTTCCACACGTTTGCCTATGCGGGAGGTTTTTACGATTACCACCTGCCCGACATGGATGAGATCGCTGAGATTGCCGCTCCCTACTATGATAACAACCTCCGCGGGGGTGAAGGCCACATGGAGGTCGGCAAGCTGATCCTCAATGTCGTCAAGAACAAAGCCTCGATGACCCTCAGCGTGAAGCCGTTCGGATGCATGCCCTCCTCTTCGGTGTCCGATGGGGTGCAATCACTCATTACGGAGAAGTTCCCGGGTTCGATCTATTGTGCTGTGGAGACCAGTGGCGATGGCGCGGTGAACTTCCAGAGCCGTGTGCAGATGTACCTGTTCAAAGCGAAGAAAGTGGCTGAAGCCGAGTACGACCAGGCTCTCGCCGACCACGGTCTGACAGCGGAGCAGTTTCGCAGCTTCGTCAAGAATCACCCGCGTTTCAGCAACGCGCTGCACCGGGCCCCGCGCACCGGTGGCAGCACGCCTGTCGATCTCATCAATGAGGTGGCTGACTACATCAAATACTCGAGGGGCGAGCGCGCCCGCCGTCAGGCCACGCGTGCGGTCTCGGGTCTGGCCCATTGGACTCGCGCGACCATCACGGGGGCGCCGACCAATGCCCAGAAGACGGTCGAATTGGGACGTCAATTCGCCGTTGAGCTCGCCGACATCGCGCGCGAGCATGGCCCCGATCTGGCGCGCAAGGCGGCCCAGAAAGGCATGGAGCAGGCCCGCGCGCGAGTGACGAAACTCCCGCTTCCCAGCCAAGTGCAGTCCTTCTTCGATGGGGGCTACAAGAAGGCAGGCTAGCGCAGAGCGTCGTCAGCTCAGCAAGTTCGCGTCCACAAAAGGACGCGAACGGGCAAGCACAACAAAGCGTAGTGGAGCACAATGCAGGAAAAAAGCGGAGTCGCCCGCCCTTGCCCCGGAAAGGGGCGGGCGACGAAGCGGCATTTTGAGGTGCGAACTAGCAACGGAGGATGACTATGAGAGCTATTTGGGAAACACTGGAGCGCTTCGATCAAGCCGTTTTCAAGTCCCTTGACCAAGTGGACCAACTGCTCAAGCGCCGCCCGCTCTGGGAGCGCACGCAGGAAAAGACGAAGGACGTGCGCGAGCCCCAACGCGTCATCACCTTCGATCAGTGAGCCATTTTTCGTTTTTGCAGGCTCGTTGTTGATGCGGCGGAGGCTTTCCGGGAGCGTGAGTGCTCCCGGAAGGAGTGCGAGTGCCCCGGAGCGCCCCCGGATGGCCCGAACGTACGCCCCGCCGTTGCTCGGTGCCCCGCTCCTCGGGATTGGCCGAGCGCGGGGCGTGGGCGTTCGAGATCCTACTCTGCCGGGACGGCTTCCTCGCTTGGGGACTCGGTTTCTCGACGACCGGTCTGCGATTGCTCTTTGACGACGGGCACGACCCGGCCGTCTTCGGTTTTGCGTCCTAGCCGCACAACGCCTCGCGGCAGCTCGACCTCGGCAGAGCGCCGCGTCTCGTAGGCCTGCACCTTTTGGCGAGTTTCCTCGAGCATCTTCTCGATCTCCGGGTCGGATTTGCGGATGCTCTGGAGTTGGCGCTGCTTGAGCTCGAGCAGCTCCAGCCGTTTCTTCTCCACGGCATGTTCGAGCTGGCGGCGCTTCGCGCTGACGTCCTCGAGCCGCTCTTCCGCAAGCTTGAGTGAATGGGCGTAGGTCTTCACCCGGATCTTGATGGATCCGCCCGGCTTGTTGGCATCGAGATCGTGCAATCCGGAGGAGGGGGTGCGCGAGGTGTGGAGGATGGAATCGATGAGTCCATAGGTCGGCGCGTCGTGCCCGCACTTGAAGCTGGACAGATCGAGCACCGCGACGTTCGGATGGTGAGAGGCGAACACGGCGCCCCAAACCTTCTGAGCGCTATTGGCCGAGTAGTTTTCCGGCCACACATGGTTGAGCTCGAGTGGCGACTTGATTTTACCGCTCTCCAGATCTTCCTTGAAATAGCGCTCCAGGTACTTCTTGTCCTTGGGGACGGAGCGAATACTCAGGATCGGATAGCCGAGCACCTGGAACTCCTCGGGAATGCCGTGATTCATTCCGGGATCGGAGTGATAGGGACGATTGAGCACGAGGATGGCGACGCGGTCTTCGGCCTCCACGGTTTCGAGAATGGCGCGTCCCTTCTCTTGTAGGTCCGTCTCGAAGGCCTTGAGTGCCTGGAGTCCCTGATCGCAGGCAAAATCACTTTCATCCTCGGTGATCCCGAGACGCTCGCCCCAGGTCTCGAACATTCGCTTCTTGAGCAAGTTGGGCTCGTTGAAGCTCAGGGGCGGATCGACATACTCGATATTGCGCTCGGCAAAAAAATCGACCTCCTTGGTGAACGCCGCTTTGATGACGTCTGGGGTTCCCGCCACGATGGGACAGGAAGCGGTGTCCTGCGTGTCCTCGGTGAAGGACGGCACGTGGGTCAAAATCGGGAAGAAAAGGTAGTTGAGAGGTCGATTGCGTGCTGGGTTGTGCTTTTCGAAAAGCAGGTTGTGGATGTGCGCCTGAACGACCTTGCTGGGGAAGCAGGGATCGATCGAGCCGTACTTCGCGCCTTCGGTGAACATTTCTTCGGTCGTCTCGTCGGAGAAGACGACGTTCTTCTTGCCCAAGCCGAGCGTCTCGAAGAACGTCCGGAAGAAAGGCGCCGTGGAGTACATGTTGAGCACTCGTGGCATGCCAACCCGGATCTTCTTGCGCCGCGCGGCGGCTTCCGGCGACGAACGACGGAAGCCTCTCTTGAAGGCCTTCTTCTTCACGCGGAAAAGCGTTGGCTTGACCTCGACGTCCTCGATCTCCGTTCCCTCCTCGGGGATGGGATCGGGCTTGTAGAAGCTCTTGAACGCTTGCTCTCCTTCGTAGGAAACGAGGTTGGGATATTGTGCGGCAATGGCTTTGCGCTCTTTCATGAGCTCCAGCATTGCTTCCTTGCTCTCCACCGTTCCCTTCTCACAGGAGAAACCGGAGATATAGCGACTCATCGATCCATCGGGACGCTTGGTGTCGATGAAGGTCCGCTTGCATTCGTTGGGACAGAAGTGACAGACGGTCTCTTCGTCGTTTTTGGTCTTGTATTCGAGGTTCAGGGCGGCATCGATCCCCACGAATCGCGTCTTGCCCGTGCGCTTGTAGCGCCTGAGCGTCTCGATCGCCGCTCCAATGGCTCCTGCTTCCCCGGTGTGGGGATGCACGTAGACTTCGGCGCCAGGCACGCGCTGCTTGATGTAGTCGACTTGTGCCTTGACCGCGGCCATATTGTATTGGGTGCCGCCTTGGAGAACGAACTTGCGTCCCAGGGACGCGAGCCTCGGGATCTGCACCACGTACTGCCACACGTTCTTGGGCAACACTTGGGCCAGCCCCGCGAGAAGCTCTTCCTTCTGGTAGCCTTCCTTCTGGAAGTTGACCCGGTCGGAGTCGAGGAACACGGCGCAGCCGTAGGAGAATTTCGGCGCCAACTCTGCCTTGAATGCGTTCTCTGCGTATTCGGTCACCGGGAGGCCGAATTGGTCGGCCATCGCCTGCAGGAGCATGCCGTTTCCTGCGGAACAGCTGTTCGACAGCTTGAAGTTGGAGATGTCGCCGTTCTTCATGAACAGGACTTTGATATCCTGTCCGCCGATATCGCAGATGACGTCGACGTCACCGAAAAAGTGCACCGCACTCATCATGTGGGCCACGGTTTCGACGATGTTCACGTCGGCGAGCACGGTTTCCTGCAAGACGTCCGCGGCG
>CAYTRQ010000022.1:0-9694 GCA_964440025.1 uncultured Polyangiaceae bacterium | reverse complement strand
CCGCCGGCCAGGAGGCGGCGTCGACGGTGAGGTCGAGCTGGGCACCCTGACCTTCGACGTGATCCTTGATCTGCCGAAGAAGATCTTTGGTATCCTGAATGGGGTTGCCTTTGGAGAGCTGATACGCCTTGCAGAGGATTTCACCTTCTTCATCGACGAGAACGGCCTTCGATGAGGTGGAACCGCCATCCAGACCGATGATCCCGCGGACCTTTTCTCCAGCGGAAAAGGTCTTGGGAACGAACTTGGGGATGGTATAGTTTTCTACGAAGCTGCCCGTCTCTTTTTCGTCTGCGGAAAGAGGCGGCCCGGCTTGTTCGCCCAGTCGAGCACGGCGTCCATTGGTGATGAAATCGCTGAGAGACTCCGTGCCCACGAAGCGAGCGACTTCGGGCTTCTCGCTCAAGCCGAACATGGCCGCTCCGAAGGCGGCGTAAAGATCGGCATTTTGAGGAACAAAGATGAGTTCCTCGATAGGAGTATCTTTCGGGTACGCGTAGCCGCGGGACTCCCACGACTCCGGAATCCTCCGGCGCCAGCAATCCTGGAGGAACGGAAGGTAGGTGTTCGGACCGCCGAGCAGGAGGACCTTGGCCTTGAGGGTGTTGCCGCGCGTGAGGACCGAAAGATTTTGGTTCACGATCGCGTCAGCCAAGGAGTTGAGGATCTCGTCCTTGGGCAGGCCGCTTTTCACCAGGTTGACGATGTCCGTCTCGGCAAACACGCCACACTTGGCGGCTACGGGATGAAGCTTGCTGTCATCGAAACGCAGGCTTGTCGCATAGCCAGGCTCCGCGCCGACTTTGATCATGCACTTGTCGATGGTTGCGCCGGTGCCGCTCGCGCACTTGTCGTTCATCGAGGTGCTGGCCGTTTTCTGGCCGGTTTCCTCGTTTTCTTTGAACATAATGATCTTGGCGTCTTGGCCGCCGAGCTCGATCACGCTGCGCACATCGGGATGTTTTTCTTCTACGGCTAGGGCAACCGCGTTGACTTCCTGGACGAATTTCGCCCCTGTCGGGCCGCAAATCGGACCAGAACCGGATCCCGTAGCGAAGATTTGGAACTCCTCTGGCTTGCGGTTGGGGAACGCAGCCATGATGGTTTCCAGGAGTTCGAGGCACTTCTCCGGCTGTTTGGTGTGATGACGTTGGTAGTCATGCCAAAGGAGCTCTCGGGTTTCCGGGTGCAAAACCACCGCCTTGACCGTGGTGGATCCGACGTCGAGACCGACGACGAGTCGGTCGGCGTGGGGACGATCCGGGTGGCCCTCGGAGTTGAGTCGTTCGGGGCTTGACTGCTCGCTGCTCGTTTGCTCGCTGCTGTTTTCGCTCATATCTCCCTCGCACCGGGAGGGGGACAGACCCTCCCACTGACGCTGACGTCAGTGTGCGCATCGTGCCTGACTCCGGCGCCAGCGCAAAGGAAATTCGCGCAGAAATTGCGGAGACGCCGGTTTCTCGGAAATGGTACTCATTTTGCTCGTGGCACCCGGAAAGCAGGGCGAAAGGCAAAAGGGAAGCCCCGGCTCGAGTCGCGCTCGCGCGAAAGCGGGCTCCAGCAGACTGGGGGGGACCAAGCAGACGAAGGCTCCGAGCAAGCGTGCAGCCGCCAAAGGGGAAGGGGCGAAGAAAAGTCCCCCGTTGAAGGGCCGACAAGGGGCCTCCACCAGCGTGAAAGGCCGACAGCGGACCCGGTCACCGGAAGGCGCGTCTCCCGGCACCAGCAAGACAACCAGCACCAGCAAGCGAGGTCAGGCGGCGCGACAGAAACGCCGTCGTCAAATTCTCGATGCTGCTCGCGAGGTCTTTGCCAAGCGAGGCTATGCGAGAAGCACGGTGGATGATGTGGCTCTCGAGGCAGGCGTGGCTCGCGGAACGTTCTATCTCTATTTCGACGATAAGCGAGACGTCTTCGAGGAACTGGTCGACGGGTTTGCCGAGCAGATTACGGGAGCCATCGTGCGCATCGTGACCGATGATCCGTCCCAGACCGTGGCCTCGCAGGTGATTCTGAACATTCACGGCATCGTGTCGGTCTGTTTGGCTGAACGGTCGATGACCAAAATCCTCTTTACGGATGCCGTGGGAGTGGATCCCGAATTCGAACGCAAGCTCGCCACCTTTTACGATGCTGTGGTTCAGCTTTTGACCGAAAGCTTGCGAGACGGACAAGCGCTGGGTGTGGTCGCAGATGGCGAGCCGCGTGTGCTTGCTTACCTGAGCTTGGGAGCCCTCAAAGAGCTTCTCTACCAAGCGGTCACCCTCGGTCTAGCGGCGGAGTCGGCCGAAGCGCTCACCAACCAGATCTATGACTTCTTGCGTCAGGGCTATCTGCGGGTCGAAGCCGAGCCGGCAAGGGGCCGTCGAAAGCGAGCGCCCCTCTGAAGCTTCTGTTCGGGGAGGGAACCAGTCGACAGCCCGTTCTGGGCAGGACGCCAGCTGCTGCCGGCGCGAGAGAAGGCAAAATTTGCAGTTTCCAGAAGATTTCCAGCTCAGGCTTGCAGCCTGGGCTGGGGCGGTTCAGGGCCATGGAAGCGCCCGACTGCTGCGAGCGCCACTTCTGGCGGTTTTCCGCCGCCAAGAAGTAGATTTCGTGTCCCGTGTAGCTAGGGTCAGGCGGCGTCCGCAGCGCTCGACTTTTCCAGACAACCATGACTGATCCTGGCAGTTTCAACACCGTGAGCTTGGCCTTCGTTGAAGGTCTCTACGCTTCCTACCTCGAGGATCCCAATTCCGTTCCAGAGGACTGGCGCTCATTTTTCGATGAAAACGGCGAGGAGGTCGATCAGGTCGGCCCCACGTTCAAACCGCGCTCGGTATTCAATCCCAAACCGACCACGTTCATCTCTCCAAGGAAGCCCGTTCCCGGTGGAAACGGCGAAGGCCCTTCCGGGGGACACGCCATGGCCCGGCTCCCACGGGCGGCGAGCTCGACCGATGCTTTGGTGCTCCAAGATCGGGTTGACGCGCTGGTGCGCGCCTATCGGGTCCGAGGACACATGGTCGCACACATCGATCCTCTGGGGCTTCCTCGTTCGGGGCAGCCGGAGCTCGAGCCCGATTTCTACGACTTGACTCCGGAAGACATGGAGAAGGTTTTCTCCAGTCGGACTATCTTCGGTGCCGAGACTCTCACGCTTCGTGAAATCGTCCAGCGTCTCAGCACGACCTACTGTCGCTCCATCGGTGTGCAGTTCATGCATATCGACGATCTCGAGGTCAAAAATTGGCTTCAAGAGCGCATGGAGGGGACACAGAACCGCGTTCGTCTCAGCCGAGAGGAACAGCTGCGCATCCTGGTCAAGCTCACCGATGCGGTGATTTTCGAGGAGTTCATTCAAAAGAAGTACCTCGGAGCCAAAAGCTTCTCTCTCGAAGGCTCGGAGAGCCTGGTTCCTCTTTTGGCGTTTGCCATCGAGCGTGCCGCTCTCCACGGTGTCAACGAAATCGTGCTTGGCATGGCCCACCGCGGACGTCTCAACATCCTGGCCAACATCCTGGGAAAGAGCCCACGAAAAATATTCCGAGAGTTCGAGGATGTGGATCCCGAACTCTACTTCGGAAGCGGTGACGTCAAATATCACCTTGGCCATAGTAGTGACTACGTTACCGCAAGCGGTAAACGGGTTCACCTATCGCTCTGTTTCAACCCGAGCCATCTGGAGTTCGTCAATCCGGTAGCTCTAGGGCGAGTGCGCGCCAAGCAGGACCGCATGGGAGACTTCGCGCGGAGTCGCAAATGCGCCATCCTCATCCACGGTGACGCCGCTTTCGCCGGAGAAGGCATCGTGCAGGAGACTTTCAACCTCTCCCAGCTCGATGCCTACACGACCGGTGGGACGATTCACGTGGTGGTCAACAATCAGATCGGCTTCACGACGCCGCCCTCGGAGGCGCGATCGAGTACCTATGCGACCGATGTGGCGAAGATGCTGCAAATTCCCATTTTCCACGTCAACGGGGAGGACCCCGAGGCGGTGGCTCAGGTCGTGCAGTTGGCCATGGATTTTCGGAGAACGTTCTCCCGCGATGTTGTTATCGATATGTATGGATATCGTCGGCATGGCCACAACGAGAGCGATGAGCCCGCTTTTACTCAGCCTCTTTTGTACAAAGCTATTGCGGAGCGTTCCAGCGTCCGTGACGGCTATCTCGACCATCTGTTGCAGTTGGGCGAAATCGCACGCGACGAAGCCGACCAGGTTGCTATCGAGCGACGAGAGCAATTGGAGCAGGAGCTGAGCGAAGCACGCCGGGCGGACTACGTGAGAATTCATGATTGGCTTGGCGGCGTGTGGCAAGGCTATCAGGGGGGACCGGAGGAGGAGGTGGTGGATGTGGAGACCGGCATTCCGAGCGAGAGGACGCGGGATCTCATCGAGAAAGTCACCAGTTTTCCCGAAAACTTCGCCGCCAATAAGAAGATCCTGCGTCTCTTCAAGCAGCGGCGCGAAATGGGCGAAGGAAAACGACCGCTCGACTGGGGGGCAGCGGAGACTTTGGCTTTCGCCAGCCTCCTGACCGAGGGAGTGCGGGTACGCATCACCGGGCAAGACTGCGGCCGGGGAACATTTAGTCATCGTCATGCCGTGATTCATGACGCACAAACGGGGCGTCGCTACAGCCCGTTGTCCCATTTGGCGGAGGATCAGGCGCCGATCGAGGTCGCTAATAGTCCTTTGAGTGAGGCCGGCGTGCTGGGTTATGAATACGGTTATAGCCTAGACTGGCCGGACGGCCTTGTTCTGTGGGAGGCGCAATTCGGCGACTTCGTGAACGCTGCCCAGGTCATCATCGATCAGTTCATCTGCTCGGCCGAAGACAAGTGGAAGAGGTTGAGCGGACTGGTCATGTTGCTTCCTCATGGTTTCGAGGGGCAGGGACCCGAACATTCCAGCGGTCGTATCGAGCGATTTCTGATGCAGGCGGCGGAGGACAATATGCAGGTCTGCCAACCCACTACGCCAGCCAACTTCTTTCATCTGCTGCGCCGGCAGGTGCTCCGGTCTTGGCGCAAGCCCCTCATCGTTTTTACCCCCAAGAGTCTTCTGCGGCATCCGGCGGCCGTCAGCTCATTGATCGAGTTCGAGCAAGGCTCGTTTCAGCGAATCATTGCCGACGAGCGAGAGGATCCCACTGGGACCAAGAAGATCTTCCTCTGTTCCGGCAAAATCTACTATGAGCTCGTGCGCCAGCGCGCGGAGAGAAAGCGGGATGACGTTGCCATTCTCCGTCTGGAGCAGGTGTATCCTTTGAGGACCGAACATTTGGCTGCTCATCTCGAGAAGTATCCCGAGGGGACGCCGGTCGTGTGGGTTCAGGACGAACCGGAAAACATGGGCGCTTGGCGGTTTCTCCAGGCACACTTCGGCGACCGGCTGCTCGGAAAGTTTCCCCTGAGCGTTGCGAGTCGCCCTCCCTCGGCAAGTCCCGCGACCGGTTCGGCGCATACTCACAAGCTGGAGGAGCAGCGCCTCATGGATACCGCGTTCGGAAGCTGATACGAGCGAAGCTCGAGATGCCGTCTTCTTTCTCTGGTGACCCTAACAGGTCATTTCGAAGTCAAACTGGAATTGCTTCAGCCGAAGAGCTCGGTTGAGGCGAGAAGAACAATCGCGAAATTATAGGTAAGGGAGCCCCCCGAATGGCCGTTGAGTTGAAGGTTCCGCCAGCAGGTGAGTCGATTACCGAAGTGCAGATCGGCGAGTGGCTGAAGAAGGAAGGTGACGCTGTTCGACGCGACGAAAATATCGTCGTGATCGAAACGGACAAGGTCACCGTCGAGCTACCTGCGCCTGCCGATGGTGTCGTCAGCAAGATATTGGTGGGTGATGGTGAAGATGCAAACGTTGGCGATGTGATTGGCTATCTCGAAGAGGGGGCAGTGGCCGCGTCTTCCGGAGCTGTATCCTCAGAAGCCGCATCTTCCGAAGCGTCGCGGGACGGTTCTTCCGGGACACAATCGGCCCCCGAGCAACGTGCCACTGGGCAGGATGTTTCGGCAGCTGCCCCCGAGCCCCCGGCCGAGGCTCCTCAGCCTCCCACCCCGGAGGCGGCAGCACCGGCGGACTCCGCTCAGGAATCTCCGGCGAGCGTGCGGGATTCGCTTCCCCCCGAGGCCTTTGCTCGTGTCATGCCCGCCGCGCGCAGGGCTGCGGTCGAAGCCGGCGTGGATCTGCGAGCCGTGGCGCCGAGCGGTCCTGGAGGGCGCGTTTTGAAAGAAGACGTGGAGCGGCACGTAGCGGCGCAGAAAAAGGAAGCCAAAGCGGATGCGCCACGGCCGAGGCAGGCCGCGGCTCCCTCCGGCAAGCTGCCTGAAGTTCGCGAGCGAGTTGCGGACGAACGGGGGGAAGAGGTCGTCAATATGACGCCGATGCGCCGCAAAATCGCCGAACGTCTCGTTGCTTCCCAGCAGACGATGGCGCTTTTGACCACCTTCAACGAGGTGGACATGTCCTCGGTGATGGAGCTGAGGAAGCAGTATCAGGATCAGTTCGTCAAAAAATACGGCATCAAGCTGGGCTTCATGTCGTTCTTCATCAAGGCCACGATCGAGGCGCTCAAAGAGATCCCTGCGGTGAATGCGGAGATCAACGGCCGCCAGATCATCTACAAGAACTACTACGACGTTGGTGTTGCCGTTGGAGGAGGAAAGGGGCTCGTCGTTCCTATCATCCGCAATGCGGATCGGCTCAGCTTTTCGGAAGTCGAGCAAACCATTGCCGACTTTGGTCGTCGGGCTCAGAAAAACGAGATCAAGCTGGAGGAATTGCAGGGGGGGACGTTCACCATCAGCAACGGTGGCGTTTACGGCTCGATGCTCTCCACACCGATCGTCAATCCACCGCAAAGCGGTATCCTCGGGCTCCACAATATCGTCGAGCGACCGGTCGCTATCGCTGGAAAGGTCGAGGTTCGTCCCATCATGTATTTGGCACTCACCTACGACCATCGCATCGTCGATGGAAAAGAGGCTGTGACGTTCCTTCGCCGCATCAAAGACTGTATCGAAGCCCCAGCGCGTATTCTCATTGAGGTCTAATTCATGAAGCAGCACGACATCCTTTTTATCGGTGGCGGGCCGGCGGGCTATACTGGAGCCATTCGTGCCGCCCAGCTGGGGCACGATACTGCCTGCGTGGAGCTCGAGCCCAAACTGGGCGGTACCTGTCTGCGGGTGGGGTGCATTCCCAGCAAGGCGCTTCTCGAAGCAAGCGAGAAGTACGAGGAGGCCAAGACTCAGTTTGGTGATTTTGGCATCCAGGTGGGAGAGGTGGAGCTCGATTTGGGCAAGATGATGAAGTTCAAAGACGGCATCGTCGATGGACTCACCGGCGGCGTGGATTTTCTGTTCAAAAAGAACAAGGTCACGCGCTATCTCGGAGCCGCTCGGATCACCGCTCCAGGCAAGGTGACGGTGACCTCGGACTCTGGAGAGACAACGGAACTGTCGGCCAATCACATTATCATCGCGACGGGAAGTCGTGTTGCAGAGCTCAAAGGGGTGCAAGTGGATGGCGATCGCGTCACCACCAGCACCGAAGCCCTCGCTTACCCCGAGGTCCCCGAGCATCTCGTCGTGATTGGCGCGGGCTACATCGGGCTGGAGATGGGTTCGGTCTGGCGCCGGCTGGGGTCCAAAGTCACGGTGGTCGAGTACCTCGACCGCATCTTGCCCGGGATGGATCAGGAGCTCGCCAAGGAAGCCCTCAAGCTTTTCAAGAAGCAAGGCTTCGAGTTCAAACTCGGTTCGAAGGTGACTTCGGCGCGTGCCGAGGGAGAAGGAGCCGTCGTCGAAATCGAGGGGCAAGCTCCCCTCTCCTGCGACCGCGTATTACTTTGCGCGGGACGGGCTCCTCAGACCGAGGGACTGGGCCTCGACGAAGTCGGCGTCAATCGAGATCGGCGCGGTTTCGTGGAGGCGGATGGTCACTACCGAACCAACGTACCTGGCATCTATGCCGTGGGCGATGTGATCGGTGGAGCGATGTTGGCTCACAAGGCGGAGGAAGAAGGCGTTGCGTGCGTCGAGTCCATCAGTGGTCGGGCTGCTCACGTCAACTACGACGCCATTCCTGGGATCGTTTATACCCATCCCGAAATTGCTTCAGTGGGGAAGACCGAAGAGCAACTCGGGGAGAAGGGGATTGAATACAAAAAAGGAATTTTCAGTTTCGTCGCCAACGGCCGGGCCAGGGCGCTGGGAACTCCCCAAGGCAAGGTGAAGATCCTGGCGGATGCTGAAACGGACCGCGTTTTGGGCGTTCACATCATTGGACCTAGAGCTGGGGATCTCATCGCGGAGGCTGTGGCGGCGATGGAGTTTGGTGCAAGCGCTGAGGACATCGCTCTCACATGTCACGCACATCCGACTCTGGCCGAGGCGGTGCGTGAGGCGGCTCTAGGCGTCCATGGTCGAGTCCGTCAGGCGTAGAGAGGCGGACGTGACCCGGCGCCGATCGGGACGCCTACCAGCGAGACTTGAAAAGTGATTCCTCGGTGCAACTGGGTGTGATCCTAGGTAGGACCTCTACCTACTTGTTTCAGTGACAGCTGATCTGGAAGAGCCTCGGACAATTGTTCCGTCGACGCCGCCGGCTATGCTGAGACCGTGAGCTTCTTGCGTCAGCTTGGTTTTTCTTTCTTGGTCGGCACGGTATCTGCTTGCGCCATCTATACCGAAGATTTGATCGGGCAAGATGGCAGTGTGGGCGGGACCGGTGGAACCGGTGCCGCACCTGGCGAAAGCGGAGGCAGTGGTGGTGTGGTGGATTCCGGCGGAGGAAGCGGGCTGACCGGAGGTTCGGGCGGCACTCCTCCGGGCGGTACGGGGAGCCTCAGCAATAACTCCGGGGCCTCGGGGAATGGTGGAGGTTCTAGCGATGGCGGCACCGGCGGTGCTGAAACAGGGGGGACGGGCGGTGTGGAGACCGGCGGCACCGGTTCGTCCGGCGGCACCGGCGGAACGGGATTGACGAGTGGTGGGGGTGCGCCCAGCGGCGGGGGCGGAATGGGTGGAGCCGGGCCGACCGGCGGCAGCGGCGGTACCGTCGCCGCCCGCTGTGAGCCTCAGAACAACGAAACCCTCGACATGATCGACGACATGTCCATTCCCAATAATCAAATCATCACCACCAACGGTCGAAAAGGGAATTGGATGGGGTTTCACGGCGCCGATATCGAGGTGAGCCCCGCGCCGACCACGGATGGTATTTGGCCGTCGAGCCCCATGACCGAGATCCCCGACGATCCCGGCAACTATGCAATCCACTACACCACGGAAGTGACCGTCTCGACGCCGGATCCGGCGGAGACGTGGCACCAATTCGGCTTTCTCCTGAGTGAGGGGGAGTCCTACGATCTGCAGGGCTATGATGGACTCATGTTTTGCAGCGTGCGTGGTGATTCGGGCGTTTTCAATACTCTGGTTCTGCGTCTCACGACATGGGCCGAATCCCCGGAAGACGAGGAGCAGTTCGAGGCCACTGAGAAGCTTGTTCCCGACGAGTGGGGGGTCGTAAAAATTCCGTTCCCTGAAGCCTGGCCTCTCGACAACGCCAAGAACCTGGAGTTTATCGGAAACAACGGGGAAGAGTACGATATCTGGGTCGATAACATAGCGCTCTACACCGATCCGTAGACTCGTTCGCGGCGCGAAATGGCCACTTCGTCGCCCGCCCCTTCGGGGCGAG
>CAYTRQ010000021.1:0-24891 GCA_964440025.1 uncultured Polyangiaceae bacterium | reverse complement strand
TCGCATCCTGACGGATGCGAGAGGGCGGGGCGAGGGCGGACGCCTGTCGCTTTTTAGCCCATTTTTCGCCGTCGAACGCTTTGTTGCTTGTTGGTTCGCATCCATTTGTGGACGCGAACTGGGCTATGTGGGGGCTCGCTCCCGAAGGGACCTTTGGAGATGTTGTGCCTGCGCGCTACTGCGATCCATGCGATAAAGCAAAGCGCCCAACGGGAGGGAAAGGAGGCCGGCGGCAATCAACGGCGGTCCCGTCAGAGGAGACAAGGACAGAAGCACGAGCAAGGTCGCGACGGCCAGCCTCACTTTCAAATATTTGCGCAGTGCCTCGACCCGCAAAAAGGGTAGACAAACATCCGTGATCGGTAGCGCCAACAGATTCCAATTTAATCGCAGCTCCGGATACACGGAATAGGCGGCGCCAAAGAGCACCAGCGCCGCTGCGCTCCCGATCACCACAGTTAGTGCAATGAGAGTTCCACGGAGCGCTCCCTCTTCGAACCGTTGCTTGCGCCGACGGAACAAGATCAACAAGGTCAAGCCCACTGCAATGAGGCCAAGCACGAACCGTCCCGCCGCCGAGCTCGTGCGCAAAAAGGAGGCCTGCGGAACGTAAACCTCTTCTGGCTCGGCCCCCAGGCGGCGCTGCATCAAATCACGCAAAGTAAGAGGGAACGCCCCCAACTCCCATCCGCTCGCCGCCCGATCTGCAGGACTCCCGACGAGCAAATCAACCGCAATCAGTTCTGGCACGCGCCCGGAGAGCGCCCCACGCGCTATTTCCAGAAATGTCGTCTCCGTCGGGGCTAATTCCCCGTCCCGCAATCGCCCCCCTGTCGCTTCATCGACCAGATCGCGGATCTTCGTCGAACAGTTTTCCGTGAGCGGATGGTATGCGTAGGATTGCTGCTCTTCGACCTGCTTCCGCAGCTCCTTCACAAGATAGGTGGTTTGCGAGGGAGAAAGAGGGAGTGTTTGCTTCCAAATGACACGGCCTTGATACTTGTAGCTCTCCACCGCCTTTTTGTAGCTGAGCCGCAGCGGCCGAAACTTCGGCTCCCCTCGCAGGGAGCCGAAGGCGATTTCCCCCGGGGACTCCTCAAAGACTCCAAAGTCGTAGCAGTCTTCGATTCGAGCGTCCCTGACGCACAAGACATTATGCCCCCAACGCTCGAAGACCGCATGACCAGGGGCCACCGTGTACAGCACGACCTGGAGTCCCTGGCCGTCGACGTGGGAGCCGATCTTGGAATTCTGCCCTGCTCCAAACGCCCCCACGGGCCATGCCATGAGAACAAAAACCGAAAGAGCCAAGGTCCGAAACGTCGTCCACATGTTTCCCATCCAGCAAATGCGCTCACTCCCGAAGACGGTTCACCGCGCTACATGCCTCGTCTCGGGGCCAGTGATCGCACTCGATCGACCAGAACGCTTCCGCCAAGGAATCATCCTGCGGTACCCCCCACCCCTTCTCAAACGCTTCCCCCAAGCTGCCGCACGCCACCACGGCGCCGCGCCTGCATGCCCAAACGAACAGGCGCACCGCTCGATCCGGATCCGGCTCCTTGCCCCACCTGTCACTGACGAATGCCCAACCCAAATCATTGCAAGCACTGAGAGCTCCCATGTGGCATCCCTGCCGCAACAGCTTGAAGCCCGTGTCGGCGTTTTGCTCGATGCCGTCTTCCCCATTCAAATGCATATAGCCGAGCATCGCGCAGGCCGCGCCCTGCCCCAATCGACAGGCTCGCTCACGGATCAAAAACGCATGGGATCGGTCTTCGGGAACCCCAGCCAAACCGTGACGCCAGATGTTGCCCAACGCATGACACGCTTCTCCGTCTTCCGCAACGCAGGCCCGTGCCACGACATGAAAGGCTTCTCTCAAATCGATGGCAACACCTCTCAAACGAGCGTGGACCAACTTGATGCAGGCTCTGACGTCTTCGTCTTCGCACGCGGCGCGACACCGCTCCTGCTGCCCCGGCTCACATTCCGGACCGATGCCGATTCTGGGCTCCGATCGCGCCCTTTCGATCAACGCCGCCCATTCCCCCAACTGAACGCGGCACCCCTCATTACCCCCGTCGAAAGCTTGCTGAGCGATCAGCGAAGGCCGATCGCGACACAGCGGCAAGGCCGGCCGAGGAGCTGCGAGCTCAGGTCGGGTCGGCCCGGATGCAGCACTGCCAGCTCCTTCACCCGGTGCAGCGGATTCCGCGACGCCAGTTCGTTCGGCCGGTTCCGCACTGCCGGCTTCACCCGGTGCAGCGGATTCCGCGACGCCAGTTCGTTCGGCCGGTTCCGTACTGCCGGCTTCACCCGGTGCAGCGGATTCCGCGACGCCAGTTCGTTCGGCCGGTTCCGTACCTCCGGCTCGTTCACCCGCACTCTCTGGCGATGACGCAATCGCTGGATCGCCAGCGGAGTGGCAAGACAAAAGCACGAGGGCCGCGAAACACGGCGCAAAAAAACACGGCACATCGAACCACGCGCTGGAGATCGCTCCGCCGTGGCTCGCCCCACCTGCCCGCTCCGGAGGGACGGCGGAGCCTCTCCGGCCTGGGGGACGAGCTCTAGAACCGACCGTCATTGCTGCCGCTGCTTTCGCCGCTTGCCCCTGGGCTCTCCTCTTCATCCAACAACAGCCGCAACTTGCAGGAACCGCGCGGCACGGGATTTTCTACCACGCGACCATCAACGTCCGTCCGTCCCTTTCGCACCGAACCGTCCCTGACGGTGAGTTCATAGGGATAGTCCGCAAACGGCTCACCTTCCTCGTCATTCAACCGCACCTTGAAATAGGAAAGATGGGACAGCGGAATGTCGAGCCGATCGTTGAGCTCGACGCTCCCCTCCTCTTTTCCTTCGATCTCCAGAACGGCACCCAGTTCTAGGTAGTGCGCCTCGTCCGGAAACTCCGGAAGAGTCAGTTTGAGCGGTTTCTTACTCGACGGGAAACTGGAGCGATCGAAATCGAGCGTGATCCTGCGGGGCTCGGGGTCGTCGTGCCCGCTATCCTTTTCAGAAGCCGGCCCTGGCACCTCGGTCAGGTATTCGAGCTCGCTCTCCGGTGCAATCGTGAAGTGGACGGGACCGGTGGATTCGAGGAGCTCGATATCGCCCTCCAAGCTCGCCAGGGGTTCGAATTGCGCATCCTGAGATTCCCGCGCTTTTTCGACGAAGGCCGTGTGGAATACGAGCTTCGCCTTTTTCGGGACCTCGGGCTCGATTGGGGATTTTCCAGCGCCGAACCGCGCCAAAGCAACCGTGCCCCCCGCGACGGCCGGCGTCTGCTGGCTCCCCTGATCTTTCTTGTCCTGGTCCTTCTTCCCCTTCCCTTGGTTCTTCTTACCCCGATCCGTCGGGGCAATCGTGACGCGAAGCGCATGAGCCATTGCGCGATGTTAGAAAGTCACGAGTGCGCCGTCCACAGTCTTTGTCGATCTATCTCGAAAAAAGGATGCGGTCTTGGAAAATCGCCCCCGCGCCACCTCGAGCCAAGGCCGCCGCGCGCTGGCACCCCACCAAAAGGGGCTCGCGAAGAAAGAGCCCGGGACCTCAGCCAACGCCAGACCGGTCGACTTCGCCCAGCCGACCCAAAATGGGCGTCTTTTCCTGGCTCTCCTCGGGCTTCCGCGGGACTATAGTCGCCAGGCCATGTCCGCGCTCCCTGCTGCTACCGTTCGGGCCCTGCTGGCGGGATTCGGGGCCTTGCGTTTGCCGGCGGACGAGATCCGTCGCGCCGCCGGCCTCGCCGAACAAGAGCTCAGCCCCGTCGACGGTCTCGTCCCGCTTTCGAAGTTCGTACGACTCTGGGACGAAGCGGCGCGGTACGAGCCTGGAGAAGCGTTCGCTACCGAAGTGGGGCTCGCGGTTCCCTTCGGCGCGTTCGGCGCTTTGGATTACCTGGCAGCCACCGCACCGACCGTAGGAGCCGCTTTTCATTCCCTTGCAGCACACTTCCGCTACGCTGCCCAAGGAGTCTCCTTGGAGATCGAGGAAACCTCGAGCCACGCAACGGTGCGAATCATCAACGCATCATCTATTCCTGTGCCGCAGCTCTCGGATGAGTTCACCGTAGCGGTATTCGTGGGGCGATTCAGATCCCAGCCGCTGAAACCCTCCTTCGTTCCGGAGTGGATCCAACTGTCCCGTTCCGCACCTCAAACACCATCGCGACACGCCAATCTGTTGGGGAGTCCGGTAACCTTCGACAGCTCTGTCACTGCCTTCGGTATCGCGGCACAAGTCTGGAACGCATCGTTGCCTCAAGCCGACGCCACACTGCAGAACACTCTCCACCAGCTCGCGGAAGCCACCGGTCTGGGCGGGGCGAACGAGGCACCTCTCGAACTCCGGATCCGCAGCCGATTGCGGCTCCTTTTGCCGGAGCACCGAGCCACTGCGCAAGAAGTGGCCAGCTCCCTGGGACTTTCCGAACGGAGTCTCCATCGGCATCTTCAAGCAGCAGGCACAACGTATCAAAGGGTTCTCGAAGCCTTTCGCGAGACGGAAGCTGAACGACTGCTGCTTGCCGGACAAATCCCCCTCTCGCAGGTGGCTCAACGGCTGGGTTTCTCGGATCAAACAACCTGGAGCCGCGCCTTCAAACGCCGGAAGGGGGTCTCCCCGCGAGACTGGATTCGCTCACGGGAACGCCGTTGAGGAAAAGCAAGGACTCTCCGCCCCGCCGGCCTTCTCTACTCGCTACCCCGCAACTTCGAGAGGAATCTTTTCGGACGGAGGAAGATGCAATTGTGATGCCACACTTCCAATCCGACTCAGGAGGCTTGGCCCCGCAATGGCTCCCGCCGCGGCCACGCCGCCCATCGTTGCCCCCACGATACCCAGGAAGACGGCATCGGCTCCCGTCAAGTACAGTCCAGAAACGGGAGTGCGCGCAGAAAGCCAACGTTGGCGAAGTCGAGTCGGGTTCCAAGGGAGCCCATAGATGGCTCCTCCCGGATGAGCCGTAAACTGGATCGTAGAAAGGGGGGTGGACAGCTCACGATAGGCAACAAGCTCCCGGAATCCGGGCAAATGTCTTTCTACCAGATCCAACAAAGCATCGGAGATACGCTCTTTTACTTGCTCGTAGTCGGCACCGCGACGCTTCCAGCCCCTATTCTGCCAGCTCTCGAAGGGCTCCGTGTCAATCATCGCAATGATCTCGGCGGTATGCGCCTTGGCCTCCGGATCTTTCACCGAAGGGAACGACAGGTAAGCATGAGAAGCCTGACCCTCAACGATGGACCGGCGCGACGCCCACAGTGCATCATGGTCGAAGCCGTCGTAGAGCCAAAGATTCTCGCCGCGAACACCAATCGAGGTGGGGGATCGAGACAGGCCCAAATAAAGAGTGACATGGGCGGCTCCTGGTGGCGTTTGACGCAAAAAATCCCGTCCAGGAACGTGCATCTCTTCCGGAAGTAAGCTCAGGTAGGTATTTCTTGCTCCTGCATCGGAGATCACCACCGGGGAAAGTACCTCCTCTCCGTTGGCAAGGCGCACCCCACGGGCTCGGCCATGCTGCACGATAATCCGAGAGACCTCCGATCGTACTCTCACTTCCCCGCCCGCCTCTCTGATGACGCGGCCCATCGCCTCTGCAATCCGCGACGCCGAACCCACTGGATAGAGAGCTCCATCAAGGTAGTGCCGAGTGATCATGGCATGGGCAAAAAACGCGCTTTCAGCCGGAGGAAGCCCGTAGTCCCCCCAACGGGCGCCCAGAATGGCAATCAATCGTGGATCGGAAAAACGGCGCGCCAGATAGTCAGCGGTCCGAGTCGCTGCGGTCTTGAAACGAAAATGGAGCGCCGCTTCATAGGCTCGGGAAGCAGCCTCCGGAACGAGGGCGCGGAACAGTAGCGTCCGCACCAAGGAGGATGCGCGATCGACGTCCCGAAACCAACGACCCAACCCCTGAGCGTCATGAGGAAAAGCGCTCTTCAAATCATCGGCAAACTGCCTACGTCCGGCACGCACATTGAATTGAAATCCTGGAAAGCAAAGCCGCTCGAACGGATCGGGCATGCTTTGCCAATTAAGACGGCCAGCGGTAGCAACCTGGAAGGCGTCTCGAGGCAGTCCGGGAGTCACGATCTCTCGCCCGACGTAGTGCAAACCAACGTCCCAATGGTAACCGCCAGGCCTGGAGAAAGTGTGAGTGAACCCCCCGGATTTCCAATGACGTTCCAACACCAGAACGCGCCATCCTTGAAGGCGAGCCAGGAGCGCGGCAGCAGTCAGCCCTCCAATTCCGGAACCAATCACCACCGCGTCAAAATCGCGGAGTGAACTTTTCCGGGAAGGAAAGTCGTTGTTCTTGGACATGCAACCGAGCATGCCCAAGTGCCCGGCTCAGCTCTCAGCGGTGCACGCCAATATTTTGGCTATTTCCGCCAGCGTCTCTCCAGAGCCAAGGACAGTCCCCATCCTGCGCGCTCGCATTTCTTCACGTCAATGGACTATTCACATTCCCGGTAGTGATCCGCAGTGGATTGATCAGCAATGAGCCCCTCGCGAATCAGCGAAGCTTCATATTGGGACCGTAGAAACCGTTCGTCGCAAAGCTCCAGCCAGCGTCGGGATAGGCGAGTCCGTCCGTGCCATTTTTATAGTAGGCGGCTCCCGCCATGATCGACGCGGAAACGGAAAAATCGGAAACATTATAGACGATGTTCTCGATGATCCCGGTCGGTCGATAACCAGCGATCCGATAGGTTGTCTGAGCGCTCAACGTTGTTTCCGGAACGCCCACGTAGCGGAACTGACCATCCAGCGGGGCAACACTTCCGGCAGGCACCGTCGTGCTCACCACCAACGCCTCGGTAGCCGCTTCGTAGATCCCCACTGGGTGGGACGCGGCGAGACCATCGAGCCCCTCGTCATAGAAGCTCAAGGCGGTCACGACAACATCCTCGTCGCCCACTGTGAACTCCCATCCGATCGTGTCATCGGTATCCGTGTCGTCGTCGTTGGCCGAAGAAAACGCAATCGCCGGGTTGCTGTATCGGGCAGGCACGCACTGGAGGTACATGCTCCAACCGTTGAGTGTGCCCGTCCCGGCATTGAACTGATCGACGATTTCAAGAGTCCAATCACTGGCCGCCTCGAGCGCCAGGAAGTCTGCGAGGGTTTCCGAGGCTGTGGGCAGATAGAATCCAGGATCGAAGGGATCGCTGAAATCGTCCGTCCAGGCCCTCATTGCGGAATCGGACACGCTGTAGAGCCCCCCGAAAGCTCGGTCGCCATTTTCACCGCGATACAGATCGACCGAAACCGAGCTGTCCTCCTGCACAACGGTCCAGAGCAGATCACCGGCGCTTGAATGATCGATGTCGACATTGACCAGACTGTCGACAATAGCGCAGTTGTTGTTGGGATACCCGGAAGTGGTGCGCTCTACCGTGCCACTCGTGCCGGTAGCTGGAATGTCTGCGCCTTCGCCCTCGAGGACATAGAGATCGCAACTTGGCGGAGCGCCTGTCTGGCAATCATCGACCATGTCACAATATTCGGTCCCATCGCAAGTCGCGCCGTTACAGGAGACGTGATTGGGAACGTGAACAGTGGTGTTCGCGTCCTCATCACAACTGTCGTCGGTGCAAGAGACGCCATCGTCGACGTCCGGCGGCGTCCCAGATTGACAGCCAAGATCCGCATCGCAAAACTCTTCGCCGTCACAAAACAATCCGTTGTCGCAGAGGTCGTTCCGAGGAGAATTAGAACATGCACCGGAGAGACAGGCATCTTCGGTGCAGTCGACTCCATCATCACAATCGACATCTTCGAAACATTCTGGCGAACCGCCACCACCCGCGCCGGAACTGCCTCCCACCTGCGTGCCGCCGGTACTCGTCGTGCCGCCACTCTGAACGCCCCCGGTATTCGTCGTGCCGCCGGTGCTTGGCGTCCCGCCGTTCGGAGCCCCTCCCGTGCTGTTCATGCCGCCGCTGCTTGGCGTCCCGCCGCTAGGAGCCCCTCCGGTACCAGAGCCACCACCACTCTCTACGCTCCGACCGCCGCTGCCAGCACTCCCGCTGCCCTCCGATTGGTTGCCCCCCGTCCCACCGGTCTTATTGCTGTCCCGTCCGCCCGTAGCAGCAACACCGCCTGAAGCGCCAAAGGACGCACCGGCACCGAAGAACGAATCGGAGCCGCCGGCCGGAAGACCGAAAACGTCCGCACCGCGCGAACCACAGGCGATCAACAATGGAATCGCCACCAAAAGCAGCGCGCTACGTCTCGAAAAAATCACTGAACACTACCCATGTTATTCAAACATGGGCGCAAATCAAACAACGAATGAGGGACGCATCTCATTCCCCCGAAGGGACTGTTCCCCCGAAGGGACTGCCAGGACACGTCTCCCCCCTCAAGAACACGGCCGACATCGAACAAAGCGCTGGAAACGGCCCCATCGAGGTGGTGTGCTGACCTTCTCATCAGTGTTCCAGGAGACAACGATGTGCTCTCTCTTCCTACCCGTTTGTTCAGTTGGATTCGGCAAATCCCAGATCGGGAGCATTGCCGTCGAAATTCCCCGAGCCGCTGCCATTCCTGTCCTCTCCCACGTCCACTCCGGCATCGACCGCGTTGCTGTTTTCACTGAGCGAATACGTATCCGAGGCCGCATCGGCATAGACAGGATCGGCGTACACTGAGTCCGAGCCCAGGGTAGTTGTGCAGGCGTTGATGTCACCCGAAGCATTCTCGAAGAAGAGATTGTAGTCGAACGCGGTAAAATTATCGCAAGTGCCCGAGATTCCATATTCCGAGGAATGAGAAAAAATATTGTTTCTCACATCATGCCCGGAGGACTGGCCGACTGTGTAACCGGTCCCATTACTTTGCACGACAGTATTGAACCAGAACGTGATACCGGAAACCTTGTTGGTAAAAGCCGTTCCCGCCGTTCTGATGAAGAGGTTGCCCACCATTTTTGCACGACTGCCGGCAACAAAAACGGCTGCTCCTCCTGCGTCGACGACGACGTTGGACACCACGTGGGCACCAGCGCCAAAAATCGTCATGGCCTCACCCGTGCAGTCTCGGAAACGAATCATTTCTATGAGTGACTCGTCGCTATCCACCCTGAGACAGGACGCAGTATGACTCAACATGCTTCCATCGATAGTCGTGTCACTTCCAACAATCGATACGGTCTGAGTCAGGAACGGAAGGCTACTTTCCAAGACAACCGTAGTTCCCTGATCAAATGTGACCACCTGTGGATCTGCTTCATTGTTGACCAGTTGAATGGCTTCGCGAAGTGATAGCCCCGTCCCACCCGGAGAAGCCGCCGTCGCACCTGAGTCATTCTCGTCGACCCCAGTCGTCACGATGAAGTCCCCAACTAGCTCGCCAGAGCTCTCGCCGGAAGCCCCCCTTGAGCCACTGGTTCCCCCGCTACCACCGCTGGGAGATCCCCCGCTCCCTCCGCTATTGGTCGAATTTCCGCCACCTGAAGAATCTCCGACTCCTCCTGTTCCAACCGCTCCCCCTGTTTCACTCTCAGCGCCCGCAGTTCCTCCAACAGTTGAACCGCCACCCGTTTGCTCGGAAGCACCGGAAGCACCAATTCCAATCGACTGAGAAGAATCGGAGCTCTCCCCTCCATCCCCCCCTTCGGATGCGATGTTTTCCCCGTCGGACGCACCGGCCAATCCAGTTTCGGTCTCGTCAACCGGGACGAGTTCGTAGGAGTACCGACACGACAGCAACAAGCTCGCCAATGCGAGAGATGCCATCGCTACGGTGTACCCTCTCTCTCTTCTCACTGTTTCATTATGAACTCAAGGCGTGCTGGCGAAAAGAAAAATTTCGTGCACGAGCTCATTTCTCGCCGAGAGTCACAATGATGTGGAGAGTTTCGGTCGTGCCTCCCACATCCCTTCGCGTCACAGTGTAGTTGAACCTTGGGACACTCCTTCTGGGGTCGTAGGATAGGGGCCCTGAGGTGCGGTAGGAAGGCTTCCTGGGAGAGCGGATTTCGACGAGCCGGCGCAGGAGGAGCCGACCGATTCCGATCGCTCCTGCACCGGCATCGACTTGTGTATCATTGTTCTTGACTGACGATACCAACGACCTCCGCACTATATCTCTGCGCGGTCTGGTAGTTACCGCGGAACCAAAGCACAGCAGTGTTCTGTGCGTCCCACTTCGGCACCGCCGGGCGCAGATTCTCGTTGGGCGAATTCATCGTCAGTGGCGTCCATTCAAATGACGCGCCCTCGTCACAGGTGACCCCCTTCCAGATCTCATGAACGTCATAGGTCGTCGTATCATCACGGGGGTCGATTGGCGTGGAAACGTAGATCACGTGGGGATCATCGGGATCGAGCGCCGCCCCCCCGAGATAATCCTCCTCCCACCAATCGCTTTGATCGCGGTAGAGCGTCCGACCGCCGCGCACGAGATAGGTGGAAGTCCACTCCGTGCCATCGAAGCGGGAGTAGAGAATCCGGTGATTGGGGTTGGTGTTGGCCTTGCCCCCTCCGCCCTCGCGACCCTGCCACAGGACACCGATCGTGCCGTCCTCGTAGCGCGCAATATCGAAGTTCCAGAGGTGATTCAGCGTCACACCGTTGATCGTCCCCGTGGCGGGAAACACGGTGGTGAACTCCTTGATCTCGGGGGCGTTGGGATCGAAAAGATTGCCGTCAATTTCATTGTCGAACGAATCGTAGGTCTTCCCGTCTTTGATATAGCCGTGGAAAACGCTCGTGTTAGCGTCCCGAGGATGGGCTTCGGTGGCGAAGAAGTCGATGCGATCGACCCCATTTCCCCAATACTTGTAGTAGCCAGCGTTATATCCTTGCTGCGGGCTCGCTGTCAGTCGCCCCCCAAATTCCCACGTTTGTCCGTCGTCTTCTGAAAGCAGGAAGTTCGGGCTGGTGTCGACCGAGCGAATGAAGTTGTAAATGCGCCCCTCGGCACTCAGCTTCCAGGGGTTGTTGTAGGTGACGTGGGACTGTTGCTCCGGGGGCTCAGGCGGCCCCCAGGGACAACCCTCACTGTTCCACTGGAACGTCTGTTGCGCACCCCATGAACCATCTGCGTAGTTACGCCAATAGGTATTGCAGTCCACGTTATGGTGTGCCCAAGCGACGTAGTATTCTCCGGGGGCTTTGACCACTATTCCCCCGTTGTTGTGATCGTCGGAATAGCTCAGTGAGCCCAAGGCCATCTTGTCATTTTCGCCCGTGGCCAGATCGTGGATCACGGCGTGGATTTCTGTATTGGCGCCTTCGCTCGAGGCGGTCGACGCGGCAGAACTCACGATGATTTTGCCTTCATCGGGATCGACCACCACCCGCTCGTCGTTGTACCAAGTCCATCCACCATTGTCGTTGAATAGGGTGACCTCACTACTGGTCCAATTCTGGGGAAAGGGATCCGGATCTTCAGGCGGTGTATAAGGACAAGTCGGGTTCGCGGAGCCCCCTGTACCACCCGTCGCGTTTCCTCCAGAACCGCCCGTGGTTCCTCCAGAACCGCCCGTGACCCCTCCGGAGCCGCCTGTAGCCCCACCGGAGCCGCCCGTGGCCCCGCCGGCACCGCCCGTGGCTCCGCCGGCACCACCCGTAGCTCCTCCAGTGCCACCGTTCGCGATCCCACCACCATCAGCAGTCGTCCCACCTGTCGTCGAAGCCGCGCCGCCGCTCGAACTCTGGCCCCCCGTGGCCTGAGAACCGCCTCCTGCGGCGCTCCCGCCGGTCCCATCCATACCGGGCCCGTCTCCTCCACATGCGGAGAGCCAGAAAACGGGGGCAAGGGTGATAGCAAGTCGATTCATTCGCATCCTAGTCGTTCCTTTTTTCGAGGCGGTCTTGGGAGTGACGTCTTGGGAGTGACAGAGTGATCTCTCCGGACTCGCGGAGCGCCGCCAGGCGCCGCCGAACCAAACGTACCATGTCGTCGGTCGGGAGTCGGCACAAAGCAAATATTACATCATCAGCCCTCGAGCACTTCGAGATAGCGCCCCCGACAGATATGACAGCGTTGTTGTTGCACTTCCGGCAGTTCCGAAACACTTCCCGACAGATATGACAACAGGCAACTTCCGTTACGATTGACAAATTACTCTTGAATCACAACACGGCCCTTGTTCCCGAGGACCCGAAAGGAGGCTCCAGCGCGGAAGCTGGGGCAAGCAGCGAGGCCTCTCGGAGAGCCCGTGAGGCCCCCGCCGCCGCTCGCCGACAGCCGTGAGGCGGAGGTGACGGGCCTTTCGCGACGCTGCACGGGCGTTCTAATGCCGCCTCCGGAACCCTTCCCGGTGGGGATGCCAGTGCTGCGCCCGATGCTGCTCGATGTACTCGCGACGGGCAAACAACTTGATGAGCGCCGCACCAGCGACGAAACCGCCGATGTGTGCTCCGAAGGCCACTCCGGTGTCGGTGCCTCCCACGCCTCCAACGAACTGCAGGAGGATCCAGTAGCCGAGCATCGCCCACGCGGGCAGAGCAATGGAGGTGATGAAAAAGCCGAGTGGCACCAGAGTAAAAACGCGCACGCGCGGGTACAGCACGATGTAGGCGCCCATCACGCCACTGATGGCCCCCGAAGCACCGACCATTGGCACGATGGAGTCGGGACCGAGCATGACTTGTGTTGCGGCGGCAGCAAGCCCAGTCACCAGGTAGAACCCGACAAAGCGCGACCGACCCATCGAATCCTCCACGTTATTTCCGAACAGCCAGAGAAACCACATATTGCCAATGATGTGGCCCCAGCTGCCGTGCAGAAACATGGAGGTGAGAACGTGTTCTGGAGCGCGCCCCGGATCGACCACGCAGAGAAGATCGCGCCCCATGGGAAACCGCGCGCCGGGATCCGCTTGCAGCGTGAGCTCGCCCGGGATGAGCCCCCAATTGCAGACCGACGCTGCCAGGGCCGGGTGGGAACCGGCGCCTTGCACGACCAGCCAGACGAACGCATTGATGGCGATCAAGACGAAGGTCACGACGGGTGTGCGGAGGGTTTCGTTCTCGTCGCGGTAGGGGATCACTGCTGCGTAAGTAGATCCCCTCCGAGGAGGAGACAACAGCTCGCCGCCGCTCACGCCGCCCCCGTCAGGACAGGAGCCAAAAAGCAACATCAATCCAGCGAGCAGCGACCGAGTCGTTTGAAGGCTTTTTTAGCTCCCCAACCTCGGTCGTGAGTGACAAGGACAGAGCGAGGGGGGCTCGCTCACCGATCACCGGCAGGTGGACAAAGCGCCTTTTTTCACCGGGAACCCGGATGCGCAAAAATCGCTCGCGCGTTCGCGGTCACGGGGAGCTCGAAGAAACGGAGGATTCTTTCGGCCGACGCGCGATGGCGACATAGGCGGTGGAGGCAAGCTCTTTCTTGTCTCCGACGACCTCACGAAGCACGCGTTTGGCATCCTCGGATCTGCGGGCAAATTGCTCTTCACCGAGCTGTTTTTTCAGCATGACGAGAGGAACCGAGCCGCGCGCCGTCCGATCCCAGAAGCTATCGGCATTCTCGTAGGACAGCGAATACGTGACGGGTTCCACCTCGATGTCCTCGAACCCAGCTGCCTCGAACTCATGGCGGATCACCTCCGGATTTTCCCAACTTTCGACGTTTTTCTTCGTGGATGGGCGATCCGGGGCCAGAGCCTGCATCGCCCGGAAGAGCGCGCTCATGGCCGGAGACGCCTCGACGGGAGCCCACCCCGAAGCGGCAGCGAGCCCCCCCGGTCGAAGTACGCGATGGAGCTCCGTGAGACCGCGCACGCGATCGGGAAAGAACATCAGCCCGAACATGGAGATGGCCCAGTGAAACATGCCTTCGGAAAATGGCAGATTCTGGCCATCGCCCTCGTGGAGGGTGACGGACGGACTCTCCTTTCCTTCCAGGTGACCGCGGAAGACGGCGAGCATATCGGGAGAAAAGTCCAGAGCAGCGATCGAGGCAACCCGCTCCGCAGCCAGCAGGCTGGTGGTGCCGGGGCCACACGCAACATCGAGGAGCCGGACCTGATCGGGAGCCCACTGGCTGCGAGCCGTGAGGCGCTCCAACGTCCACTCGGAGTAAGGTGTGAACGACCCACGGGTGACGTCGTCGTAGCCAACGGCGACGCTGTTCCACGGATCTGGGGAAGCCAGCGGATTGGGGTCGGAAGCGGACATCGAACTCTTTCTTTTGTGGGTGGGGCTGCCGTCAAAGACGGGTCAAAGACAGTTCGTCGATGGAGCTATCCCGGTCGCCTCGTGGACTCGGACAATCCCGCCACGTCCAAGAGCCAGTGCCTCGCTGGCCGCCCATTGACGTCGCGCGCGCTCGTTTTAGGCTCCCTTCCAATCGCTCGAACCATTGTTGCAACTCGCTAATGGTCTTCATGTAAGCATGATGATCCCATCGAATGAATAAGTCAAGCTAATTCGTGACGGGCCCCAAGTACATCGACTTCATGTCCGATACGATGATGGACTACCTGGGTGACCAGCAAGACAACGGACTCTTTTATCACAACGTGACGCAAGCACCGGTCCACTGGGGACGCGGCAACGGATAAGATCTCACCCCAAGGAGCGGTGAGCGATATCTGCACCGGGACCTGGTACCATTCGACTCCTGGCGAATACATGGCGCTCACCCGACTCACCAGAGACGGTCACGGACAAGCCCCCGTGCTCTGGGTAGCGGCTGAGCTACTGCGCTAAACGCGGACTTCTTCGGTGGGACGTCGGAGGACCGACGCGCGCTCCCGACCCAAGGCTGCCTCGAGTACACCTCACCACCCCAAAAAAGGCCCGTCGACGCACACCTACGGGTCGGCAAGGCAAACAGCGACAGAGTCTTTTCCTGCACTTGATTCGACGGGCCCGCCTTTCTGATTGGAACGGTTCTCGGAAGCCTCTCTGGGGCTCCCGAGACACGCCCTCGAAGCCTCCCCAGCGAGAGATACCGCCCGCCTTTTCCGCAGCTGGCGAGTGAGTCATCATAGGGGCCAGTCATGACCTCCCCCCCCTCCGCGCTGCGCCCCTCGTGGCTACCCGATGATCCCGACAGCTCCCGCTCTGGAATGCACGAGATCGTGCGCGAGGCCCGGGAAATGCTCGGCACACAAGCAGACGCCATTGTCGCGGCCGCGGCTCGCCTCGAGGAGAACTTTCAGGAAGCGGCAGCGCTCATTCTCGGCAGACAGGGACGGCTGGTGGTCTGCGGTTTGGGCAAATCGGGACTCATCGGCAGCAAGCTCGCCGCCACCATGGCGTCCACGGGCACGCCCTCGTTTTTCCTCCACCCAGGGGAGGCGTTGCACGGCGACTTAGGCATGGTTCGGCCGGGTGACACGGCCCTGATGATTTCCAACTCCGGAGAAACGGAGGAAATCATCAGCCTGATCGCCCCGCTGCGCGCTCTGGACGTCAAGCAGATCGCCATGGTCGGAAACCTCGAGGGCACTCTCGCTCGGGAAGCGGATGTCGTTTTGGATGTCAGCGTGGAACGAGAAGCCTGTCCCCACAACCTTGCACCCACAACGTCCACACTGGTGACCCTGGCGGTGGGCGACGCACTCGCCGTGGCCCTCAGCAAGGCCCGGGGCTTCAAACCCGTGGACTTCGCGCGGTTTCACCCGGGCGGTTCGCTCGGCCGACGACTGCTCAGCCGGGTGCGCGACCACATGCAGACGGAGGGGCTCCCGGTGGTCGCTCCCGATCAATCCCTGTCTGAAGTCGTGCTCGAAATGACCCGTGGACGTCGCGGTTTAGCAGTGGTCGTGGACGAGCAGCGTGGGGTCCTCGGGACGATTACGGACGGAGATCTGCGCCGCGGCTTTCAACGGGAGGGAGATCCCATGCAGCTTTACGCACGAGAGCTCATGTCCCAAGACCCCATCGTCATCCACGAACAAGCCGCTCTGACGGAGGCCGAAGAGCTGATGCGGACGCGGCGCGTCAGCGTGGTGCTCGCCGTGGATTCCAGCAACACGTTCAAGGGCATCATCGACATCTTTTCCCGAAACACCTAACCTCGAACTTTACGCCCAGAAGATCAAGCAATGCACATCTCAGGATACGAAATCGGCAACAAGAAGCCCTTCTTCCTCATCGCGGGCCCCTGCGTCATCGAGGAGCCGGGCTTCATGATGGATATCGCCGGCAAGCTCACTGAGCTGACGCAGCGACTCGGGATTTTTTTCGTGTTCAAGTCGAGCTTCGACAAAGCCAACCGCAGCTCCACCGGCTCGTACCGGGGTCCCGGTGTCGAAAAGGGACTCCAAGTCCTCGAGGCGATCAAAAAGGAATTCCAGGTTCCGGTGCTCACGGACGTGCACGAGGACACTCCTCTCGGCGAAGTCGCCGCGGTGGTCGATGTCATGCAGACGCCCGCCTTTTTGGTCCGTCAAACCAACTTCATCCAAAACGTCGCCCGCCAAGGCAAGCCAATGAACGTCAAAAAGGGGCAGTTCATGGCGCCGTGGGACATGCAGAATGTCGTCGACAAGTGCGCCGAGGTGGGCAATCAGGACGTCATGTTGTGCGAACGCGGAGTCAGTTTCGGCTATAATACACTCATCAGTGACATGCGCTCATTGACGGTAATGCGCCGCACCGGTCAACCAGTCGTGTTCGACGCCACCCATTCCGTGCAACAGCCCGGGGGCCTCGGCAAGGCCTCCGGCGGCCAGCGCGAAATGGTTCCCGTCCTGGCCCGCGCCGCCGTCGCCGTGGGCGTCGATGGCGTGTTTATGGAGACCCACCCCACTCCGGATAGCGCTCCCAGCGACGGTCCCAACATGTGGCCTCTCGACAAACTGGAAGGCCTTCTCGCGGTCATGCAGGAGCTCGACGCGGTCACGAAAAAGGGCGAGCTCGCGGAAGAGACGCTCTGAGACACATCATCGACTCCCGGTCGAAGACAGCGTCTTGGAAGCCGAAAAGCCCCTCGGCGAATTCCACGAGAGAGTCAGCGCCCGCACGGGAAGAATGGCGACGGGACGATCCTGGAACACCCCAGTGCACAGACAGCGTCAAGCCACCTAGGATGGTTCAGGGAACAGGAGCGTCGTCTGCACAAACTCTCAAAACCGGTAGGCAGCACCGATGTGGGCCACGAGATACGGAGGGAACTGCACATCCACCTCCTGTCCGTTCACCTCCGTTGCCGGGAGCCCCAAGAAAGCATCCGCCATGATCTCCACGGATTGAATACGATACTTCACACCGGTCCCCAGGAGAATGCTGAAGCCACCGAAACCTTCGGAACTGACTTCTCCAGAGTTGGGATCGGTGGCTTCGGCGCTGCCGAATACCAGACTCGCCCCAGCCCCCAGGTGCCAGCCGAAGGGCTGCTCATTGTCCCCCACAATCAAGTATCTTCCCTGAAGGTCGATCGCCATGACGGTAGCACGATTGGGAACGTAGAAGGAAAATCCGGCCGTCGCGGCAACCTTCTTGGTCAAATTGTAGATGCCCAGCGCCCGGAGACCAAATTGGGGATCGAGATCACTTCCTAGAAAGTAGAGCGGCGAGAGTTGAGCTCCCACCCCCCAAGCGTATTCATCCTTCACCTCCTCGAGCCCCGCCCCAGCTTGCACGGTAGCCGCTTCTTTTTGCTGGCCAGAGTCGCCCGTAGTTTCGTCGCCTCCCTCTGCAGCTTCATCTCCGCTGGTTTCCTCGTCCGTCAAACTCCCTTCGAGGGGAGAATCCGCCGCTGTTTCATCGAGAGCCTCCGACTCCGTTTCGCCGTCCGATGCAAACGTGATGAGAGAAAGAAAGGTCGTGGCACAAAATGCCGCACGACTCAGTAAAGTGAGCTTCATGGGGTATCTCCTCGAAAATCAGCAAAGCGAGCCGCCTTGCCGGTTTGGGTTCTCTCTCTGAGTGCCCCCACTCACGAATAACTACGAGAATTTCTAGAACTCGCAGAGCGTTTTCCTTGCGCCCCTTCGGAGTGCTGCTCCTCCGCACCATTCGAAGTTTGCAGAGCTTTTTTTCCTGCGCCCCTTCAGCTTGCACCCCTCCGGAGCGCAGCGCCTCTGCGCCAGCAGAATTTCCAGCTGGCAGCCCTTCCTCGGGCGCCCTTCCACGGGCCGCTCCCATCCAAAGGAACGGTCAGCGGGCAAAGGGACGCTCACTCAGGATCTCCTCGACCGCCTTCTCCATCAACGCCGTCCAGCTCTCCTGGTCCAGCTCTTCCTCCAAATCGACCGAAGAGCTCACTTTCCCTTCCACCACGATGCGCTCGCTTATGTAGTCCCAAACGACAAATCGAGTTTCGAGCTCGATGAGCCTGGTCATCCGGGTTTGAAGTTGGCCATTGGCATTCCGAAAGCTCGTTTGACTGATCGCCACCGAGAAGATCAGCTTGCCAAATGCGAGGGAGTAATCGGCCTGCTCAACCGTTGACGGCAAGTGCTGTCGCTTCGGAACCAGGTAAAACTTCGAGCCGTCGATGGTCAGATGAAAGAAGCGTTTGGGATCCGTCGCAAACGCCGCGTAGTTTTCGATGCTGGGAACCACGACGCTCACGTCCTGCCCGCGACCAAGAAACTCATCTTCCGCAGTCTGACGGGCCAGCATCGCGAGCTCGGCGGAAAGCGCCAACTTCTCGTCGTCAATGTCCAGGCGCTTCTGCAATTGTGAGGACGCAGAGGGGGCAACGCGCAAACCTTCCAGCTCGATCAGGTCGCGCTGCAAAGGAGCCACGAGCAACGTCGAGCCCTCCCATTCAGCAATGTCGAACTCGGGAAGGACGGAACGTTGGGACGTTCCCCCGGCGGACATGCCACAACTCCAGAGAAGCAAGGAGATGCAAAGCATGATTGATGTCACAAAAAGACCGTATCGAAGCATCGTGCTGTCGTTCAAGAAGAAGAAGGAGAACGTGAGGAATCAATGGTCGGATGCCGTTTCGGAATGCGGGCCACGACGCCAACACCAATCGTGAAACCGTGAAGACTAGGAAATCGGTCGCCCAGGAAACTGCTTGCCGCGACGGTGCCGTCCAAGGGGAGGACCAATTGACCGCCGAAGTCGATCATGGGCGAAATGGTTTTGGTCTGGAAGAACTCCAGCTGCACCCCAGCTGCGACATGAGGCCCCAGCATCTCCTCGATGAACGCGGCGTCTCCCTCGGCCGCCTCGCCATACCAAACGGTCAAACCCGCGCCGACACGAGGAAGCGCAACGAGACCGATAGAAGGCAGCAGCGGCAGCTCGACGCCAACACCGGCATCCATTTGATAGGAATAACCAAAGCCCTGCCCCAGAACGAGAGCGCTCCTCAGATGCACGAGGCCTCTCCATGGTGAAGGACCTTGCGGGGTCATGAGCGCGCCCAGATTAACCCCCACCTCTCCCCGATCACCAACGGCACGAACTATCCGCCCTTCACTTGCTGCACGCGCAACCTCGTCTTCGTCCGCAAATCGGTACGCCAAGCGAAAGCCGTAATCGATATGCTGACTGAACGTCCACCGCCGGTAGGCCCCGATTTCCACGAGCCGATCCCCCCGACCCTTCTTGCGAACCTGCCAGGATGCCGATTCTCCCTCTACGCTCTTCAGCACCACGTGGCCCGAGACGTTTCCCTGGTCGTCAACAAAGGCAAAGTGATCTCCGCTGCGAAACACCGAGGGGCGCGAGAATGTCACGCGACCCGTCAAGGCTTGGGATTCGGAACGGTGGACACGTCCGGTCAACCGGAAGTCGTCGTAGATGCGCAGGCGATCCAAGGCCATCTCCGCTAGGCGCTCCATGACCAAACGAATGGTCGTCAACCGATCGCTGTCGGAAAGGTCGTCCGCAGCATAGGAGAGCGTCGTTTCGACCGTGATCTCGGGACGGCGACGCAGCTCCTTCAAGTCGACCAAGGTGAGCGTCAGCCGGGCCGTGGCTGAATAGGCCGGGGTCTTCTTGCCTGGTGTGTAATCGATCGCGTCTCGTACCTGAAGGCGAGAAAGGACAGACACCAACGCATACGTTGGCATGAGCCGACCCCTGCCCGAAACTCGGAAAGGGGAAACTCCCCGGACGACAGCTCGTTGAATCCAGGCTTCGGCCTCCGCGCGTTCCTCGAACTGCCGCTCGGAGTGCAGGACCGTCAACCTCTTCCGACTCGAGAGACGTTCTTTCAAACCGCGATGGACTGCAGCAAGCGCCGCCCGATCCCACCCGGCCGGAACCTCGCCATAGATCACCGAGGGCAACAGAAGAACGGGAATGCGCCCGGTCCCCTCCACGTTGGGTCGTGACTCCAACTCGTCGCGGGACTCCGTTTGTTCCGCCGGTTCGCCTCCGTCATCGGGCGCCGCCCCGCTTTCCGCTGGACTCCCCGGCGGTTCTTGCGGACTGGAATCGAGAGAAAGAGAGGGATCGATCATCAATGCCGCGGCCAACGCAGCATACTGGGCAACGGGATAACAATTTTCTCCTGGCACGCGCAAAACTCGCCGTCCCCCCTCGGGCAGCAAGATCAGCTCCGCGAGCCAGGCGTTCGGCGCCGCTCGGCTGAGAGTGACCTCGACGGCCCGCGGCTGTCCCTCGGTCAGTTCACGTCCGATATGTCTGGCGACCCAGGTGCGAGCCGTTGATTCATCGATGCACTCGGTCGCTCCTGACCCCTGATTCCACACGAGCTCGTGAGAGGGGAGCTCGTGGGCACGCGAGGAACGCGCGCCCGCGACGAGGCTGCAGAGTGCCACCATGATAAGAAAGACCCGCATGTTCGTCAGGTGGAGTGCCGTGGACCGGCGAAAGTTACGAAAGAAAATTTCCACTTCGTTCCCTTACCGAGCTTTTCAACGACGTGGCCAGCCTTTCGCCCCCTGATGAAAGGCAGGCTTCGAAGGGCTTTGGGCGCCCCCACTTCTGTCCCCGGCGTTCTTTTCTGGTTTTCGCGCGTTCCACGTCGGGAAAAACGCTCCATCAGGGAACACGGAACGGTTTCCCAGCGCCGGGGGCTCGGCTAAATCAAGGCGGTGGAGATGATGTCCGGCTCGGAAGCCGCAACGGCAGATACCATCAACTTCGATGACGTATTCGATCGATTTGCTCCGTTCGTTTGGCGTGTGGCGCGACGCTTGGGGGTCGCGCCGGAGGACGTGCCGGACGTCACCCAAGAAGTCTTTCTCATCATCCACAGAAAGCTGGACGACTTCCGTGGAGCCTCTTCCCTGAAAACTTGGGTTTACGGCATCTGTGTCCGGGTCGTCAGCAGCTACCGAAGGCGAGCTCATCGCAAGAGAGAAGTCGCCTTGCCAGAGCTTCCAGAGCTGTCCCAAGGCGCTACGCAGGACAATGAGCTCGACCAGAGGCGGGCTCGCGAGCACCTTTATGCGACGCTGGCTCAGCTGGACGAAGACCGGCGGAATGTCCTGGTACTCTACGAGTTCGAGGACTTGAGCATGCCACAGGTGGCCGAAGTCATCGGGTGCCCTCTGACAACGGCCTATTCCCGCCTCCACGCTGCCCGCAAAATCGTGAGGGCAGCCTTCCACAAGCGATCTCTGAGTGAAAGGGGCCGAGCATGACGGATCGGGCGCCGCTCCGCTTCCGCGAGGACGAAGATGCTCCGAGGGCTCTGCGCCTTGCCTTCGAGCCGTTGCCGGAGGAAGGGCCAACGCCCGAAGAACTGACGCGTCTCCGGCGGGACATCGCGGGGCGAGTCGACGAGCCAGAGCGACTCCGGGAGGGGAGCGGCCCCGAGGCAAGAATGATCTCGAGGGCACTTGCGGCAGAGGAGGCGCAAGCCCCGACGACCGAGCACCTTTCAGCGCTCCGCGCGCAAATCCACGGAACACTCCAAACTGCTTCCGCGCCGCGCTCTCCTGCCTCTCCGCGGTCGCCCTCGAGCCGAAAGAGAAAAGTGGGCGCCGTGGTCGCCCTCGGGATCGGCATTCCCGCCCTCGCGGCCGCTACGGCAATAGGTCTGCAACGGATCCAAGACGACAAGGACTCACAAAAAGAGAAGCCACAGTCTGGGCAACCTCCACAGCGTGCACCCGCAGGTCGAGATCCACACGCAGCGCCGGTCAAGAAATCTTCGGAGGCGCAGCCTCGACATCCCTCCGAGACGCCAGATGCTTCCGCACCCCAGGCGCCCGCCCCCAGGCATCCTGGTCCTGCGAACTCTGCGCAAAAGACGGAGGCTCCGCAAAGTCCTGCGGGGTCGCGGCAGAGTGGTCAGGAGTCGCCGCCACAGAGAAACGTACAGTCCCCACTGCTCGAAGAGCCAGCCAAAGAGAAAGCGAGTTCCGAGCCGCCGGTCGATCCCATGGCAGAGCTTGCCTTGATGCGGCGAGCCCGCGCGGCACTCGACACTCCTTCCCAAGCCCTCGCCCTGATCGAAGAGCATCGAACCCGATTTCCTCGAGGCGTGCTGATCCAGGAGCGGGAACTGCTGCGCATCGAGGCACTCGTGAAGCTCGGGCGAAGCGAGCAAGCACGCGCCGCGGCACGACGTTTCCGTAGGAGCTATCCCCAAAGCGCTCACCTCTCACGGATCGACCGTCTCGTCGGTGGCACCAAAGAAAATGCACCCGAGCGAGAACCCTGAACTCTCCTGTCGGTAGTTGGATGCTGCAGAACCGGCGGCGTGATTCGAGGCCCACAGAAAATGGCTGGCATTTTTTTCGTAAGAGCACGAGAGCCTCGTCACTCAGCTAGGTGGCATGGTCAATTCGTTGCGCATCTTGCAGCCTTGCAAAGCCAGGCAACTCTGCAAAGCCGGTCTGTTTCAACGTCTCGGCTGGGCGCCGTCTTGCTTGAGCATTCTCTTATCGAGCGCCGCTTGCGGTCGCCCCCATGTGTCTCTGGAGGCGCCACCAGCCACCGCTCCCGCCAGCGAGCGAATCACCGCATACGAGAAGCTCCAGCCGGCGTTTCAACGCGAGCGCGAAATCATTCCCGAGTCCGGCCCCATCCAGAAAACGGTGGATTTCGTCGAGCTCGAGGACGGGCGACGGATCTATCATCCCACGGACCTTCTTCCGGTGATCTCCAAGCAAAGCGCTGCTTACGACGCCGTCCAACGCTACCGTCGACAACGCAGAACGGCTCACTGGCTGTTCATCGCCGGAGGAGTAACCATTGTCGCTGGGGGAGCCGCCATTGCATCTTCTGCAGGAGCCAACACAAATAACATTGACGAGGTGTTGGCAATCGGAGGGGGACTGGCGATCGGAGGTGCCCTCATCTTCCCCATTGGGAATGGCTTCGGACGCGCCGCCAATCGAAATGCGATGAAAGCTTTTCGGTACTATGAGGAAGGTCTTCGCCAGCGACTCGAGATTTGCCGCCAAGACGGACGGCCCGTCGACTGTTGATCGTCTCCACAACAGCTGCCGCGCGACTTTGCGGCAGCTGTCTCGTTGAGCGCGCCCCGCCGCTTGTTGCCTTTGCCTGTTGATGATTGCTTCCGAAAGAGCCCTGCCCGGAGACGTGTCTGCTGAGCCCCCTCAAAAAATCATGCTTCAAATTCATTTTGGATCGCACAACCAACCCCTCAAGCCTCTTTTGCGCCACGACGTATGCGCCGGCTCGTATGAAGAACGTAAGAAAAGCCAACCGGTGGCATCACGCCGCGAGGTGCGCGCCAGTTTGTCCCAGTTCACACTCCTGCTCGCGCTCTCGACCTCGGCACCCGCAGAGGAGAAGTCGCTTCCCCTTCAAGGCGATTCCTCGGAACAGCAAAAACCTGAAGAAGATCGGCCGAACGCCGAGGCCCCCGTCGGCACGCGAGAGCCTCCGAATGATGACGGGCAATCCGCGGCACCAGTGAGCCAAGGAGGAGCCGGACTGGTCCCGCTCGAAGAGCTGCAGGAACAACGCTATCGGGGGCTGTGGTGGGCGGACTTCCGCTTCCACTCGGCGGAGTTCACGCTGCATTTGATCACCATGGATGTGAGCGGCTCACTTATCTGGCCGACCGGCAGCGATCAGCAAAGCGGGACTGCTGAGCTCCAAGGACAATTCGCCCTCGGAGGAGTCGCGGCCGCCTACTACGTGCCTCTTGTCGGCATGGGGCTCGACGCATCTGTCGGGCTATTGCCGATTCTGCAGGGATCTTTCGGTGCCTCGGGGGATCCCAATGACGCCCCGGATCGCTACACCGGTGAGGCCATCTACGCTGCCTATGGCCTTCCGACCTTCCTCGTTTTTCGCTACGGCCGTCACGCCTCTCGCGGCAGCGATCGAAAGTTGTCCGTGGGCGCCGGCATAGGCTTTTCCTATTTGCGTTTCGATACGGGCTATCCCGTCATTCGAAAAGGCAGCCATTTCGCCCCCGCCCTGAGATTGGCTCTGGGGTGGCGAGGAGTGCGACTGGCGTATCGTCTGGACTTTGCCGGGGGGCGGCAAACGTTCGCGGTCGGCGACGCCGAAGCACAGTTGCGATTTTCCTCTCACACTCTCTCCTTCGGCGGCACCCTCCAGCCGAGTTCGAAGTAATCGCGGATTCTCGATTCGCTGCCTCTTAGCAGCCGCTTCATTGTGCGCCGCCTGCGGGGTTGGCAACGTCTTCGAGTGCGATCCCACCGCCTCACCCCCAATGGGGGCCACAAAAACTGCTCGACGGGAGTGCTCCGCTATTTGGTTCGCATCCTTTTCGGATGCGAACCAAACAAGCAACACAGAGTTCGACGGCAAAAAATGGCCCAAAAAGCGGAGTCGACCGCCCTCGCCCCGAAAGGGCGGGCGACGAAGTGGCCTTTGCGCGCCGCGTACTATTTAGTTCGCATCCTTTTCGGATGCGAACCAAACAAGCAACACAGAGTTCGACGGCAAAAAATGGCCCAAAAAGCGGAGTCGACCGCCCTCGCCCCGAAAGGGCGGGCGACGAAGTGGCCTTTGCGCGCCGCGTACTATTTAGTTCGCATCCTTTTCGGATGCGAACCAAACAAGCAACACAGAGTTCGACGGCAAA
>CAYTRQ010000020.1:15113-24992 GCA_964440025.1 uncultured Polyangiaceae bacterium | reverse complement strand
CCAGCTCGAGGGGGATGGCAGCGATCTCGCTCTGATCTACTACGGTCAGTGATACGGCTCTCGCTCATCAAGCGAATGCTCATCGAGCAAAATCGGATAGCGATGGGAGCCCAGCGCGCTCTCATCGCTTTCTTTGTACGGTCCATAGAAGGATGTGGTCTGCGATGCTGAACGAAGTGTGCAGGAATGCCTCCTGCAATCCCGGAGGCGGCACGATGACCGGCGGCACTGGCGGCGGAGCATCACCCGACGGCGGCGGTAGCCCGACGTCCAGTGGCGCCGCGACGTCCAACGGTGGCAGCGGTGGCAGCACATCCAGCGGCGCGACGTCCAGCGGCGCCAGCGATGGCGGAGGAGGCGTCTCGCCTGGCAGTGGTGGTGAGGGGGCAGGTGGCACTTCGTCAATTGCCTCCTGTGGCGAAGGCGTCCTGCAACCCGACACTGAATCTTGCGACGACGGCAACCTCAATCCTGGCGACGGCTGCGACGACCAATGTGTGAAGACGCCGGGTTGGTACTGCCCGACGGCCAATCAAGCGTGCGTTGATTGTAGTGCAGGCCCAGCCCTCAACTGTCCCTGTGTCGATGCGGATTACTCGAGTGGAGGCTATTCAATCGGAGACAGGAGCTGCAACGGTGCAGCGCAAAAGCTGAGCATCGAGTGCGACCTCGAGTCCGAACTTTGGTTGGGCGGTCCGGTGTGTCCAGCAGGCCAAAACTGGGACGGGAAACTCCAGGAGGGCGAAGTCTGCGACGACGGCAACGAGACGCCCGCTGATGGGTGCGAGCCAGCGAGCTCGAGCGTGCTGTGTCAGGAGTCGGGGATTGTGCGGAAAAATGAACCACTCGATGAGAACTCCGCTTGTTGAGTCATCGCGTAGGGGGGCGGTGATTCCTCGAACCGCTGATGCAAGATGACATAAAGAAGCGTAATCAAGATCCCAAACATGAGGACCGTTGCCCCAACGAAGAGATTGCGCAGAGCTCGGGCGTCGCGCGCTTGCTGCTGTTGATCACGGGGCCATCTGTAGGGTTGACGATCCTGAAGTTCGGTTTCCGACGGTTCACTCTGCGACATCTGTGCTCCTCGACTTGGGGTTACTCGATCGATTCTGCCACAACTCCGGTGCACTCGTCGGCGCAGGAGGCGGCGGCGTCATCGCAAGCTTGATCATCGATGCAAGTTTCGCAGGCGTCGGCTTGCGCCGCAAAATCGGTACTGGCGTCGGCTGCGTCCTCGCAATGATCGACACAAGCCGTGTGATCCCAATCCTCATCAAAACAATCGGAGTACTTGTTGCAAATCTGAATGCAGTCGAACGCTTCCTCCGCGTCACTGCAGCCCACGAATGCCAAAGTAGCTGGAAGGGTGATGAGTAAAAACAATTTTGAATGGGTCGTGCCGCCGGTCCCTGCAGGGGCCGTGCCAGTGTTCCTTTCGCATGGAAGTTGTTGAGCAGCCTGATGGGCTGGCGAGATACGTTCCCGGAGCATCCAACCAAGCGCCGAAAAAGGCTCCGCTGCTGTTCACCTCACCCATTCGGGAGCCTTGGCGGGTGTTTGCGAGGTTCTGTACTTTTGTTTTCTCGAGGCTTCTGCCCTGCCTGCATCCAGCATGCGCTTTGGGAGCGAAGTTGCCACGCTGGCTCGGGGGCGCTGTGGCAAATCCGTCTCAAAGCCAGATGACCCCAAGCAATTGATCGCCATTGCTGATTGGAATGCGCTGGAGCTGGTGATGGCGTGTGATCTGCTCGATATGATTGATGGATTCCAGCGGACACAAGGGTTGCTGACCGTCGAGTGCTTCTCGAATCGGAATTTCGCCGAGGCTACGCCCCATCTTGTAAGCGGCCATGCAAGCCTCACGATCGGTAATGATTCCGATGACTTTCCTGTGATTGTCGGTCACCGGGACGGTTCCGCGACTGGTTTCCCACATGATGCGAGCGGCTTCCTCCAGTGTCTGATCGGGGGAGCAGCTAGGAAGATGTGTTTCATTGAATGCAGTGATTTCCATGCAGACCTCCTCTGGAACGTGTCCCGTTTCTATTGGCACCTTGTGCCGCCTCGCTCGGATTTACAGCAACCAACATGCCATGTTGCGTTTTTACATCGGGCCCTTCGGTTCGAGGGGGGAGCGGCGTGAGTGAAACGCAGACAACCCGAACGAGGGATGAGCCGGGAACAAGACTTGCAAATTTACCGCGCATGACGATCGATGGGGAATCGACCAATCGCCTGGCCGTCCGAGCTCGTTGCTCACCGAGGGAACTCGGTTTTTCAGTACGTGTTATCATTAGGTGAACAAGATTGAGTTATACTGACTCAGTGAGTTCTAGCCGCCGACCAATGGTGCCTGGCCCAACCATTCGTCGCTTTCTAGTTGTTCAAACATGAAACGAGCTACGTCCTCTTTTGTAGTCTTTCCTGCCGGGAGTCGGTGGGCGTCGGCCCGCAGTTGTCCGCTCGGTGGCTGTTCGGGCATCATGCCAGGTCGAACCAACACGAAGTCCCTGCCGCTTGCTCGAGCAACGCGTGCTTGGCGCACATTGGTTTCCCATGTGTGTTTGGTGAGCCCTTTGATGAGTCGGATCATGAAGCGCCGTGAAAGCGGCAGGGTGTCTCCGTCGAGTGGTACGGCTGCGCCGGAAATCATGACGATACGTCCGCCCGCTGGCATGGCGGTGAGCACGCATTCCAAAGCTTCCGCGAAGATCAAGGGTTGATCCGGAGTGTTGTCTCGGGGGCCGACCGGCCAGAGGATCCCCTCGGCCTCACTTGCGGCCTCGGCAATCTTGTTGTGTTCTCGCAGGTCCGCTTTGACCGTTTTGAAGTGCCCTGGGAGCTGAGGCAGGCGACTGGAGTCCCGCACGACCACCGTGACCTCGTGGCCCGAGGTTCGCAGGATCTCCAAAAGGTGGCGGCCGACCCCTCCAGTTGCGCCGAACAAGGTGACCTTCATGGGTCCTATCATAGGAGGCTGCGGGCCCGGGTGTAGAGGGGACGACATTCGAGGGCAGAAGAGCAGGTTTTTGCCGAACTGGGAGTCACGCTGGCTCGTCGAGGCAGAGTGCGGCTGCACCGGCGGGCAAGCACAGACTGGCGAAAAGAAGGAGAGCTGCGCGATAGTCGCCTGTGAACTCCTGGCTGAGGCCGAAGAGCAACGGACCGAGTCCCGTGGCGATGATGCCCAGCCGGGAGAGGGAGCTCCGGATAGCCCCGTGGTGCCTGCGACCAAAAAAACGTGCTGCGGTGGTGCCCACGGTGGCAGCAATCAGGGATTGACCGATGGCGCAGGTGGCCATTGCTGCGACAGCGGTTGCCGCTCCGGAGACTCGTAGCCAAAGGAGGCAGCTTGCAGCGAGCGCCAAAACGCCACCGAGGAGCATCCAGCGCGGCTTCATCACGTCGACGAGTCGTCCACTGGGGATCGCCATGATCGCCATGGTCGCGCTCCAGCCGCTCACTGCGGTCGCAGTGGCTTCTCCCGAGACGCCGCGTCCCAGCAAGAGTGGTTGGATTTCGAAGAGCAACGCCGTGCCAATCATCGGGGGAAGCACGCCGGCAGCCACGAGAATCCAATAGGCGGGTGTGCGGAGTGCTTCTCGCAGTGTATGGCCAGGTTCCTCGCCGGGCTTGCTCGCCTCCCTGGATTGAGGGGCGCCGGCGTCGAGACCGAGCCCCAAATTTTCTGGGCGATCGTGGACGAAGTGCCAGGCGAGTGTGCTGAGAACGCAGGCGATGGTCACGCCAAAGAATGCCCAAGTGAGTCGCCAACCGTAGGCGTTGATGAGCCAGACGGTGGCAGCCGGTAGGGGAGTCCAGATCGCGAAAAGAAGGACTTGTCGGATCCCGGTAATTGTGCCGAGCCGCGCGTGAAACCACATTGCCAGGGCATGATGGCTCACGATGGCGAGCGAGCCTTGACCAAGGAAACGGAGGAGAAAGAAGGCGATCCACACCATGATGGTGTGGGAAATGGCGGCTGTGAAGATGCAGGCCGAACCAAAGGCGAGCGCCGTGACCAGCATCATTTTGCGCGGACCGAAGCGGTCTGTGACTCGTCCCACCCAAACCAACGGCAGCGCTGCGGCAATGGTTGCCAAGGTGTAGGACGTATTGAGCACCAGGGGATCGATGCCGAAAGCCTGTCGAAGCGGTAGGTTGAGCAACGACACAAGCATGGTCTGGCCGGGCGCCGTGAAGGTGAGCGCCACGGTGGTGACCGCAGCGACGGCATATCCGGGGTGAACGCTGCGCTGCTTGCGAAGGGCCTGAAGCATCGGGCGCGCTCTATGACACGCCTGGCTGGGGGACCCAAACCCAGAGGACCGTTCTCCGGCTAGAAGGGCCGAACTCGGGAGGTCTAGGGGCCGGCGATCCAGGTTGATGCAGGGCCAGGGGTCCGAGGAGAGCAGTGGTCCCCCGGGAAGCCGTATTGGGCAACAGACGCCAATCGATCGGGTGAAACGTCGGATTCTTGCTCACACCGAGCCGAGTCAGAGATACTTCGATTCGCGTATTTTTCCGCGGACTGATCTCTATGCTTCTCACCCAACCCCGAGCGTTGCTGCAGCGCCTGAATCCGTTTTGTACCCGAGCTCTGGAGGCTGCAGCGGCCGATTGTGTCAGCCAGAGCCATGACGAAGTCTCCGTCGAGCATTTTTTGGCGGCCTTGATCGTCGCCGAAGGAAGCGACGTCCAAGTCGCCCTGAATGGCTACGGTGCCGATGGCGAAGCCCTCTTGTCTGCCGTGCGCCGTTCACTCTCCCAGCTGAAGAAAGCCCACGTAGGACGTCCCGTATTCGGTCGCCTGCTGCTGGAATGGATCCAGGACGCGTGGGTGCTAGCGAGCGTGGAAAACCGGGCCACGGAGCTGCGTTCGGGGACTCTTCTGGCTGCTTTGGTCCAGAATCCCGATCGCTACTCCGCTCTCGACATGATGGAGTTGCGCCGTGTCAAAGGCGAAGAGCTGGCGCGAGATGTGGACGTCATCTGCGCCGCGAGTGTGGAGGCGCCGCGAGCTGCGAGCGCTCCTGAAGGCAATCGACCCGGCGGCGCTGCCGCCTCCGGGGACGAAGGTCCGCTGGAGAAGTTCACTCTCGACTTCACTGCTCGTGCTCGCTCCGGCGAGCTGGATCCCGTCATGGGGCGAGAAAAGGAAATCCGACACGTTGTCGAAGTGCTTGTGCGGCGCCGCAAGAACAATCCCATCATCATCGGTGAGCCAGGCGTAGGTAAAACTGCACTGGTGGAGGGACTGGCGCTACGCATTGTCGAAGGAACCGTACCTGACAGCCTGGCTTCCTCGAGGGTTCTTGCGTTGGATCTAGGAGCACTGCAAGCGGGTGCAGGGGTTCGTGGCGAGTTCGAGAATCGTTTGCGCGGAGTGATCGAGGCAGTCAAAGCCTCCGAACAGCCCATCATTCTATTCATTGACGAGGCTCATACCTTGATCGGCGCTGGCGGCTCGCAGGGAGGGGGCGATGCGGCCAATTTGCTCAAGCCGGCGTTGGCACGGGGAGAGTTGCGGACGGTTGCAGCTACCACGTATTCGGAGTTCAAGAAGTATTTCGAGAAGGACGCGGCCTTGGAGCGTCGTTTTCAGCCCGTTCGTGTCGACGAGCCATCTCACGAAGTGGCCGAACTGATGATCCGTGGTCTCGCCGAGCGATTGAAGTCCGCTCACGGAGTCAACATCCGCGACGATGCGGTGCGTGCGGCGGTCGGGCTGTCTGCGCGCTACATCTCGGGTCGGCAGCTACCGGACAAGGCAGTCGATCTTCTCGATACCAGCGCTGCCTACGTGAAACTGGCACGGCATTCACCCCCCGCTGCACTTGAAGACACCAAGGCGAGGCTCGTGGGGGTTGAACGCCAACTTGCGGCACTCCGGGCCGATGAAGAAGCCGGCGCGAAAGAGGACGGGGAACGACGTGCCGGTGCCGAGGCGCTTCGCCAGCGACTCGAGGAGGAGCTTGCCGAGCTCGAGGAAAAAGCAACCCGTCAGCGCGCGATGGTGGAACGCATCGAGGAGGCACGTGCTTCCGAGAATGAGGAGACCCGCACCACCTCCATCCGCCAAGCTCTGAGTGAGCTCGAGGAGATCGACCATCAGGATCGTTTGCTGCACGCGGATGTCGATGAGGCTGTGGTGGCCTCGATCGTTGCGGATTGGACTGGTGTTCCGGTGGGCAAGATGGTGCGCGATGATCTTCGGGCGGTCATCGAGTTGGATCAACGCCTCGCTGAAAGAGTCCGGGGGCAGGACCCGGCCTTGGCGGTCATTGCGCGAGAGCTTCGGGCGGCTCGCTCGGGACTCAAGCCAGAGAATGTCCCTTTGGGGGTATTTCTTTTGGTTGGGCCGAGCGGTGTCGGCAAGACGGAGACGGCTCTCGCTTTGGCCGATCTCATGTTTGGGGGCGAGCGATTCATCACCACCATCAACATGAGTGAGTTTCAGGAACGGCACACGGTCTCACGTCTCATCGGTTCCCCTCCCGGATACGTCGGGTTCGGGGAAGGCGGTGTGCTGACCGAGGCCGTGCGGCATCGGCCCTATTCGGTTGTATTGCTCGATGAGATAGAGAAGGCCGATCCCGAGGTGCTCAACCTCTTTTATCAGGTGTTCGACAAGGGAATGCTCAGTGACGGGGAGGGTCGAGTCGTCGACTTCTCTAACACTGTGGTTATCATGACGAGCAATTTGGCTACGGATCTTTTGACGGAAGCGGCTGCGCCGGATCGCGAGCTTCCCGAGCACGATGAGCTGGTCGATTTGGTTCGCCCCACATTGAGCAACTATCTCAAGCCGGCTCTGCTGGCCCGGATGACCGTAGTGCCTTACGTTCCCATCCGCCGCGAGGCGCTCAGGGACATTGCGGATATGAAACTCCGCGCTGCGCTCAGGCGAGCCGCTGATGCGCACCGGATGCAGGTCGAACTGGCCGATGAGGTCATCGGAGCAGTGGCCGATCGATGCCACGAGGTCGAAAGCGGTGCGCGCAACGTCGACCACATTTTGCGCCGTACGCTGTTGCCTCGAATGTCGATGGCGATCCTCGACGCGATGGCAGAGGAGCGAGCTCTCGCGGCATTGCACGTGACATTGGACGATGAGGGTGAAATCGTGTGCCGGGTTTCCGAGGAACAATCACAATGAAGACGACCAAGGGGATAGCAAGTTCACCCAATTCTCATCCTGAAAGAAGGATGAGAATTGGTGAGGGCGGTCGACGAAGCGCCATTTTTCGCCGCCAACTCGTCGTCCGGATGTTGCCAATCTGGATGCTGACGGGCGGAGTGAGCTCGTGTGCCAAGAAGGCTCCACCCGAAGAACCGGAGCCCTGCGACCGGCAGGTGGTTTCGGCGGCAGTTATCAGCAGCGAGCACATCAATCCCACGGATTCCGGTAAGCCGCGTCCTGTCCAGTTGCGGCTTTACCAGCTGAAGAATGACGTGGGGTTTCGAAACGCTTCATTCGAAGACGTCTGGAAAAACGACGAGGAGCAGCTGGGCGAGGACATGCTGGACCGCCAGGAATTTCCAGTGTATCCGAACGCTCGGAAGGAGGTGGATTTCGAACGGAATCCGGAAGCTCAGTACATCGTGGCCGCCGCTCTCTTCCGAAGTCCAAAGGGGAAACAGTGGTTTACGGCGTTCGAATTGCCTCCACCTCCAGGGGAAGAAGCCTGTGGAGCGAAGTGCACCGATGGGGAGTGCGAAGAGCCCCCCGAGCTGAACCCCAAGCTCTACGTGCGAGTGGATGGGACGCGCGTTCACGATGGGAGTGACTGGGCTCATTTCTTTCCAGAGAAACGGCGGCTGACGGCCGCGCACTGAGAAGAAACACATGACTGCAAAAAAGCCAATTTGGACCGAAGGGTTGTTCATTACTGAACACCACTTGCAGCAGCAGGATGCCTATCACGAAGAGCTTCTCGATCGGCGTTTGCAGGCGTTGCCTGAGCCGGCCTGGGGAATCACGGAGCTTCAGGTCGATGAGGATGCCCTGGCTCAGGGTCAGTTCGTGCTGAGAAGTTTTCGTGCGATCTTGCCCGATGGAACCCCGGTCGAGTGTGGCGGCGCAGAGGGGCATGCTCCTGATAGCCGAGACGTGAACGCGCACTTCGGGCCAGCAATGTCCAACTTGCCCGTTTACATTGGCCTCGCGCGACAGAGCGCCGCGCGAGGCAACGTGGGCGCGGAAGGCGCCTCCACGGGGCGCTACGATCGGGAAAGCTCGACCGTGGCTGATCTCAACGCTGGCGGACGGGAGCTCGAGATTCAGTGGGCGCGTCCTCGGTTAAGGATTTTCTTCGGGAATGAACCGCGGGAGGGATATGCGTCCGTCCAGATCGCCGATCTCCTTCGCACGGAGGCCGGCGCAATCATTTTGCGAGATACCTTCGTCCCGCCGGCGATGTGCTTGGGGACCAGCAATTTCCTTCAGGATGGATTGCGCCGAGTTGCCAACGCCCTGACGACGCGCGCGCGGACCGTTGCTGCGACGCGCAGGCAGCGTTCTGACGCTCGGGTTGAGTTCGACGCCGGAGATGTGTCCAAGATGTTGCTCCTGGCCGCTCTGAATCGGGCGATCCCGCGCATTTCCCATCTATTGGACAATTCTCAGTCCCATCCTGAGACTGCCTATTTGGCACTGGTCGAGCTTGCGGGAGAGCTCTGCACGTTTTCTCCCGATGGCGATCCCTCCACCTTGCCGAAGTACAACTACTTGAATCTCGGCGACACGTTCGAGCCACTATTTGCCAGGACACTGGCACTGATCAACACCACCGTGGACGAACGTTACGTAGAAATTCCCCTCAAGCGACGCGAAGATGGCATGTATCTTGGCAAAATTGAGAACCGCGATTTGCTGAGGCATGAGTTCTTCATTGCCGCAAGCGGGACGCTCAGCGACGCTGAGATTCACCAGCAATTGCCCAAGCTTTCCAAGATCGCGTCGTGGAACGGGATCGGGACGATTCTGAATTCCGCAGTGAATGGCGCGCGGATTGAACTGGAGTTTCGTCCGTCGGCCGCCTTGCCGGTGCGTCCCGGCGTCTCTTTCTTTCGTGTTCAAAGAACCCCTGAATTTTGGCCAGACATTCAGGGCACGGGCACCGTTGCTATCTATCACCCCCTTCCCAAAGAAGCGGTGGAGCTTTCGCTCTACGCCGTGGATCCTGAGTACTTGTGAAACAGTCCGACCTTATCGAACGCATGTATGAGGTGTGCGCCGACGCCATCACGTTGGCGACACAATTGAGTCAGGCGCCCGATCTGCCGGCACCAGAGGTGCTTCGTCAGCGGATTGGGGCGACCTTCGATACGCTCCGGCAGCGCGCGGCGTCCGCCGACATTCCCTCGGGGGATGCCATGGAAGCGATCTACGCCATTGCGGCATTCATGGATGAGCAGATCCTGCGCTCGCCCTGGCCGGCTCGGCAACAATGGATGGCGCAGCCCCTGCAGCTGGTTTATTTTCAGGAAAATACGGCAGGCGAGGGGTTCTATGATCGCCTGGCGCAGCTCGAGGCCAACCCCGAGAAAGTCCACGTACTGTCTATTTACTACTATTGCTTGGCACTAGGGTTTCAGGGCAAATATGCGGTGGGCTATTCCTCCGAGCTTGTCGCTCTCCAAGAGCGCGCAGCGAGTGTTGTCGGTCGGCGCTTGCCCAGCACGGAAACATTGAGTCCCGATGGCTATCCGAAGCAGCGGCAACTGAGCCTGAACCCTAAACAGTTTCCGGTGATCGGGGCGGCGATTGGTTTTTTGGTTCTTTCTCTCGTCATCTACTTCGCCATGATGCTGACCATAGGGGTGAGTGCTGACAATGCGGCGGAAAAGATTCGTGCTTCTGCCTGGGTCGAG
>CAYTRQ010000020.1:3906-15103 GCA_964440025.1 uncultured Polyangiaceae bacterium | reverse complement strand
GGGGGCCATCGCCCCCTCTGTAACGCTCGTCGCGGAACCGGCTTCGCTTGCGGTCATGCGTTGACCCCCTCGGACTCGGTGACCACGGGAACGCCCATGGACTTCCAGTCTGGCAGGCCGGGGTCGAGCCTGCGAGCGAGGAGGCATCGGAGTAATCATGGTTTGGCTCGTTATTATCGTCCTGTTGCTTCTTCTTTGTATTTGGGGAGGTGGCTTTTTATTGGAAGTCGTGGATATCCCCGTTTCCACCACATGGCAGGTTGTGCTGTCGGCGCTTGTCGTGCTGGCGGCAATCGGATGGGTGATCTTCCGACGAATTCGTGCCCAGCGCCGGGCCAAGCAGCTCGAGGCAGAAATCCTCAAGCAGAGCGAGCAGCAGGCCGCCACGGCTCGTCCCGACCGCCGCGCCGAGATCATCGAGTTGCAAAAGCGCGTCCAGCAGGGGATCCAAGCCTTGCAGCAAACCAAGCTCGGCAAGCGGCACGGTCGCAGCGCGCTCTACGCTCTTCCCTGGTACGCCATCATTGGCCCCCCCGGAGCCGGGAAGACGACTGCTTTGAAACACTCGGGTCTCGTCTTTCCGTTTCAAGACCCGAGTGGAGGCGCTGTCCGCGGGGTCGGAGGGACGCGTAATTGTGATTGGTGGTTCACTAACGAAGCAATCCTTTTGGATACTGCGGGTCGCTACGCGACTGACGAAGCAGATCGGGAGGAGTGGCTCGCATTCTTGGGACTTCTCCGTAAGCACCGCCCCAAGAAACCCATCAATGGCCTTCTGGTCGCCGTCTCGATTTCAGAGCTGTTCGAAGCCTCCGACGAACAGATCAGCACCTACGCCGTCAAGCTCCGGGCACGCATCGACGAGATCATGACGCGCTTGGACATGGTGCTTCCTGTGTACGTGGTCTTTACCAAATGCGACCTCATTGGAGGTTTCGTCGAGTTCTTCGGCGACCTCAAAAAGAGCGAACGTGATCAGATCCTTGGTGCGACTCTGCCGCTTGACAGTTCTGTGGGAGAGGCTCCGGGCAAATCGTTCGCGACGGAGTTCGAGCGGCTTGTGCACAATGTTCACGCCCGTAGTCACAAGGTGATCGGGAAAGAACCTCAGCCTGCGGCTCGGGCAAAAATTTTCCAGTTTCCGCTCGAGCTCAAGTCGCTGTCCGGCAACTTGGAACAATTCATCGAGGAGCTGTTCAGGCAGAATTCGTTTCAGGAAAATCCGATGTTCCGTGGATTCTACCTGACGAGCGGAACGCAGGAGGGGAAACCGTTCGAGCGGATGATGGGCAGTATGGCTCGAGCGCTGGGCATTCGTCAGCCGCCCATGCATCAAGCTCCGACCGAATCGAAGAGCTACTTCGTCACCGACGTGTTCCGTCGCGTCGTCTTTCCCGACAAGGATTTGGCGGGACGCACGGCTTCGGAGCTTCGGCGTCAACGCTTGGTCCGTGGAGCAGTGGCGGCGGCGGCCGTCCTGATCGGGTCCCTGTTTGTCCTGCCTGGAGCGGCAGCCATGGGTAACAATCGCGAGCTCGTCGAGGAGTCCGCTTCCGTATCTCGTGCGGCCAGTGGGGTCGATTGGGGAGGGCCTGGTCCGGGGCGAGCCAAGGTCGCCAAGCTCGATGATACACGAGAGCTTTTACAACGCTTGGATCGTTACGAAAAGGAGGGACCGCCCTGGAGTTTCCGGTGGGGAATGTACCAAGGGGAAACCGTCCGCCCCGCTCTGCGTGAGGCTTATGTGGCTCACTTGGAGAAGGGGATGGCCGATCCAGCGCAGAAGAAACTCGAGGCTGAGCTGACGGCCATTGGCATGACCGCCGGGATTCGCTCTTCGCAATACGGACAGATGTATGGGCGTCTCAAGTTGTACTTGATGCTCAGCGAACGAGATCATTTGGACATCGAGTGGGCGACGCCTAGGCTGACAAAAGTGTGGGCGGATCTTTTGCGGGATGGGTTACCCGAGACCCTCAAGGCGATGACGCCCCACGTTCGATACTATCTCGAGCTGATGAAACAGGGCGCAGTCGAGGAGTGGCCTGCCATTGGAAAGCTGGTTTCACGGGCCCGTTCGGTCTTGTTGCGAGCGCCCCGAGTTGACCGGCTCTACGAGCTTCTCGTTCGCGATGCCAACGAAGAAGTGGCTGCCATTACGAGACAGACGATTTTCTATCGTTCGTTCGCTCAATTCGTGACGTCCAGGGACGGCGACAAGGTGGACGGGGCTTATACTCGTGAAGGCTGGCAACGTGTACAGAAGTTGCTGAGTTCAGAACGATCTCGCTTGACCGGTGAACAGTGGGTGCTCGGAGAAAAGCGGGTACAAGTTGCTAACGATATCGAAAAGCAGATCGACCAGTTGAAGAAGCTGTACTTCGATCGGTATCAGGCTGCCTGGCGTGAATTTTTGGCGGACATGGTCGTGGAGCGTCCCGATGACATGATCACCTCGTTGGAAGAGCTGACAGCGCTCAATGAACCCGAATGGCCCTACCTTCGGATGCTCCGGATCTTGCATGAGAACGTCAGTTTGCGAGTCGAGCCGAAGCTCCAGGACGCGACAGCGGAGGATCTCAAAGAAAAGGCCGAGGAAAAGGCCGAAGACGTCAAGGACGAGATTCTGGGGAAAGAGAAGGAAGAGGAACCTCGTAAGATGAGCTCGGTGGAAAAGACTTTTCAGCCCATGACCCGGTTTGGCATTCCCAAGGAGGGGGATGATCCGGCGTCGACGGGATTAGCCCAATACCAGGCCATTTTGGCGGATCTGGTGGGGGTGATGACCGACCTCCGCGAATCGGACACTCCCGGAGATACGAGCGCCATCGAGAAGGAATTCGAGTCCGCCTTTCGAGCGACCACGGCGCTTTTGACGTCTCAGAGCGGGTTCACCCGGCCGCTCCTCTCTCCGTACTTGCTCCGACCAATTACGGGTGCGTGGTCGTCCGTCTCCAATGACATCGGCAGTGCAGCAGGAGGTCTTTGGGAGCTTTCTGTATGGGAGGATTGGCACACGAACCTCGAACCCCACTATCCGTTTTCCGATGTTCCTCACGACGCGAAGTTCGACGACTTCGTCAAGTTCTTCGAGCCAGAAACGGGATCGTTGTGGTCATTCTATGACGACAACCTCAAGTGGTCGCTTAGAGAGACCGGAGATGAATTCGTGCCTACGCGGCGCTTTGACTCGAAGGTCTCCTACAACGGGGAATTCCTCTCCAACTGTCTGGCTCGTGGCAAGGAGATCACCGAAACGCTCTTCGACGAGGAAACCAAAAAGCCGAAGGTCGAGTTTCAGCTGAACTTGCATTCGGTGAGTCGCAACGTTTCGCGCGTTTCGCTCTCCGTGGATGGTAAGGAGCACATCTACCGAAACGCTCCCGAAGAGTGGCTGTCTAGTGTTTGGCCGGCTGAGGAGGGCTCCCCAGGAGCCATCCTACGGATCGTTGGCGATAGCCAGCTGGACGAGGAGATCATCCGACAGGGTCCTTTTGGGCTCTATCGCCTCATCGATGCCGCGACCTCTATCGAAGAGGGAACTGCGGGGGGAGCTCCTGCAGGAGAATCCACCTTGGTGCTGACCTATGAGTTCCCCTCGGAAGACGCGACCTTGAAGCTGGATTTGAAGAGTCGGCAGGGGCCCGAGGCGCTTTCACCGGACCTATTTCGGGACTACGACTGCCCCCGGGTGATTACCGCGCCCGGAAACTGAGTGAAAAGAGTGCAATGGGTGACACGTTTGTCAGGTCCGGTGCTCCGCAGGTGGCCGCTTATGGGAAACTCCCGTGGGCACCTGACTTCGTGTCCACGGGTCACGTCCCTCATGGTTCGAGTTTGCTCGATTGGGTCGAGCAGGGGATTGCCCTGGGGGCTCAACGGGGCCCAGCTTGGCGTGAGGCGTTCGAACGCGGCTGCCAGACTGGATTCGTTCGCGTCTCTCCGGTGGGGTCCCTTTTGTGCGGCGTGATGGCCCCGAGCCAGGACGAGATCGGTCGCCGCTTTCCGTTCCTCGTCTACAGCGAGGTGGATCCCGGTCCGCTTCGCTCTGTTCCTCACGCGGCCCCTCTCGTGCTCGGAGGCTTTTTGCAGGAGGCTGGTACCTTGATCTCGGAGCTCTCCCTGCGCGCTGCGGAGCTCTCGAGCGAAGTGCCGCGCGTGGTTCCTCCGGATCTCACCAATGTTCAGGCGCACCTGGAGGGATACGACGGCTGGGCCCAGTCGGCGACGATCCGCACGGCGGGTCAGGCGATCTTCGGTGCTGACTGGCGCTCGGGCCTTCGGTTTTCACTTTATGTGGCCATTGAATCGATTCGGCCTTTCTACGGGCAAGAGACCCCGCCCACGCCATTGGCGGTTCGTTTTCCTGTTGGCGCCGGCTTCGCAGGGGCGGCGGCATTTTGGATTCATGTGGTGCGTCTGTGTGCTGGTTGGAGTGAGACGATTCCGCACTGCTTTTGGTCCTTCGATCCGGGCGGCTCTTCCGTGACCGTTTTTTTTGGCCAGGTGTCTCCTGCCGCTTTTGCTGACCTTTGGGAGCCAGATCCGCACAGTGACACACTGAGCAATTTGGTGCGATCCAGCTATCCAGAAGACGATCTGCTGCGGCAGTTGCGTCCTGATGTGAGTGAACTGGTGGGTCGAGAAGGAGCGACCATCGGAGAGCTTCTCGCCCTGCTTCAGCGTTCCCCAGCCGCACGTTTTTGATTTTACCCTTCGAGGGAGCTTTTATGCCTACACTCGTAGAACAAGTGACCGAGCAAGCTGAACCTCTCAAAGAACCGATCCCAGGAGATTCTCCTCAGGGAACCGATATTTCCTACGAGCCGGACTTCGAGGCAGTGCGCAATGAGATAGACAAGCTCGCCACCATGACAGGTGAGGTTCCCGAGTGGTCGACGGTGATCAGCAACGGTGAGCAACTCCTCAAGGAACGCACCAAGGATATGCGGCTCCTCATGTGGGTGGCTGTCGCGCACATGAAAAAGGATGGCTTTGCCGGACTCGCGGCAGGACTTGCCCTTATCAAGGCCGTCTGCTCCGAACACTGGGAAGGGATGTATCCGGGGCTCAAGAGGGCGCGGGCTCGGGGCAGCCTCGCCGGATGGCTTGGCGATATGATCCTGGCCGATTTTGCCGAATACCAACCGACGGCAAAAGACAAAGAGCCCATCGAAGCAGTCGAGCAGCTCTACGGTGAGGTCGACGACCTGCTCGCCGAGAAGTTAGGGGATAAGTACCAAGGTATGGGGGCAATTCGTACGCTGCTTCGAGAAAAAAGCCGCATGCTTCCCGCCGAGCAGAAGAAGGCTACCCCTCCCCCCGCTGCCTCTTCTCCTGGTCGTGATGAGTCGGCTGGTTCTCAAGACACAAATCAGTCTCAGTCCACGACACCTGCTGTCGAGGCCGCTCCTGCTGCTTCCTCGTCAGGGGCGGTGGCTCCGCCGGCCACGCCGACCATGACGGGGATGGCGGACGTCCTCCCGGCGCTGAGAACATTGGGAAAGAGCATTCTCGAGGCCGCCCGGCAGGTTCGCCTCGCGGATCCGCTCTCCCCCTGGAGCTACCGGCTCAACCGGGTGGGCGCTTGGCTGGCGGTCAAACAGCTGCCGCCAGCCGAAGGCGGAAAAACCAAGATTCCGCCTCCGCAGCAGACCGACATCCGCAAGCTGCAGTCGTTGTTCGAAGGACAGCAGTGGTCGGAGTTGGCGTCCACCGCCGAGGGGTTAGTGGGGCGTTTCCTGTTCTGGTTGGACCTCCATCGGTATTGTGCCGTGGCTCTGGATCAGCAGGGAGCTCGCGACGCCAAGGAGGTCGTCGCGCAGGAGGTGCTTGCGTTCGTGAGGTTGCATCCGGGGCTGACCGATCTCTCTTTTGCGGATGGAACACCATTTGCTGATGAAGCAACGAAGACCTGGCTGGAGGAAGAACAGGCCAAGGTAGGCGGCGGCGAAGCCAGTGGGGGAGCGGCGGCGGCGCGCGTCGACGAAGAAGAGCAGGAGCTGCGGTCGCGTTTTGAAGAGGCGCGCGAGATGGTGCTGGGCGGAAAGATCGCCGAAGGATTGGGGCTAGCGGCGCAGTTGGCTCGCCGGGGTTCGGACGAGAGAAGCCGCTTTCGGGCCCAGCTGGAAACGGCGCTTCTGGCTCTCAAAGGGGGAAAACCCGAGCTTGCCAAACCGTTCCTCGAAGGACTGGCCCAGCGGGTGGACACCTACGACTTGGAGCGCTGGGAACCTGAGCTTTGTGCGCGCCTCTACGCCGCTTTGCTCAAGGCACGGGGGACGACGGATGCCGGCTCGCCCTCGAATGAGGAGCTGTTCGAACGGCTCTGCCGCATCGATCCTGCTGCAGCAATGAAAGCGACGGGAAACTGATGCTCGTCAGCTCTCTGGGGAGTGCTCACTCGAGCCGGCAGCCTCGGGCCCGGAACAGGGCGCCAGGGCGCGTGAATAGCCTTTTTCAGGCCGTGTTGCGGCTCCACGATGATTTTGAGCCGCGAGGTTGCTATGAAATGGCGAGCTCTCCTCGACTCCAGTGGTGGAGTTGGCTATGGGCGGACAGTCAAGATGCTGCCAAAGAGGCGCACCAGCGCCACGAGGATTGTTCGGAATGGGATTGCCCGGAACAGAGGTATCTGGAATAGGAAACAGGTTGCTTAGAGACTGGATTGCTCAGAGACTGGGCCCTGAACTAGGGAAGGACTAAAGGAAGGTAAAACGATGGCGAAAGAGGGATCCGTCGCTCCGCAAGAGCGTGTCAATATCACCTACAAGTCGTCCGTGGGCGACGCTCAAGAGGAGGTCGAGCTCCCCCTGAAGATGTTGTTCATTGGCGACTACACAGGGCGGGAGGACGACACTCCACTCGAGGAGCGTAAGCCCATCAACGTAGACAAGGATAACTTTCAGCAGGTACTGGGAGAGCAGAACCTCGGTTTGCAGATGACCGTGACCGACGAGCTGAGTGGAGGAGAGTCGTCCGAAGAGCTGAATGTCGAGCTCCAGTTCAAGAAGCTTTCCGACTTCAGCCCAGACTCGATCGTTGAGCAGGTTCCGGAGCTCAGGCAACTCATGGAACTTCGGACGGCGTTGACCGCACTCAAGGGACCTCTGGGCAATGTCCCCACGTTCCGCAGAAAGATCCAATCGATCCTTCAGGATGAAGCGACCAAGGCGAAGCTACTCGAAGAGCTCGGGATCAAGGGCGAGGAATAAGGAGCGAGAACCATGGCTGATGATCAAGCAACCGCTGAATCCACGACAACCACAACGGAAGAAGGCTCTCTGCTCGAGCAAATTCTGAGTGAAACCAAGATCGCTCCGACCGATGAGGCCTACGGCGTCGCCCGGCAAGGCGTTGAAGCTTTTATCGCCGAGCTCGTGAAGCCACAGCATGCCGAGGAGAAGGTCGACAAAGCCATCGTCGACCAGATGATTGCCGAGCTCGATGCTCGTTTGTCCAAGCAGGTCGATGCGATCGTGCACCACGAGGATTTCCAGAAGCTCGAGTCTGCGTGGCGCGGCTTGAAGTTCGTGGTGGATCAGGTCGATTTCCGCGAAAATATCAAGGTCGAGGTGCTCAATTGCTCCAAAGAAGACCTGCAAATGGACTTCGAGGACGCTCCCGAGATCACGAAGAGCGGCCTCTACAAGCTCGCCTACACGGCCGAATACGGTCAGTTTGGTGGACAGCCCTACGGCGCTATGTTTGCGAACTATGAGTTTGGTCCTGGGCCCCAGGATGTCTCACTGCTGCAAAATTGCGCCGCGGTGGGTGCGATGGCTCATGCTCCCTTCATTGCCGCCGCCGGACCACAGTTCTTCGGTGGAAGTGACTACCTGGGAATCCCGAATCTCAAGGATCTCAAGAGCATCTTCGAAGGACCCCAGTACACCAAGTGGAAATCGTTCAGGGATTCCGATGACGCTCGCAACGTCGGTCTCGTGATGCCCCGGTTTTTGCTGCGACTCCCCTACGGTCAAGAAACGGTGCCAGCCAAGAGCTTTCAGTATGAGGAAGATGTGGTTGGTCAACACGAACGCTACTTGTGGGGGAACGCCTCGTTTGCTCTGGCGACTCGCATCGCCGACAGCTTTGCCAAGTTCCGCTGGTGCCCCAACATCATCGGTCCGCAGGCAGGCGGAACGGTAGAAAATCTGCCGCTCCACCAATACGAAGCGATGGGCGAGACCCAAACCAAGATCCCCACCGAGATCATGATTTCCGAGCGGCGGGAGTTCGAGCTGAGCGAAGAGGGATTCATTGCGCTGACCTATCGGAAGGACTCGGACAATGCTTGCTTCTTCTCCGCCAATAGCGCGCAGAAGCCCAAGTATTTCGGCCAATCGCCGGAGGGGAAGGCGGCCGAGCTCAACTATCGCTTGGGGACTCAACTCCCCTATCTTTTCGTGACCAATCGTATCGCTCACTACCTCAAGGTGCTGCAGCGGGAGCAGATCGGTACCTGGAAGGAACGACAAGATCTGGAAAACGAGCTCAACAAGTGGATTGGCCAATACGTCGCCGATATGGATTCAGTGACACCTGCAGTGCGTGGCCGTCGTCCATTGCGCAAGGCCCAGATCACCGTGGACGAAGTTCCGGGGAACGCCGGCTGGTATAAGGTGGACATGAAGGTGCGCCCCCATTTCAAGTATATGGGTGCGTTTTTCACCCTGAGCCTCGTGGGTAAGCTCGACAAGGAGTAGGGCTCCTCACTGGGGTCGCCTGCATGCAAGCAGCGGCCCCGCTGGCTGGCTCTGCTGGTTCAGGACAGGCGCTGGTTCAGGACAGGCGCTGGTTCAGGACAGGCGCTGGTTCAGGACGGGTCCGTCTCGAGTTCAAAGCTCGAGGTACCCTCCCGGGACGACGAACGAATCGTCGCGGCCTGCTAGGGTCAGGACGCCCCAGCAGGCGAGGCCGGTGTCAACAGCGAACCCAATGGCTTCGGCCGGCCTTCCTGGGGGACCCAGGATTGCCAGGTTGCTCCGATGCACCCCCCAATAGCCGCGGCCGTGCTCGAGGAGCGCCTCATGGAGATGACGTCCGGCTTCCCGCGGCCCCTCGAGAGTGGCGACACGAAGTTGGGTCGTTTGTCCAGCATATTGAACGTCAAACAGATGAAGATCTCCTCGTTCAGCGGACACTTCGTAGGCGAGCCCAGCGGACTCGAGGTGTCCCTGGAGGGCGTTGATCGAAAGTCGTTCGTGCTCAGGATCCAAACTGTAGCCTGCACATGCTTCCGCCGTCAGCCGGGCCTCTCCCGGTTTGGTCGTCGCTGCGGTCCCATGCATGGACGTGGTCGCTCCGGCACTGGCTTGGGCTGCTTGGGGAGTCAGTGTCGCGTTGGCACTGGCCGAGCACCCTGGGAGCAGGCCGAAAAGAGCACCCCAGAGGGCCCCACACAGGAGTCCTGTTTCCATTCTGTGGGTCGGTGAGCGGTTCCAGGACTGCTGGTTCATGTGTCGCCAAGATTATCAATCTCTCCCACGAGCAGACAACTTTCCGTAGATTCGATCAAACTGTCTCGGCGGGAATTTGTCCGTCGATGGTGTCCCTTGGTAGCCTGATGTCGTGAATTCCCTCCGTTTTGGCTTTCCTTTTCTCTGCTGGGCTCTTTTGAGCTTGCAGAGCTGCGCTGCGGGTCCCGTGCCCGAAGCCTATGACAACCGGGTCTTCTACGAGCGGGGTGCCGTTGGCGCCTCCGAGGAATTGCGTCAGATTTTGGAGAAGCCCCATCCTGCCCTGGACGGTGAAAGCGACTTGGGGCGCGATTTCGTTGGAGTGGAGATCCTGGATGGCGTGGCTCGCTTTTCTCGTCCCAAAGATTGGGTGATCCGTCGCGGGAGCGTCGAATCACAAGGCCGTTTCATTGAGTACGTTTCTCCTCGGCAGGTCGTGTTTACGCTCTACGAGCGATTGGAATCTCCAAGAGAGCCGTGGGGAACCGTTCTCGAACGGTATGAGAAAGAAACGAAGGAACAGGGGGCTCAGCTTCAAGGCAAGGCGGTTCCGTTTGCTACCTACAATAACCAGGCGCGCTCCTACGAAGTCAGGCGTGGGATCCCTGCGGGAAAGGAACCGTTCGTCAATTACAGCCGTGAATATCTAGCGCGGAGTCAGGACCGCATCGTTCTCGTTCAAATCGTTCGGCCGCGAAAAGAATTTGGAGAAGCTGAGAGCGAGCTTTTGCATGTGATGAAAAGTCTGAGAGTTCTCTAGCCGCACTCACGGGCTACTATGGCTACTTTTCGGAGTCGGCTGTTTCGTTACCCCGGCCCTGGAGGTGGAACGTTTGCGCCGGTTCCGCACCGGCATGCTCCGCCGGTTACGGAGGGATGGGGCGCACGCCCGTCATTGCGACGGTTGACGGTGCAACCTGGCGTACGAGGTGTGGTGGGACAAGAAGACGCAACCGCCGCTTCTGGCGGTTCCCAAGAGGATCCGGGGCAACAAAGGTGACGGAGACACGGTGCGAGTGAGCTTGGTGCTCGATGAAGAACGCGCCGACAGCTGAAAGAAGCCTTTTTCTGATCCGCGTCGATCGAAGAGGGCTCGGGCTCCAGGGTGGGACAGAGGTCTCCATGCTGAAAGCGCGTTGGCGATCTCCGAAGAGTTTGTTCCGCGCTCGCGCTTGACTGGCGTTGTTTGGTTCCTATGATAAGTTGTAAAGGTGCGCCCGGTTATCCAGAGACGGCGATGGAGCATCTCGATGTGGGTGCTCCTCGCAGCCACCTGTGTGTTCGGCTGCCGCTTGGATTACGAAGTCGTCCCTCCCGAAGCATCGATGCTGGATGGGCAAATGGGAGGTGCTGCGGGAAGCTCGGCTCAGCTCGTTGATGCTGGGGCCAGTGGTGGGATGAATGTCTCCGGCGGTAGCGGGATGGGGGGCGGAACGGGATCAGGGGGGATTTCGCCAGGAGGTGGCGGAATCCCCGGCGGTGGGGCTTCAGGCAGCGGTGGGGTCACGGGCGGTGCCGGTGGTCTGATGGGAGATGGTGGGAGCACGAGCAGCTCGGGTGGCACCGGTGGCACGGACAGCACGGGGACCTGCTTCGATGGGATCCTCAATCAGGACGAGACGGAGGTCGACTGCGGTGGAAGCACCTGTACCCCCTGTTGTGAGCTGGGTCCCTTTGCAGCCCCAGAAAGGATTCAAGGATTGGGCGTGACAGGCGATCTTTATGGTCCTGCCCTT
>CAYTRQ010000020.1:0-3896 GCA_964440025.1 uncultured Polyangiaceae bacterium | reverse complement strand
ACCGAGGAGGCGGCCGTCGACCTGCTGGCGGCCCGAGCGCTGCAGCGGGGAGCGAAGATATCTATAGGGCGCAGCGCTCCGATCGAGGAGTCACATTTTCCGCTGCGGAAGCGGTGGATGAGCTCAATAGCTCTGCTTTGGATGGGACGCCCTTTCCCAGCTCCGATCATCTGGCGATGTATTTCTTCTCGGATCGCAGCGGTGGGATGGGGAGTCGTGATTTGATGCTGGCACGCCGCGAGACGACGGACGAGCCATTTTCTGCGCCGGTATGGCTTTCCACTCTCAACTCCATCGAGGTGGACCAGACCCCAAGCCTCACACCCGATGAGCTCCAAATCGTTTTTGCCTCCCTGCGGGATGGTTCCGCTGGCTCTTCCGATCTGTGGCTGAGCCAACGTGCCGCTACCGCCGATGACTTTTCCGCGCCCGTTCCTTTGAGCGAGCTGAACACGTCGCAGACCGAGTCGGGCCCTCATCTTTCTTCGGACGGACTGACCCTCTACTTCATCTCGAATCGCTTTGGAAGCGAGGATGACGATGTATGGGTAGCCACCCGGCCCGACGAGGGAAGTCCCTTCGAGTCTCCAACTCGAGTTGATGAGCTCAATAGCAGTGGAAGAGAGTTGGACGTCTTTCTCTCGGAAGACCGGGTGGAGATCTTCTTTGCGTCCAACGTCTCCGGCAGCTTTGAGATTTGGCGTTCTCTCCGCAGCTGTCTTTGAGAAGGAAAACGCGAAATCTCGTTGAATCGAGCCGTTAAGGCTCTACTGAGCGGCTTCACCATAGGAAGCCGAGGAGCCCACTAGCTGTTGGCTGACTTCCCAGAGCCGCTTGGCCTTTTGTGGGTCGTGAGCCGCCGGGTTGGGAGACTCCAGAGGCCAACCGCCGGAGTATTTGCTTCGGTCGCGATAGACGCCCGTTTGGCTGAAGTAGGCACCCGGGTGCTGGGGCACATCTGGGGAGAGCAAAGCATAGAGAGTGCTTTGGGCTCCTACCCATGGTTCAATCATTCCCAAGGCTTGGAGCGCTGGGCGGAGCACGTAGTTCTGAACCCAGACTGGTGCCGAATTTCGAACCAGCCGTGTGCGGACCCACCCGGGATGTACGCTCACACAGGTGACGCCTGTTCCCTGCAGTCGCCGTGCCAGCTCTTGCGCGTGGAGAACATTGGCGAGTTTGGATTGGGCGTAGGCTTTCCACCCGTCGTACTTCGTTGATTCGAAATGGAGATCCTCGAAGTGGATATCGCCTTCCCTTCCCATAGCGCGGTCATGGAAACAACTGGAGACGTTGACCACCCGCGATGGCGCGCTGCGTTTCAAGAGATCCGTGAGAAGCTCTGTCAACAAAAAATGACCCAAGTGGTTGACCCCAAGTTGGGATTCGAACCCGTTGGCCGTCTTCCAATAGGGGGTGTTCATGATGCCGGCGTTGTTGACCAAACCGGTTAGGGTTTCGTGTTCCCCTAGAAATTCGTCGGCGAACGCCCTGACGGAAGAGAGATTGCCGAGGTCGAGCTTGCGCGCCTGGAGTTGTGCGTCCGGCTGCGTTTGTTGGATCTCACTGATGGCCCTTTTTGCAGCGTTTGTATCCCGGCAGGCGAGCACGATTTGAGCTCCCTGACGCGCGAGTTGTCGGGTGGTCTCGAAGCCGATACCAGAATTCGCTCCGGTAACGATGTAGGTGTTTCCTTTCAAGTTGAGTTCGAAGAATTCGGGGGGGCAGGTGAGTGGGCGGGGCATTGGCGAATCTCCTCGGAAGCAGCTATTAGAGAACGACGGTCTTTAATTAGCCGACCGCTGTTCTCTTAATAAGAGAACAGCGGTCTCTTGTCAAAGGAGAAGTGAATCATTTCTCGAGAAAGTTCCCCTTCGTTCCAACGAGCTCGCCGCCCGGAGCAAAAAGAGCAGCGTCGTCTGCTTCTCTTGCGCACGGCAGAGGACATGCTGCGGGAGCAGCCGGATGTAGCTCAGCTCAGTCTGAGCGCTCTGTCGCGCCGGGCTCGAATGGCTAAATCTAATGTCTATCGCTACTTCGGAAGCCGTGAAGAGCTACTGCTCGAGGTGCTGGGGGAGCAGTGGCGAGGCTGGTCGGAGGAGTTGCAGCGGGAAACAGCACTCGTCCCTCCCCAAACCATCAACGACTTGGCTCGGGTTTTCAGTGCGACTGCAGCTCGGCGTCCCGTCCTGTGCCAGCTCACGAGCGCGTTGCCGTCGGTTCTCGAGCACAACGTCTCGGTCGAGGCGGTCCGTCGTTTCAAGGAGACTTCGCTCCTCTTGCTCGACCAGGTGGCGGCCCATTGCCATCAAAAGATCCCTGTCTTGGGGGTTGAGCAATACCGTGAGCTTCTGAACGCGATCATTACCTCTATCGTTGGCCTGTGGCCCCTCGCGCACCCTTCGCCGGTCGTTGCGGAAGTTCTGGTCGAACCGAGATTTGCCCCTTTCCGCCATGATTTCGCCCAGGAACTCGAAAGAAGCATCGTGTTGTTGGGAGAAGGACTTTTGGCCACATCGCGTTCTTTCTGAGCAAGTGTGCGTTTGAGCAATTGCGAACTGTCAATGAGGCTTGTAATGTGCTCTCGCTTGAGGCTTAGGAACACTCGGTGTCCCAAGCCTCGTGACACACGTACAACCAAGCAAGGACGCTATGGCCTACGAATTCTACGTTACGATCGAGGGTACCCGACAAGGGGCATTTAAAGGGGAAAGCATCAGGGAGGAGCACAGCGATAAAATCGCTGGTCTTTCCTACAGTCATGAGATTTCGTCGCCGCGTGATGTGGCGACGGGTCAAGCGAGCGGCAAACGGCAGCATGGCCCCGTGACCATCACCAAGGAGTGGGGACCCTCCAGTCCTCAGCTTTTTCAGGCGTTGGTGACGAATGAGGTTCTCACATCGGTGTTTTTCGAATTCATCCATACAACGCCGGATGGTCTCGAAGAGGTTTACCACACCATCAAGCTCGTGGACGCTACGGTGAGCAGGGTTAAGCAGTCGACGGGGACCGGCGGCGAAAGTGCCTCATCATCGAAGACCACGTCGTCCTATGACACCCATGAGCTCGAGGAGGTCTCTTTTACCTACAAGCGAATCGAGGTGGAGAACCTCCCGGGACAGACGTCGGCAGAGGACGACTGGACCAAGTGAAGCCGTGCAGGGCGGGGCTCAAGGGTGTTGCTTGTCGAGGCAACGTGTGGGCCCGCCATTCTGCTAGAGCGCCGGCGCATCACCCCGAAGGGGCTCCCGAGATGGTTTTCGGCAAGCAACCGGCCGCATCGAATGGGTCCAGCGGAAAGGGCTCTGCGAGTTGAAAAGGCTCTGCCTCTGCTTCGCCTCACCCTCCCGCGGGATGAGCGTCGGCTGGTGCTTCTGAGGTTGGGGCCTTTGGGGGTGTGGCTCTAGATTCCCAGCATTGCTCTAGATTCCCAGCATTGCTCTAGATTCCCAGCATGGGCGCGTGGAACAGACTGGCTCCCCAGGCTCCGTCAACCGAAGCGGACGGGGGCCAGTGAGCGTGTGCGAGTCAGGGGGCAGCCGGCGAAGCCGGTCGCTCTTTGAGGCCGTCCGCTCCGCGACGCGAGCCAACCGAAGCGGACGGGGGGCCAGTGAGCTGGACGGAGGTTGTGATGACCGGGCGAGCCAGGCGGGGCCATGCACGCACCTGCTCTCTGCGAATGAGCGGTGGCAGGGGCCTTTCGACGTGATGAGAAGTATTCTAAAATTCGGGGGTCATTCACTTGAGGGCTCGAGGTGTGGTCATGATGACCCGAAGAGGCTTTTCGAGTGAACCGGGATCAAAGTCGGTTTTATGCAGAAAGGTCATTCTCTCCTCACACGCATTCGCCGGCCCGAGTACGCGGTTGCTCGGCGTACGATTTCTGAGGCTGAAG
>CAYTRQ010000019.1:0-25076 GCA_964440025.1 uncultured Polyangiaceae bacterium | reverse complement strand
TCCTCCGGTCGGTCGCAGCACTAAAACCTGCAAAAAAGCCGAGGCAAAGACGTAGTCGAGCGCGGTTTCGAAGCCGACCTCACCCACTTCTGGGAGTGCTTCGAAACCGCTCGAAACGTGAGTTGCCGAGGCACTAGGGGCGAAAAAACGCCTTTTGGGAAAGGAAACCTTGAGCCCAAGAAGGCTTGAGGGGCTGAGAGATGCGGTCTAGTCTACTGCAAGCAAAAGATGGGCGCTTCGTCGGCCGCCCCGGGGTCAGGGTGGCGGCTGCGTTTTTTGCCTGCTTTTTGCCGACGAAGAAGGGTGCCGCATGGAGATCGCATCCATTTGCGGCTGCAATCGAGAGTCGGACGCCGAGCTGAACGGGTGGAAGAGGGACTGTGAAGACGGAGGCCATTGAACGAGTTCTAGGCGTCATTCGCCAAGAGATGGGATGCACGGATGCCCGACTGGAGATCGGAGGACAGCCACCCTCCGCGGCCGAGCAAATCTGGGTGGCAGCCCCTGGCGGAGCACGACTCGTGGCCGTTTTTGAAAACCAGCCCGAGGATCGCCAAAAGGCCGAACGCCGGCTGCGTCAGCTCGGTCAGACATTCTTCGACGCGAATCTTTCGCTTCCCGCTCCGAGTGCAGATGCCGAAATGCACTTAGCCCGGCGCCGGCTGGATGACGAACTCGCAGCGCTTGCGGGGCGTACCGGCGCGGTCGGCGCGAATGTTATCGATATGCAATCGCCGGTCATCTGGGGCTGCTCGGAAAGCCGGCACTCCGGAGAAGACCTGGAAACGTTCGTTCAAACGGCGCAAGTCGTCGAACAAGCTCGCAGTCGAGGCATCGATTTGGCCGTCATCAGCGGACTGAGCGAGGACGACCGATCCGCCGCCCTCGACGAGCTGAATGGCGAGGTGCGCAGTCGAGCCGAGCGGCTGGTGACCCGTCTCAAGGATCGTCCCCTCCGCAGTCGGCGCAATTATCTTCTCCATGCCCAAGCCCTCGCCGCAGTGCGTGAGTGGACACACAACCTCGAGCCTGGTGAGACAAGCGTGCGCCGCCTCGTACACCTCGACGGCCTTGGCTATTTCGCCCGCTCCTTTGCCGGTATCTATGTGCTGCTCCTTTATTTTCCTGGCCCCTTCTCTGAGCTTCACGTGGAGGGGACCGCTCTGCACTATCTTCCAGTGATCGAACGTCACGTGCTGAGCCTTCCCCCCGTAGACCCTACGCCGCCCGGCGGCAAAGTCCTCAAGATGAACGTCCCCCGCCGCTAAATGACTGAGCGTGATGGCCGAGCTGTGCTCCCCTTTTTGCAGAGGAGCTAGCGCATGGTTCGCCGATCGCGGCAGCGCTTCCGTCAAACGAGCGAAGCGAGTACTTTGACCCGCCGTGACCAGACGTTTTTCTAGACGAAATGCCACCTTGGGACTCGTCGCGCTGGGGGCTGTTAGTGTCTCATGCAGAAATCGCGGGGGCCTGAAGTGGGCCAACTCAAGTGCGCCGAGCCTGCGCGTCAACCAGGTTGGCTATTTCCCCGAAGGACCGAAGTGGGCCACCCTAAAAAACGACAGCAAACGCCCCCTCGCCATCGAGCTGCTGTCTGAAGGGAAAGTCCTGTGGAATGGAACTTCGATTCCTCACGGTTTCGATCCCGCTTCGGGGGACCACGTGCACCATGTGGACTTCTCCGCCTTCAATCGGCCGGGCCAGGGCTACGTTCTGCGCACGGAAAACGACGAGTCTTTTCCGTTTAACATCAGCCCTGACATCTATGAATCCCTTCCCTATGACGCGCTCAAATATTTCTACCACAATCGATCTGGTGCTCCCATTGTGCAACCCTACGTCTCGCACGCCACATGGACACGCCCCGCAGGCCATCTGAGTGACGCTGACGTTGGATGTTGGGGAAGCCAAGAATGTGACTATCGGCTCGATGTCAGCGGTGGATGGTACGACGCAGGCGATCACGGAAAATACGTAGTTAATGGCGGAATCAGCGCCTGGACGCTTCTTTCCATGTACGAGCGATTTGTTTTCCTTGGAGAGGGGATCGCACCTTACGCAGATGGCAAACTCCGCATACCGGAGAGCGGCAATGGCGTCCCGGACCTGCTCGACGAGGTGCGCTTCGAATTGGAATTCCTCCTGAAGATGCAAGTTCCACCGGGCCGTCCCCTCGAGGGTATGGTTCACCACAAAATTCACGATCACGCTTGGACACCGTTGGCCATCGAGCCTCCGCCCCACACGGACATTCGCGCACTGCATCCACCAAGCACCGCCGCAACCTTGAACCTTGCTGCAGTGGCCGCCAAAGCGGCCCGCATATTTGGGAAATACGACAGGGCCTTCGCCGACTATTGTCTCAACACGGCTCAGCGCGCATACGTTGCCGCGCTCGAGCACCCCGAGCTCTATGCGTCCAAGATGGATGATCAAGGAGGGGGCGCCTACAGTGATGACATTGTAACTGACGAGTTCTTTTGGGCAGCGACTGAGCTGGCGATCACCACCGGCCACGAGGCCTATTGGGTGCGCCTCCGCAGAAGTAAGCACTACGAAGAGTTCCCCACTGCTTTGTTGACGCATCCTAATGGGACCATCGATGGGGATGGCGTCACGAGCTCAATGACCTGGCAATCGACAGCAGCGCTCGGATGGATCAGTCTAGCAACAGCACCCAATGAGCTCCCAGAAAAGGAACGGCGGCGCGCGGTCACCGGCATTCTCCATGCCGGTGATGTCTATCTTGAAATTCTGAAGTCTGAAGGTTACCTGCTACCGCTCGAGCTGGGCGAAAGTCAAAAGTACCCGTGGGGCTCCAACTCGTTCGTTCTCAACAACATGTTGGTCCTCTCGCTGGCTTACGATCTGTCGAAAGAGACGAAATACGCTGACGGCGTTGCAATGGGCATGGACTACCTGCTTGGGCGTAACCCCCTTCAAAAGTCCTATATTTCTGGCTACGGAGAGGTCCCTCTCGAACATCCTCATCACCGGTTTTGGGCGCACCAGAAAAGCACGCGCTTCCCACCTCCACCACCGGGAGCTATCTCCGGAGGGCCCAATTCCAGCCTCCAAGATCCACAGACAAGACGCTCTGGATTGCGCCGAGGGCTGCCCCCTCAAAAATGCTACGTCGACCACATCGAAGCCTGGAGCGTTAACGAGGTCGCTATCAATTGGAACGCCCCGCTTTCTTGGACGGCCGCGTTTCTCAACGAATGGCGTGGTCAAGGCTAGTTCGCGTCCACAAATGGACGCGAACCAACAAGCAACACCTATTCGTCGGCTAAAAATGCCCGGAAAAAGCGGAGTCGCCCGCCCTTGCCCCGAAGGGGCGGGCGACGAAGCGGCCTTTTGGAGACGCGAACTAGCTAGCTCTGGTGTCGCTCATCCTGGGGCAGGTGAGGGGAGCTCTCGAGGAGTCCTGTTTCGGTTGGGGGCCGGCGGTGCAGCGTTGGTGGAGGCCCCGACTCAGGGGGGGCCGCTTGAGCTGATGCGAGCCTTCGTCGAGCTCTGCAAACCCGGGGTGACACGTCTGGTGCTCGTGATGACTGCCCTGGGAGTTATCGCGGCACCGGGGCCTTTCCTCTGGGCCGATCTCGTATTTGTCGTCTGCGGAACGGCTCTGGTGGTGATTGGTGCCAACGCTCTCAACATGTTTTTGGAGCGTGAGAGCGATCGCTACATGAAGCGGACGGCGGTTCGCCCGCTTCCCACCGGCAGGCTCTCTCCCGATTCGGCGCTGGGATTCGGAGTCCTCTGCAGCGTGGCGGGGCTTTTCGTGCTTGCCTATTTCGCATCGACTTTGGCAGTGGGGCTTGCTGCCGCGGCCCTGGTTTCCTATGTGTTGATCTACACGCCGATGAAGGCCATGAGCTCTTTGTCGCTCGTTGTCGGTGCTGTGCCGGGCGCACTCCCGCCGGCAATTGGCTATGCAGCTCTGACGGGCACGGTGGACGGAGTTGGCCTGTGGCTATTTTTGATTCTTCTCGTCTGGCAGCTTCCTCACTTTCTGGCGATCACGATCTTCCGTCGTGATGAGTACGCGCGTGCGGGGCTGCGGGTCCTTCCGGGAGAGTGCGGGACCCGTTTCACCAAAGCCACCACCTTTGCCATGGCAGTGGTTCTGCTTTGGACCACTTTCGTCCCCTATGTGCTGGGGCTTGCCCCGCTCGCCTATGGCGCAGTGGCGCTGGTCAGCGGCCTGCTTTTTGTCGGCTGGGCGGCGCGAGGACTCTCTGAATCCGCGGGAAATCGGTGGGCACGCACGCTCTTTTTTGCCTCCATGCCTCACTTGGTGCTGGTCATGGGCACGCTCGTGATCACGGCGGTTTGAGCTGGCCGAGAGGCCGCAAGCTGGCGCTCTGGTCTGGCTGGAGAAGCAGAGACCTTACGCTGTTTCCGTCTCCACGATGGCGTCCTGTGCCGAAAGGAACACCGCGGCAAGAGCCGAAAGTGCAGCCGAAGCGACCACCAGTGGGGAGGGGGGCAGCGTGACGCTGAGAGCCAGCACGGCGGAGATGAGCAGTCCCGCGTGCTCGTGCTGTTCACCGCGCAGTCGCGAGAGCAAAGTCCAGGCGAGCGTGAGTAAGGCAAGCCCCAGGGGGTAGGCCTGGGCGAAAAGCAGCAGTCCCGCCGGACTCGTGGGAAGGAGCGATGCGAGGCTGCGGCCGATCACAACGACTCCCAGGGGCGCCTCGGGCTGCCGGCTTGCCTCGATGGTGACCACCGCCAAGAGGGCAAGAAAGAGGATGGTGGGCAGGATCCCAATCCCTGAGCGACTCGCTTTGAACTTCCGCCAGACGACCACGAGGATCACTGCGCTGGAGAAAAACCAGCGCAGATGCGCAAGAACCATCCTGAGGGTGTCGGTTCCGCTCATCTTTGCCAAAAGGATTCTGAGCGCCTCGGCGGCAAGGGAAACGCCGGCACAGATCATGATGACGCGGAGTCCCTTTTTGGGGCGTTCCATATGGACCGCTGAAAGGGACACGACAAGCGCGGTGGCGCCTAAGGCGAATAGGGTGGGGGAAAGCCCCAGGCGCACCCGCTGCGCGCTCATGAGTGTGACGACGGGCAGGGTGGAGGTCAGCACAATCCCGAGGCTGACGAGGCGTGGCTGAGCAACCTTGATGCAGAGCATCGCGAGATGCACGACCAAGATCCAAGTGGCGATCGCAGCAAACTGACTCGTCGTCGCGCCGATTCGATCGACCGTCGTGATCAGCGAGTCCATACCTTGGCCGGCACCACGCAGGGCCGGTCCGAGTCCCGGTGCAGAAACGACGGCGATGAGGAGGGAGAGCCCCCACACATTGAACAGGTCACCCAGGATGCGCTGTCGCGTTGTCGTGCTTTTCGTTGGAGCCACTCCGCTCATCCGCTGGTCTTTCATCGTAGTCTTTGCGTGGCGGTGGCTCAACGCGTGGAGGTGCTGGCTTCTGATCGACGTCGAGAATAAACGGCCGAGCGAAATAAGTTGAGCATGCGTAGATGCGCTTCCGATGGAATTCCCAGTGAAGGTAGACATTGCCATCACCGGACACGATGGAACCAGGAGGAGTGCCATAGGGCGCAGCCTTTTTGACCGACTCGAGCGCTCCCACGTCGAACATGGTGACGCCGGAGGTCTTTGTAATGCCCATTTTTACGATGCGACCATCCTCTGGGCTCAGCGCAATCTCTAGATGGGTACTCATCTCTTGGTTGCTGAGAGGATGATCTGCGGGGAGGCTTTCGAGTGAAGCGAGAAACCCCTCGGCGAACACCTGATGCAGTTGCTGATGGATTTGATTGAGGTAGCGAGAGAAGGGAACTCGAGCGGTATTGAGGGCCGTCTGATTACCGGGCTTGACGCTGGCTACGTAGTTTTCCAAAGCGGGACGCCATTTGTCGATGCCCAGGTTTTGCCAGGATCCGCGGTGTCGACTGAGCCGTTTCTGCCCGGCCCGCTTTCTCATCTGTGCTAGTTCGTCGCTTCCGATCATGGCCTGGGCCGAGGCATGGCTGAGATTGAGGTTGACACCACGCTCTGTCACGGCCTGAGAGCCATAGCCGAGCAGCTCTTCAGGGGAAGAGGGACGAGTTCCTAGCAGTGCTTTTTGGCCTTGTTGAGCTCTTCTTGCCTCTTGCGGTTTGGCCATGCGGAAGCGACCGGACTCTGAGGAAAGAGTCCTTGGTTCCCCCTGCCGTGCGCGCGAAGACTCCTGAGCAGTTTGAGCTCGGCTGCCTGCAACTCGACCCCGCGTGGATGGCCGCGCGGGCTGCTGTCGCGCCGGGCGGGAAGACGGGCCCGACGCACCTCTTTTCGATGACTCCGTCTGACCGGCGTCTCCAAGTCCTTGGTTCTTGGGCCCCGGACGCTCTTCGCTCTGGGCGATGCGACGTTCATCGGCGTTGCCGGGCTGAGGGTCCGAATTCGAGTGAGTCGTCGAAGGGGAAGGCCGAGCTTGATTCGAATCGGTCGAGGTGATCCTGGCTCTGGTCTCCTCCTCGACATGGTTGGCATGTTCGGCGGCGAAACGCGCATCCGGATTGTCTTTCTGGTTCTGGTCCTCAACGTTTTGCACGACGGCCACTCGCCGGTCATCGAGCTTCATCTGCAGGGGTTTTTGCTTTGTGTCCTGCTCCTCTGGGGGGGGGTCCTTCTCCTTTTTCTTTTTTTTCGGCCGAGGTTTCTTTTCTGATTTCTCGGGCCTGGGGGCTTTCCTTTTTTTTCTCTCTTCTGTTTCGCTGTCGGGTTGGACTGCTGTCTCCGATGCTTCGGTCTTGGCGTCGTCGTGACCTGTCTCGAGCGTTTCGGGAACCTTTTTTTTCTGCTCCTCTGCTAAAGAGATCTCGACCGGCTTCGTGCCCAGACGAGCTTGCCGAGAGACGAGACGCGCGAAGTCCCGGATATCAAGCTTTTCTCCCAACACTTCGGCTGCTTCATGCGCACCTCCGCCCCCGATGGCGTGAACAACCAAGGCCGCCGCCACCCAAAGAAAAAGTGGGATATGAGGATCGCGATACATCAACCGTTTCGGCTTTTGTAGCCTAGTTCGCATCCGAAACGGATGCGAACCAAACAAGCACTGAGGCGAGAGCGGCAGACCTGCGGGAAAAAGCGGAGTCGCCCGCCCTCGCCCCGCTCGGACTCGCATTCGTCAGGATGCGAGTCAAAAAGCAACATCGCTCCATCGGGCGGAGGTTGAGGCATTGAAGGCCTTTTTCGCGCCCTCACCGTGTGTGCGGGCGCGAAAAAGGCCGAGCGAGCGCCCCGCCCGCTCGTGGATCACGGCGGGCGGGGCGACGACGCGCCAGATGGGCCAGATGGGAACTCGCCTCTCACTGGGAGCCACGGCGCAAAAAAGCTCTCCGGTGTCCGGGGTGGGGAAACATCCGAGTTATTTTCTGGCAATCGAGGCGTAATTTTCTGCGATTTCGGCCGGTTTCCAGATCCCCTCGTCGGCCTCTTTGATTCGACCCTGGCTTTCGTTCAGAGAAATGGTCGCAATTCTTCCCCCGGCGACGCTCAGCGCCGTGCCAGACAGTCCTTCTGCCAGATCGCTGACCAAGTAGACGACCGCCGGGGCAATGTGCTCAGGTTCCATGGTCCCCTGCGCCTTTTGGAACATGGGAAGCTCTTGGGTCAGGCGAGTGCGGGCGATGGGAGCCACGGCATTCACCGTAATTCCATACTTTTGAAGCTCGATGGAGCAAGTGCGCGTGAGTCCGTAGATGCCCGCTTTGGCCGCCGACTCATTGGCCTGTCCAAGATTACCGAGCAGCCCCGAAACGCTCGTCATATTCACGATACTGCCGCGCATCTTCTTGCGGCGCAGGCGGGCGCATACACCCTGAGTACACAAAAACGTTCCACGAAGGTGTGTTTTGATGACCGAGTCCCACTGGGGATCACTCATTTCGAAGATGCTTTTGTCGGCCGTGATGCCGGCATTGTTGACGAGAATGTCGATCGTCCCGAGTTCCCCTGTCTCCACGGCCTGGTCGGCAAACGAAAGCATCGCGGCCACTTGTTCGCGGTCGGAGACATCGTGGGGACTCGTCAGAACCGAGATCCCTTCGCCGCGCAGTTGCTCTGCGGCGTCCTCGACGACTTTTGGATCATTTCCCTGACCGTTCCGATCACAACCGAGGTCGTTGAGCACGATTTGGGCTCCCTCGGCTCCTAGCGCGCGCGCGACAGCGAAGCCGATTCCACGCCCGCCACCGGTGACTAGTGCAACTCGACCATCAAGAAGCGTCATGAGCTGGGCTTACACCTCAGCCGGGGTTGTGGCCACACCTGCTTGCCTTGTTCGAGCCGTGATAGGAGGCTTCGCCTATGGGCTCAGCATCGAACACCAGCCGCAGGCTCCTCGTGACCAGCGCACTTCCTTACGCAAATGGGCACATCCACCTCGGGCATCTCGTTGAATACCTCCAGACGGACATTTGGGTTCGCTTTCAGAAGACCCAAGGGCGTCGAGTCCTCTACGTTTGTGCCGATGATACTCATGGAACCGCCATTATGATGCGGGCTCAGAGGGAAGGGCGGAGTGAAGACGAGCTCATTTCCGAGATGAAGGCGCACCACGAGGTCGATCTTGCCGATTTTGGCGTGGCGTTCGACAACTTTGGCAGCACCAACTCCGACTCCAATCGTGAGCTATGTGCTCAGGTGTGGGCGGGGTTGCGCCAAAAGGGTCTCGTGGTGGAACGCGAGGTAACGCAGCTTTTCGATCCGAAGGCCGGTGTCTTTTTGGCAGATCGGTTCGTTAAGGGAAGCTGCCCGAAGTGTAGCGCTGTCGACCAGTATGGAGACAATTGTGAGAACTGCGGCGCAGCCTACGCTGCGACGGATCTGGCAGATCCCAAGAGCGTATACACGGGGGCGACTCCGGAAGCACGCAGCGCCCCTCACTATTTCGTGGAGATCGAGCAACTTCACGAATTTTTGACGGAGTGGGTTGAATCCGACGAACATCTTCAACCGGAGATTGCCAACTACCTCAAGGGGCATTTCTTGTCCGAGCGGCTTCGCGACTGGGATGTTTCGCGGCCTGCGCCCTACTTCGGTTTCGAAATCCCCGATGCACCGGGAAACTACTGGTACGTTTGGTTCGACGCACCCATTGGGTACATCGCGTCAACGAAAGAGTGGTGCGACAAGAATGGGGAGAAGCTCGACACATGGTGGAAAAGCTCCGAGACGGAAATTCACCATTTTATCGGCAAAGACATTACCTATTTCCATACGCTGTTTTGGCCGGCAATGCTCAAGAGCGCAGACCTTAGTTTGCCAACCCGTGTGCAGGTTCATGGATTTCTTACGGTCAACGGCGACAAGATGAGCAAGTCTCGAGGTACGTTCGTGCGTGCGCGAACCTACCTCGAGCATCTCGATCCAGCTTATCTGCGTTACTTCTATGCGAGTAAGTTGAGTGACAAGGTGGACGACATCGATCTGAATCTCGAAGAGTTCGTGACCAAGGTCAACTCGGATCTGATCGGCAAGGTAGTCAACTTGGCGAGTCGCACGGCGCGGTTCGTGAGCAAGCTTTCAGATGAATATCCGGACGACGGCGGGCGATTCGAGGCCGGCGTGCAGGCCGGGGTTGATATTGCTCAGGCCTACGGGACTCGGGACTTCGCTCGGGCAATGCGGTTGATTATGGGTCTAGCCGATCGCGCTAACGAGTACCTGGATCATACGCAGCCCTGGAAACTCAAGAAGCAACCAGGAAAAGAGCAGGAACTTTCCGATGTTTGTACGGTGGCGCTCAACCTCTATCGACAGATTGCGGTTTATCTTTCTCCGACTCTGCCGGAACTAGCCGAAAAGAGCGCTCAGCTCCTCAATGCTTCGATCGAAACGTGGGAGGACGCGAAGACCCCTCTGGTTGGCACCGAGCTCGGGAAGTTTCAACATTTGATGAAGCGGGTTGATCCCAAGAAAATCGACGAAATGATCGAGGCGAGTCGGGCCGAGGCCACGGGATCCGACGCGGCAGGCGTGGCTGTGCAAACCCAGGAAGATAGCGGTGAAGCGCTGGCCAAGGAGCCACTCGCGGAAACTTGTACGATCGATGATTTCGGCAAAGTGGACCTTCGTGTGGCTCGGGTCATCAAGGCTGAATCCGTGCCCGAGGCTCGTAAGCTGCTGAAGCTCGATGTTTCTCTCGGCGGGGAGGAACGGCGGACGGTCTTTGCAGGGATCAAAGCTGCTTACGAACCGGAACAACTCGAAGGACGCCTGGTGGTGATCGTGGCGAACTTGGCCCCACGAAAAATGAAGTTCGGCACGAGCGAGGGCATGGTCATCTGTGCTGGTGAGGGAAAGAGCGATTTGTATGTTCTTTCTCCAGATAGCGGTGCCAAGGCGGGGCAGCGGATTCACTAACGCGCGCGATCTTGGAGCTGAGTCGCAACGAACCGGAGGAAGGTTCATCTCAGCGAACCGATGGACTCGGTTCAGCTGTTGCTCCCCTCACCTTTGCCGGAAGTGATGATGTGGCCTTTCAAGGTGATGCGATGTGTTCTAGCGTCCGGTGACGGGTTTTCACATGCACGACTCGGGGAAGCGAAATAGTGGGTCCGGAGCCGATCGAAACGACAGGATCCAACATCCGTGGTTCCTGCAGGGAGGCGGAACGGCGGGGCAGACCGCGCGAGCCGTCAATTGGGCAGACACGCCGGTGGGCCCCCCCGAGACATGGCCCGTTCCTCTGCGGACCACCCTGGCGACCATGTTCCACGCGCGCCAGCCGATGTTTCTGTGGTGGGGGCCGGCGCTCGTTCAGTTCTACAACGACGGCTATCTCCCAAGCTTTGGCCGTGGCAAGCATCCCGCGGCCATGGGGCAGAGGGGCCGCGAATGTTGGCAAGAGATCTGGCCAATCATTGGCCCTCAAATCGAGGCCGTGATGGACCGAGCCATCGGGAGTTGGCACGAAGACGCGCTCGTTCCCATCTGGCGAAACGACAAGCTCGAAGAAGTCTACTGGACGTACTCGTATTCCCCCGTATACCAAGAGGACGGGCGCGTCGGGGGAACTCTGGTGATCTGCACCGAAACCACGCAGCGCGTTTTGGCGGAGCGTCGGGCTCGGGCTCTTCGCGCCTTGGTTGATGCCTCTGCCACTGCCATTGACACCAATCTCCTCTCCGAGCGTGCGAGCGTCGTGCTCGAGGACTGCTCCATCGACGTTCCTTTTTTTCTTCTCTGTCGTTGTGATGCCGACGATTCTCGGCTTCGGGTGCAAGCTGTCACAGGCCTTGGTGACGAGGGACAAGCTGAGGTGCTTTGTCTTGTGAGAGATGCGTTAACGAAGGACTCCCCCCTTCCCGACGTCCTGCCGCTGCGCGCTGGTGTCGCGCCGCTCGGTTTGCCCGAGTGGGTCACTGGGACCGTCGAGGAGGCGTACGTCGTGGGGTTTCCCGAAGGCGATGCCGACACCGGTGGAGGGGGAGTCACGGGAAACAAGATGTTGATGGTGTTCGGGGTGAGTCCCGTGCTCTCTTTCGATCCTCCCTATCGACGTTTTCTCGATCAGTTTGCCGCCTATCTCGAGTCCGCCCGCCGGCGTATCTCCGAGACGTACAAGCGCAGCAAAGTCGAAATCGAGCTCAGAAATTTGCTCGAACAAGCGCCGGTGGCCACGGCCCTCTTGGTGGGGCCCGATCACGTATTCGAAATCGCCAACCCCCGCTATCGGCAGATGGTGGGACGTCCGAAGCTCATTGGTCAATCTTACGCGGAGGCATTTCCAGAGCTGATCGATACCGACATGCCGGCGATCCTCGATCGAGTCTACGAAACGGGAGAGCCATTTTGGACTCACGAGCACACGGTGGAGATGGATCGGGGCAACGGCGTCGAAAAGGCCTGGTTCCACTTCAATCTCGAGCCAGTGCGCGACATTCTGGGCAAGGTTTATGGCATGATGGCCGTGGCCGTGGATATCACCGAGCAGGTGCAGAGCCGGCTTGTGCTCGAGTCGGCCAATGCCGAACGGGAGGCACTCTTGTCCGAGTTGCGCACGGCGAGTCGAGCCAAGGACGAGTTCTTGGCCATGCTGGGTCACGAGCTGCGGAATCCTTTGGCTCCCATTCAGACGGCGCTTGCGTTAGCGCGTCAAAAGTCATTCACCACGGGTTCGGGGCTCTGGAGCGAGCGCGAATACCAGATTATCGACCGACAGGTTCGTCATTTGACTCGTCTGGTAGATGATCTCCTCGACGTGTCGCGCATCGCGCGCGGAAAAGTGGAGCTCCGCACGCAGCTGATCGACGTGGCGTCGGTAGTCAGAAATGCCGTAGAGACGACCGGTGACTTGTTCGAACGTCATCGACATCAACTCATCGTGCATTGTCCCGTTGACACCTTTTTCTGCGATGGCGATGCCATTCGTTTGACTCAAGTCGTGGCCAATCTGCTCACCAATGCCGCCCGCTATACCAGCGCCGGAGGAGCCATCGAGCTCGCTGTCTCGCAGAAAGGCAACGAAATCGTCATTTCGGTCAAGGACGATGGTGTTGGCATGAGCGAGGAGATGTTGCCCAGAGTCTTCGACCTGTTCGAGCAGGGGCAGAGGTCGTCTGATCGTGCGGAAGGGGGCTTGGGTATTGGCTTGGCCCTGGTCAAGAATCTGGTTTCCCTGCACGGCGGCAAGGTGAGTGCTCACAGTGAGGGCCTTGGACACGGCAGTGAATTTCGCGTGCGCTTGCCCGCCCAGGATCGACCTCAGAGGGCCGTCGGCCAGGGAGTCAAAGAAATGGCTGGGTGTCCGCGGGTGTCGCGAAGGATCTTGATCGTCGATGATAATGTTGACGCGTTGGAATTGTTGAAGGAGACGCTCGATGCTGCCGGCCACGAAACGGTCACCGCTACTGATGCTCCGTCAGCACTTCATCTGGCAAAGACTTTCGCGCCCCAGATTGCCATTCTCGATATTGGCCTTCCCGTCGTTGACGGTTACGAACTGGCGGCCGAGCTCCTTGCATTGGGGGTTCAAGCACCTTCTTGGCTATTTGCTCTCACTGGATACGGACAAAGTGCCGATCGCGCTCGAAGTCGCGAGGCCGGGTTCGACGCTCATCTCGTCAAGCCGGTCGATGTGTCCGAGCTCCTGGCAATTATCGAAAAGACTTCTGTTCCCAAGGATATGGATGCGTCCTAGAACGCAAGTCATCACCCTCGTGCTCTACCCGCAAGCAACGGGGCGCATCGAATCGTGAAGATGCCAAAAAAAGTCTGCCTCCTCTCTTCCCTCATCGAATGCGTAGCGCTTCCCGTGCTCTTGGGGCTCCACATCAGCTGTGCCGGGTCGGAGACCCGTGAAGCTGAAGAACCTCCGGACAGTGCTGCTGGATCGGCTCCGCGCACTCCAGACGAGGGCGCCCTCGAAAATTCCCCACCAAGGTCGGGCGCCGAGCCCGCTTTGCAGGATTTCCGCGGTCGGTACCCAGTCGGCTTTTCCGAAATGCATTTGCCGGCCGACGATGCGGGGCGTCCTGGCTTGGTCAGCCTTTGGTATCCGGCGCAAACCGGTACTCGAGAGAAACACTATCCCTATCTGCTGGCTTCTGGGCACGTGGCCGTTGATGCCCCGCCGCGCGAGCTTTCGAACGCGGACGAGAAGCTTTCTGTCGTCGTGCTCAGTCACGGTGCGGGCGGCAGCGCTACCGATCTCGCTTGGCTTTCCGAGACATTGGCTTCAAGGGGATTTTTGGTGGTGGGCGTGGAACACTACGGTGAGTCCCGGCGCTATGGGTTGCACACCGCGGACGAAAGGGCGCCCCTTTTCTTTTGGCGTCGACCGAATGATGTGCACCGTGGTTTGGCTCATGTTCTCGACGAGTCCGAATGGGCCCGGCGTGTCGCTGCCGATCGGCTCTACGGGGTGGGGCATTCGGCCGGAGGGCACACGCTGCTAGCCGCTGCGGGGCTTGCGTACACTCCGGCTCGTCTTGCCGACTACTGCGCCACCGCTCCCTCTGAGGATTTGGGGTGTCGTTATCCAAAAGTGTATGGTCCTCCACCAGAACCACCGCAACAAACACTGCGCCACCGCTCGCTGTCTTTTGATGGCTTGGTGCTCTTGGAGCCAGCGCTCACCCAGAGTTTCGCCCCTGAAACGCTGGAGAAAGCGACCGTTGCTACCTTGCTGGTCGCGGGGCGTCCCGGCAATTTCCTTCCCTTCGAGGAACATGCCCTCTACGTCGCGAACCACCTCGCCCCAGAAACGAGCCTTTTCCTCCCAGGGGCCAGCCACTTTTCTTTTCTCGGGCAGTGTACCATGGAGCTGTCCGTATTCGACGTGCCCCTCTGTGAATCCACCGAGCAACCGAAGAGCAAAGATGATGGCCTGTCGAAAAAGGACGTCCATCGACGCGTCATGAAAGAGCTCTTGCGGTTCCTTTCCCCTTGAGGGGCTTCCTCATCGTGGGTGCGTTGGGCGCCTGCGCCTGCGCAGGACGTAAGCGCCACCGAGCACTCCGAACCAGGCCAAAAGCAGATGAGTGGCCCCCATGTTGCGCGCCGGGGAGAAACTGCACAAGGCTCGGGATGTCTCGTCGAGCCTACGGTCGATCGTCGCCATGTTGTCCTCTTGCACCTCGCCGGGGCCGCTGGTGGAGAAGCTGAGAATGCGCGCGTTGGCGGGCAAGCGGTCTTCGTCATCGTCGTCGATGGAAAATGGCCAGTTGCCGTCTTTATCGCTGTAGATCTGGCGGCCATCTTCGAGGGTGACGACCCACTCGGGGGTCTCACATCCCAAGAACTCGCGCGTTGCCGTATGGATGTTGGAGACGTCCTCGAGATCCGGGTTGAAATCGAACACCGGATCTTCATCCATCTCGCCAGCGCTCATGGTGGTGTAAAGTCGGGTCACGTAGTCATGCTCGGAGAACAAGTCGGCAGCATCGCGAATGGGCCGAAATACCTGTTCTTCCAAGTCGGAAAGCAGTGCCTGCATATCCGTATCCATGATGGGATCGGTCGTCACGTCGAAGCTGTCGCCGTAGTCGGGTGCGTTATCGCCACGTGCGTAGCTGTACTGCGGGTCGATGTAGCAGTAGCTGCACTGAATGAAATCGTCTGCGGTGAGCTGGTCGCGGAAGGTCACATGCTGAGACAGCGTACGGCTGAAGCCGTCATAGCTGCCAAAGCGCAGGGCCAAGTCTGCGAGGGCATCATGAGTCTCTTGAGAAAGATAACTGTCTGTTTCGGTCGGTGCTGCCGTTCGAATGGTGCTGTCGAACGGTTCGGCATCCCCTGCAAACTCGGTGACGAAGCCCTTGCCTCCCGCCTCATCGGCGGCGAGCGAGATCACGCTGTTGTAGGTGCCATTGGGATTGGTCCAGTCGAGCAAGGCCTCGTTGATTTCTAGGCCCAGGTAGTTGGTGGGCACGGCGCGGGCTTCGCCAAGAAGCCACACCATGACCCCCATGTCGTCATTGGCGGCCACCGCTGTGGGACGAATCGGGATGCTGGGACGTTGCCCCTGGAAGGTGAGAGACAGCGGCTGGATGGCTCCCGTGGCTTCGCCCTTTTGGAGACGTACGGCAATCAGATTGAGCCCATTTTCCAAGTAGGGCCGCAGTACGTCGGGGCCCAAAGCACCCACATCGTACTCATTGTTCTGTAGCCACTGGATCGCCACGTCTGCCGGATCTTCGTCGGCTGCATCGACCGAGATCGTCTCATAGTCGAACGGTCCCACTCCGCCGGCATCCACGACGGTGACCCGTGGCCCCCCGTTGTTGGAATTTCCTCCGCTGGCAGCCTCGGGCGAGCCGCTCAAGGCAACGAGGCCACAATCACGGGGTTGGGTTTGCAGGTTATACTGGGGATTGGTCGCTGCCTGAAGCTGATCGAACACTTGGCTGGAGCTCACCGCCACTTCCGGACTGCCCGGCACCGGCAACACCCAAGCAAAGCGTTCCGACGGGCCTTCGTAGAGGATTTCCACAATCTGTGTGGTCACGCCATCTTCTTGGGCAAACAAGATCCGCTCCGCGGCTTGATTGACTGGCGCCGACGATGAACAGAACAATCCGCCGCAAGCGTTCGCCTGGCCAGAGAGGGAGGAGAGCGAGAGCAAGACGGAGGTGGCGAGGGTACAGCGAGAGAAAAGGGTAGGAGGTAAGAAAGAGATGTTCATGGGTTGCCTTTCATCGATTCGGCCGAGTGCGGGCCGGTCGAACGAGTGGCTGCTGGATCGTGCAATCGTGACTCGTCAACCAGTGCAGCCACTTCACTCTGACACCGGGTCCTGAGCTCGAAAAGACTGATCGTTTCGCCCGAAACTTGGCACACCCTACCGGGACACCAAGAAATGTCGTGACAAATCAATGAGTTAGGCGATATCCGGAGGCCTGGCACAGATGTCGAGCGCGCTTCCTTTGTGAGTCGTGGGCGCAGACTTGACGCTCATTCGCTCCGTTGCGAGTCGCCGCAAGCGCTTCCTTTGTTAAGATTCGCCGGTCATTCTTGTGCTTTGCGAGTCGCCGCAAGCGCTTCCTTCGTTGCCTCGAGCATTCGTGAATAGGCCGGCTCCTTTCCGGCGCTCCGGCACATGGTTGCCCCGGGTCCAAAAACCACCGACTTGAGCATGCTCCGTCGCCCGCCTCCCTTTTTGGCCTGGGCCGTATAGTTGAGGCCGTTTTCCTTCCAGAGAGCGCAATCTTCCTTGCCCAGATCTTTGCAAACTCGAGCGTCGAGGTCTTCGCAGACGTTACACCCCATGGCATATCCACAGACCAGGGCTGTGAGCAGCAGCTTTTTCCAGCAAATCATAACAATGATACTCCTTGAATACGGAGTGCTTGTCCATCCAATGGGCAAGCCTCGGCCACGCGGTGGACGCCGCTCTCCTCCTTTGCCCGCCTCACCCGCGGCTGGGGAGTGGAGGTGGAGTTTGCGGGTGAATGACCCCCTAGCTCGTTCGCGTCCACAAATGGACGCGAACCAACAAGCAACAAAGGTTCGACGGCAAAAAATGGGCAAAAAACGGAGTCGCCCGCCCTCGACCCGAAGGGGCGGGCGACGAAGTGGCCATTTCGCGTCGCGAACCAGCTCTGCTCAACCGGCTCTTACGTTGAGGGTGCCCCCGAGGGCTGGGGTGAGGATGAAGGCGCGAATTTTGGCTCAACCTAGAAATTTTCGCTGTATTCGGAAGAAATGGTGCAAGGGGGCAAAAATAGTATAGAAGGACGACCGGTTTCACGACTCGAATAGTGGTGGTGCTTTTCGAATCGCGGTGACGATTGGGTCCAGCAGCGGTCAGTGACCGATCCGCAGGGCTCCTGTGCAAGAAGAGAGAGAAAATGAAGGTCGATCGAAGAGGAGCGCGGCTGAGGCTTGCTGGGCTCATGGGATTGGGATTCTCAGTTGTTTTGATGCTGAGTCTGGGGTCGGGGTGTGGTCCTGAGCGCCAGTTTGCCGATCCGCTTGGTGGAAGCGCAGGAGAGAGCGGAGACGATTCCGCGAGTGGGGGTCAAGGTTGGGGTGGGGCGTCCCTTGAAGCGAGCGGGGGCGCCAGAATGAGAAGGCCCGGACTCCCCTCCGGTGGTTCTGGCACTGGTGGCTCTGGTGCTGTCGGCTCCGGTGGTGCCGGCTTTATCGGTGCAGATGGTGGTTCGACGTCCAGCGGTAGTTCGACATCGACGGGTGGTTCGACGTCCAGCGGTGGTTCGACATCTACCGGAGGCTCGATGTCTTGTGACTCTTCTGATTGTGAAGAAAAGACACTGAGTATCGTGACCGACTCGCTGCCCGATGGGACTGCGGAGGAGTCCTATTCTGCCACTATCGAGGTGGAAGGAGGCACCGAGCCCTACTATTTTGCTTTGGTTGACGTCTCTTCCGAGCTCGATTGGCTCAGTATTGGGACGAATGGGGTGCTGACAGGAACCCCCCAGCAAGTTTTGGACAGCCCCGCCTCTTTGGTAGTGATGGTCACCGACGCAGGCGACCAGGGGACTCGTCAGAGCTACGAGCTGGCCGTTCATTCTTGCTCGGACGGAGAAGAATTGAGTTGCTTTACCGGGATTGGCGGCGACCGGTGCGCTACCGGTACGGCTGATTGTGAAAACGGGAGTGCAGGGGAGTGTGTGGCGGATGGGCTGTCAGCCGAGCTCGCTCACTGTGGCCCCAACTGTCAAGAGTGTCCCGCCGAGCGCGCCGATCAGTGTGTTGACGGTCAATGCATGTGCGGAGAAGAAGCTCTGTGCGCTGAGGACGAAACCTGTTGCGGTGAGGGTGATTCTGCGACGTGCGCGAAGCTGAGTGATGACGTCCAAAATTGCGGAGCCTGCGGCAACGCATGTCAGGCGCCGAGCAGTGATGAAACGCCGGTGTGTGTGGGCGGGACCTGCGCCACCCAGTGCGTGCCTTCGGCGACGCGCTGTGAGGGAGGTGAGCTGCTCGAGTGTGGTGGGGATGGTGATTGGCAACCAGCGATGAGCTGCACCTATGGTTGTTCCGGGAGCGTCTGCGCGGAGTGCTCCTCGGGCGACACGCGGTGTAACGGTGGTCGAGAAGTGTGTGACTCGTCGGGCCATTGGAAGCCGAGTGCTTGCGGTACTGGGATGGAGTGCGTCTCGGACGGCGAATGCCGGATCAGTTGTGGTGCAACCACCTGTGCAGAAGACGAGGTGTGCTGTGGTGAGGGCGACCAGGAGCAATGCGTCGACATCCAAGGGGATGACGTCCAAAATTGCGGAGCCTGCGGCAACGCATGTCAGGCGCCGAGTAGTGATGAAACGCCGGTGTGTGTGGGCGGGACCTGCGCCACCCAGTGCATGCCTTCGGCGACGCGCTGTGAGGGAGGTGAGCTGCTCGAGTGTGGTGGGGATGGTGATTGGCAACCAGCGATGAGCTGCACCTATGGTTGTTCCGGGAGCGTCTGCGCGGAGTGCTCCTCGGGCGACACGCGGTGTAACGGTGGCCGAGAAGTGTGTGACTCGTCGGGCCATTGGAAGCCGAGCGCTTGCGGTTCCGGGACCGAATGCGTTTCGGGCGGCCAGTGCAAAAAGAGCGCTCGGCAGCCGTGCAGTAGCGATGGTGAGTGCGCCTCTGGCGACTGTAACGACTACTTTTATGATAATGACGGAGATGGGTACACCGGAACTCCGGTTTCTTATTGCTCCGAGCCACCGAACACCAGCGACTACACCTCCACGGACGAAAACGACTGCTGCGACGTGGACGAGCGAGCCTACCCGGGGCAAAGCGAGGGGTTCGCGGATGATCGTGACGGCTGCGGGGGCTACGACTTCAATTGCGACGAGAAGGAAACGAGGTTGATCACCGGACCGATCGCTCAATGTAGCACTGGCACGTCGGAAGGTTGCGGCCGGAGTAACGGTTGGTGGCCCGATGTTCCTTCTTGTGGGCAGAGCGAGTCATGGAAGGATGGGGGTGTGTGTGATCAAGATGGAGACCAATATTGCCCCGACACATCATCGCTCGAGACACGATCCCAACTCTGCCGCTAGCGGATGCGCGTCTTGCATCATCCCCTGTGACGGGGGTGGGGAGGAAAAAGGGTCATCGGCCTGCGTCAAAAAGTCTTGTCGACATGCAAGAAACTAGGTCTGCCCTCCTCCCTTGGACTACACTGTCCTCATGCCCAGAGGGTGCAACGACAAGAGACCGCCCATGTCGCAGGAAGCCGCCGGATTGCCGCCTGTTGGCCATTGGCCGGAGCGAACTTGGCCACAACGCCGGCTGAACTTGTCGGCTGTGCTCAATGAGCGTCGAGGGGACTCGCGACCGCTTACCCCAAAAGGGGAGCGCAAGGGCGGCTCGACCATCATGCTCGGTCATCTAGGCCTGTTGGTGGCAGCCCTGGGAGCGGCTGGTTGCGCGCAACCCACGGTATCCAAAAGCCCCGACTCTTCTCGAACCTTGGCGCCCGTGCCGGCTTGCGTGCGCAATCTCTCGCGCGGCACCACGGAAGCGGGCTATGTGCAGCAGCTCCCCGAAAAGGAGCTTTGGACCTTCGTGGTCCCCGAGCTCGCTCAGGGGCAACCCACCTCGAGCACGACCGCCTGCAACGGTGAGCCCGTGTTTGCCAGTGAGGCCCTGAGGGGGGCGACCCCGCAGGCTGACGCCATCGAAGAGGGCCGAATTACCTACGGTGGGGGCGCCAACCGTCTGAAGATCGCCTGGCTGCGCACTCACCGCGTCGAAGGTGGTTTCGAGGCGGGCCCGCTGGCCTTGATCCGGACCTTGGAGGGGCGCTCCGAGGTCTATGGCGTGGGGAGCTACCGCGGAGATCCAGAGAAGAGCCGGTTTAGCCTGGAACGGTTGGGCGATGAGGTTGTGGTGACCGCTGTGAGCGATGGTTGTGCGGCCGAGAATCCTGCGGTTGCTTGTGATACGGAGCTCACCGTCTTTTTGCCAAGCTCTGGACGGCTGGACCCGATTGCCCAGATCGGCTTGGAGCGGGTGCGCCAGGCTCGTGGCATTGAGCCCGGGGTTCGTGGATCCCTCCGCTTCAGATTCGTGAGCTCTCCGGCCTATGAAAAGGATGGCATTCACCTCATCGAAGAGGTGTCCGTCACCGATGAGGCCGGGCGGGATCTACGGCGTGCCGAGTTCGAGCGCATTCTCTATTTGGAAGGGGCAACCGTGGAACCGAGCGCCGAGTCCTTGTGGGATCGCCTTTATGTTTCTCGAACGGGCGATACGTCTTCGCAATCCTCGCCGTCCGAAACGGAGGCTCCGTCCGGCGAAGGGGAGATCGATTCCGCGAAGGCGGACTCGGGCGCTTCTCCAGCGATGGTTCGGTAGCTCCCTATTCCCGTCCGGTCGCCGCCGCTTTCCGGCTCGGAGTCAGTAGCCCCAATCGGTCCGCTCCTTTTCCTTGGTGTGCTGCTCTTCCTGTTTGTTTTCCTCTTTCGGTGAAGGGGGAGGTGCCGGTGCCGACTGGGGACGAGGTCGTGGCTCGGTGGACGGTGCGGGCGTCGGCCGGGGACTGGGAGGTGGAGGCACAGGAGTGGTCAAAGGCGGCTCCGACGTTGAGGGCTTCTCCCCTTGCTTCTCTTCTTGCGTCGATTGGGTCACCCCGCGGCCTTTGTCCTGGTCCTCCTTTTCTCGCTCTTCTCGTTGGGTGTCAGATTCGTTCTTGGATCTGTCGTCTGCCTCGATCGTGGTTTCGGAAGAGATGTCGCTCGCCGTCTGCCCATCGTTCGGGGCGAGGGGGGGCCGGGCTGGTTCGGGCTCAGGCGATGAGGTCTGGGGCGCATCGAGATCGCTGACCTGTTCTTCATCGGAAGCGACGGAATCACTCGTCGTCGAGCCACCCAGCGCTAGCACTGCCACCAAGGTGAGGAGTAGCGCTCCGGAAGCGATGAACCAGGTGGCGGGGCTTTTGCCGACCCCCGAAATTCGCCATTTGCCGGAGCTCGTCGAACCGAATGCCGAAGGGGTTTGGGAAGCGCCTGTGAGGGCAGGAGCATGGGCCGAGACGGAGGAATCATGGGGCTTGAATGCCGGCGACTCGAGCTGCGTCGATTCGGACTCCAGGGATGGGTTGCGGTGTTGTCCAGACGGGGTCTCCGTGGCCGAGGGGTATGACGTGCGAGCGAATGGATCGTTGATGAGAGCGGGTTCGGCGACCGATGCCGCTGGGCCCGCGAGGGACGATGGGCCTGCGCTGGGAACATTGGAGGTGGAGCTCAGGGCACTGCTGGGGTGGGGCGTTGCCTCGGCTTGGTTCGAGGCAGCGGGGAGAGAGCTCACTTGTTCGGACGCCGCGAGCGGATCGGAAGGGACACGAGGCGGCTCGGATGCTGCGACCGCATGGGGAGTCACACCAGGCGGGTCTGGTAGGGCGACCGTGTTGGGAGTCACATGAGGTGGGTTGGGTACGGCGACTGTGTTGGGACTCACACGAGGTGGGTCCGGCACGGCGACCGTATCGGAGCCCACGCGCGGTGGTTCCGCGACACCAGAGCCTTGGTTGGGGGACGAGCGCGGCGATGGTGTCTGGGCAGGAGCTGGAGTCCCGATGCCTGGAGGGGAGAGCTGGCTCGAGGAGCGTCGAGCGGCTTCCACAGCAGCAGACACGGCCGGAGAGGGGCCAGAAATGACGGCCGTTCCCGATCCGATGCCTGCCCCGCGACTCCAGGTGTCGATGGCTAGGGCGAAATCGGCGGCCGTTTGGAATCGATTGTGCGGTTCTCGGGCCATTCCTTTTCGAATGAGCTCCGTGAAACTCGGGTCGATGCCGGGCACGAGGCTCTCCAGAGCCGGTGGATCTTCCAACGCCACTTTGAAGAGAAGATCGTTGAAGCTGTCGGCCAGGAAGGGCACGCGACCAGCCACGGCTTCATAGAGCATGACGGCAACGGCGTAGAGGTCCGTACGGGCATCGATGCCGCCCTTGCCGCGCGCTTGCTCCGGCGACATGTAGTGAGGCGTCCCGACCAGCATACCCGTCTTGGTCATGCTCAGATCGCCATCGTTTTGGGCGAACTTCGAAATGCCGAAGTCGATGATCTTGACGAAGTCCCTCTGCCCCGCCTTCTCTCGGAGGAGGAAGATATTGTCAGGCTTGAGATCCCGATGGATGATTCCTGCCTCGTGGGCGGCTCCCAAGCCGGCCAGAATTTGGATGGCAATGGGAGTCACCTCCTGGGGAGCGAGTCGTCCGTGCTGTCGAATCCGCTGGGAGAGGGATTCGCCGTCGAGGTACTCGCAGACCATGTACTTGGCCGAATCCTCCAAGGTGCCAATGTCGTGGACCTCCAGGATATGGTCGTTGCCGATGAGACCGGCAGCGCGCGCCTCCTGTTGGAATCGCGCTCCGGCGCTGGGATCCTCGCTGGGACGGAGAACCTTGATTGCCACGCGACGGTGGATGAGCTGATGGACCCCTTCATAGACCGAGCCCATGCCTCCTTGGCCGATCAGACGGGTGATCTTGTATTTACCGTCCAGAGTTTGGCCGATCGTCACTGGCATAAGCGCTTCCACCCAAGGTTAGGCTGCGTCTGATTATCCTCCCCAATTTTCTGCTTTGCCAGTCGGGATTTTCATCCTGTTTCTTGGCACTGCGCCGGCTGGCCCCTAGCATGAGCCCGCGTATGCTTCGAGCACCTTTCTATCTTGCCCTGGTTCTGCAATTGGCCGTCCTGACCGCCTCCGGAATTGCTGCCGCTCTGACGCCCGAAGAGCGAGCGGGCGCGCGGGCGGCCGCCGAGCGTGGTGCCCAGGCGTTTGATGCGGGGAACTACGAGGAAGCCATTGACTACTTCACTCGAGCCGAAAAGCTCGTGCACGCTCCCCCCCACCTTCTCTACATGGCACGCGCTCACGAGCGGCTGGGACAGTTGGTGCTGGCGCGCGAGGCCTACCTCAAGATCGACCGTGAGGATCTTTCACCGAATGCTCCACGGGCCTTTCGGGATGCTCAGGATTTGGCTCGTCAAGAGCTCAGTGAGCTGGAGCCCCGGATCCCCCATGTGAGCGTGGTCGTCCAAGGTGGGGGTGGGAAAGAAGTTGAGGTGTTTCGCGATGGTGAGCCGATTCCCAGTCCACTCGTTGGCATCCCGCAACCTATGGATCCTGGAGAACACTCGTTTTATGCAGAAGGCCCGGGCGTGAAGAGCTCGGTACAGAAAGTCGAGATCTCCGAAGGAGCGGAAGAGACGGTGGTGCTGACTCTGAAGCCCGCGCCAGGAGCAGGAGAGGCGTCGACCCCTGAGGAGGCGGATCAACAAGTGGATGATGCTGCTTCACCGAAGGACGGCCAATCGGATGGGTCTTCTCCAGCTTTGACCATTGCGGGCTTCACGGGGTTGGGGATCGGCGTGGCGGGGGTCGCCGTGGGAAGTGTTTATGCTCTGTTGGGTGCGGAAGCGCGGGCGCTCGCTGATGACGAGTTCATCCAATGCGATCCAGGTTGTACAACGGAGGAACGGGATCGGATCCGCGAACTCGACAGCGAATCCAACACCAAGATGGGTGTGGGGGCTGTCGGGCTTGCCGCCGGGGGTGCAGTGATGGTGACTGGCGTGACGCTTCTCATCATTGACGCGGCAGGAGGCAATCGATCTGCCGGAGCGGAGAAGTCAGCTGGGGTGAGCGTTCGCCCACTTTTGGGCTTGGGCTCGGTCGGCTTGCAAGGACGCTTCTGAGGACTCGAGGGACGGGAGTTGGGCAATGGATCTGCCTCGAGAATCCGTAGAGCAGCTGGCAGAGGTGACTGCCCGTCTTGATGCGGGGGAGCCGAGGGCGCAGGTGTTGGCTGAAAAAGGCTGGGAGCTCGAGGAGTTTTATGAGTTGCAGCAAAAGTGGCTGGCGGCGATCGGGGCTCAAGTGCTTCGGAACGAGTTCAAACTGCAGCGCAAGTATGCCGAGCAATACCAAGTGCATCTGAGGACGGCTCGGGAAAAGCAGCGTTCTGCCTCGGATGCCGCCCAGCCACCGGCCGAGATTTCGAGCGGGTCCTCGGATGCCTCATCATCTGCCCACGCCCACTCCCCTCCTGCGGAGCCGCCACCAGCTGCGCCTCCACCGGCGACCGTTCCGGGAATGGGCGCCGAGCCTCTCGCGCGCCGAGCGCCTCCTGCCACGGAGGGGGACTCGATTGGAGGTGGTTCAACGGGTGAGCACCAGGAGGGCTTTTGGCCGGCCCATGAACCTCCAGTGGTTGCGGAGCCGCCGCCCGTACAAGAAGGACAAGGAGCTTTGGCATCCCAGGGCAAGGTCCCGCCAGCGGCTGGAGCGCCGGCGAGCGCGGTCACGCCCCCAGTGGGATCGCTTGCTGGGCCCGATTTTGAGGAGCCGCCTCTCGTCGTTCGTCGAGCTGTCTCCGTTGATACCGAGGGTCAGGCTCAGGAAGCGGCAGGAACGGCGCCTCCACAGCCCGCGGAGCCCCCACCCGCGGTTCCATCCGGCTCGGCCGGCGCTACCCCCGTGCCGCCAGCGGAAGCCGGTTCCGCGCTCCCATCCGGCTCCGCGGGCGCTACCCCCGTGCCGCCAGCGGAAGCCGGGTCCGCGGCGCCAGCCAGCTCCGCACCCGCACCCCCGCCCGCGGCGCCGGCCAGCTCTGCGCCCGCACCCCCGCCCGCGG